>JANNXP010000252.1:0-11925 GCA_031409615.1 Haliea sp. | reverse complement strand
ATTTCTTTATTGGGTTAAAAAAACCATCAGAACGCTGGGACGGCGTGCGGCTGCGGCATAACCCCAGTTGCTCATATGGCTAACATTTTCGCCGTGGGTTTTTGCCGCTGCCGCTCGCCTTGCATCGCGTAGGCTGCCAGTTCAACCCAGAGCAACGGAGTGTTTCTTCTGAAATGGCTCGGTGGAGTTCTCGGTGGGAGAGGCCCTGCAGAGCGAATGAGATTTTTGAGCGATCAGGGCCTCTCCCACCGAGAACGGCTGGATGCACAAGTTGCTGACTGCACAAATTGACAAAGGCATAACTGGACGCCAGCAAGCCGTAGCAAGTAAAATGTCCGCCAAATCAAGCACTAACGGACATCAACGTGCGCGAACTGTCCCGCAAGGAAACACTCGAGTTCAACAAGCTGCAAAAGCGCCTGCGCCGCAACGTCGGTAAGGCTATTGCCGATTACAACATGATCGAGCAGGGCGACAAGGTAATGGTGTGTGTGTCCGGCGGCAAGGATTCCTACGGCATGCTGGATGTCCTGCTCAATCTGCAACACAGCGCCCCAGTGGACTTTGAGCTGATTGCGGTGAATATGGATCAAAAACAGCCGGGCTTCCCCGAGGAGGTGCTGCCCGCCTACCTCGGCGCATTGGGCGTTGCCTATTACATCCTGGAGAAAGACACCTACAGCATCGTGAAGCAATTGGTGCCAGAAGGTAAAACGACCTGCGGACTCTGCTCCCGCCTGCGGCGCGGCAATCTCTATGGTTTTGCCCAGGAAATCGGAGCCACCAAGATCGCGCTGGGCCATCACCGGGACGATATTGTCGAGACACTGTTCCTGAATATGTTTTTCAATGGCGCACTCAAGGCGATGCCGCCCAAGCTGCTCAGTGATGATAAGCAGAATGTGGTGATCCGTCCCCTGGCCTACTGCAAGGAGAAAGATCTGGCACGCTACGCGCGCTACAAGGAGTTCCCCATCATCCCCTGTAACTTGTGTGGCTCCCAGGAACACCTCCAGCGGGTGCAGGTCAAACAGATGTTGGCGCAGTGGGAACGCGAATATCCGGGTCGCACCGAATCCATTTTTCGCAGTATTCGCCATGTCGCACCCTCGCAGCTGGGCGACGCCAAGCTCTATGATTTCGACAATCTGCGCGTGGCGCGCGACACGAGCCTGCCTATTGCGGCCATTCGGGTGGTTAACCTTTAATGCCCACCAATTCTGCCGGCACGCCGCTGCTGGCGGCGCAGACCCTCAGTCTGGTGCGGGGTGGACGGGCGTTGTTTCGAGATATTTCCTTCGCCGTTCATGCTGGACAGTTGTGGCAGATCGAAGGCCCCAATGGCGCCGGCAAAACCAGCCTTCTGCGCATCCTCTGTGGCCTGGCGCGCTACGGTTTCGAAGGTCGTGTGCAGCGTCCGGCGCCGCAGCTGTATCTGGGTCATCACGCGGCGGTCAAGGGCTTGTTGACCCCGCGGGAAAATCTGGCCTGGCATGTGAGCGGCGCTGACCGGTACGCCAATGAGCAGATCGAATCCGCCTTGGTTCGGGTCGGACTCTACGGTTACGAGGATGTACCCAGCCATACGCTGTCTGCCGGTCAGCAGCGGCGGGTGAACCTGGCGCGGCTGTTTCTGTCCAGTGCGCCGGTATGGCTGCTGGATGAGCCCTTTGCCGCTATCGACAAAGAGGGCGTCGTCGCGTTGGAGACCCTGTTGGAGGAGCACGTTGCGGCCGGTGGGGCAGTGCTCATGACCTCCCACCAGGCAGTGCAAGTCAACTGCGAGGTGCGCGTCCTGGATCTCGCGGGTAGTGTCGTGTGAGCGCCCCGGGCACCTTCCAGTTCTGTGCCAGGCTGTTGCACCGCCAACTGCTGCTGGCCGTGCGGCGCCCCATCGACATTGGTAACCCCCTGCTGTTTTTTGTCATGGTGGTCGCGCTGTTTCCCCTTGGGCTTGGCCCTGCGCCTGAGAAATTGGCGGATTTTGCCCCCGGCGTGCTGTGGATTACGGCTCTGCTGTCTAACCTGTTGACTTCCGATACGTTGTTTCGCAGCGATTTTGATGACGGTAGCCTGGAGCAATTGTTGTTGGCACCGCAGCCACTGTATCTCTCGGTGTTGGCCTATATGCTTGCCCACTGGTTGACCACGGGGCTGTTGCTGGCAGTGGTTGCCCCTGTATTTGCCGTGATGCTCAGCCTGCCGATGGCGGCGCTGGGTATTCTTGTCACCAGTCTGCTGCTGGGTACCGCAGTCCTGAGCCTGCTCGGGGGCATCGGTGCGGCGCTCACAGTAGGTCTTAAACGCGGTGGTATGCTGATCTCACTGTTAATTCTGCCGCTGTACATGCCGGTGCTGATTTTCGGCAGCGCCGCAGTAGAGGCAGCGGTGAGCGGTGTTCCGGCCGGGCCCTATCTGGCCATTTTGGGCGCCATGGTATGTCTGGCGATAGCGCTGGCCCCGCTGGCTGTTGCCGCTGGATTGAGGATAAGCATCGATGCCTGAACACAGTTTGTTACGCTGCACCCGCGCGCTGGACATTTGTTTGTCCCGCTCTGCTCAGACTGTATAATTGCCGCGCAATGTGGTCCTTCTTTCATAAGCTCGGCTCCCCTCCCTGGTTGTACGCCATCTCGGGCGTCATCCTGCGCTGGCTGCTGCCAGCCACAATAATGGCGCTGGCCGTGGGCATGGTCTGGGGCCTGCTCTTCACCTCACCGGATTTTCGCCAGGGCAATAGCTACCGTATCATCTATATACATGTGCCCGCGGCAGTAGTGGCGCTTGCAGGCTATTATCTCATGGCGATTGCGGGAGCCATCAACCTGATCTGGCGCATGAAAATGGCTGACGTCGCCATGAGGGCAGCGGCTCCCGTTGGCGCCGCTTTCACCTTTATCGCCCTGTTCACCGGCGCCATTTGGGGCAAGCCGACCTGGGGCACCTGGTGGGTGTGGGACGCCCGCATCACCTCCATGGTGATTTTATTGTTTCTCTATCTCGGTGTGGTGGCGTTGTATGAAGCCTTCGACAACAAGGAGGCGGCGGGCAAGGCCTGTGCTGTCCTCAGTCTGGTAGGCATGGTGAATATCCCCATCATCTACAAATCGGTGGACTGGTGGTACAGCCTGCATCAACCTGCGTCAATCAAGTTCACTGGGGACTCCACCATCGATAGCAGCATGTTGTATCCGCTGCTGCTGATGATTGCAGCGTTCTACGCGCTGTTCACCTGTTGCCTGCTACTTAACATGCGCGCCGAGTTATTGCAGCGTGAGGCGCGTACCCAGTGGGTGAGAAAGCTCGCCAGCGCAGCGGAGGCCCGGTGATGTACTTTGACAACCTGCATGCGCTGCTGACGATGGAGGGCCATGGTGTATATGTGTGGGCTGCCTACCTCTTCACCATGGTGGTGATCGCGGCCGCGCTGCTAGGCCCGCTGCGTCGTCGCAAACGGTTTTTACGGCAGTTGGCAGCAGAACTGAAACGCGCGCAGGGTGCGCCCGATGTCAATGCAAGGACGCAGCCTTGATGCATCCTGTGCGCAAGCAGCGACTCTATCTCGTGCTGTTCATAGCGTTGTTTTCAAGTGCGGCAATAGGGCTGGTAGCGTATGCGATGCGCGGCAATATTAATCTATTCTATCCACCGGCCCAGGTTGTCGCAGGCGAGGCGCCCGCTGGTCGTCCCATTCGGGTGGGCGGCATGGTGGTGAAAGGCAGTGTGCAGCGCGCAGCAGACAGCCTGCAAGTCGATTTCCAACTGACCGATTTCCAGTCCTCGGTGCCCGTCGTGTATACCGGGATACTGCCAGACCTGTTCGGTGAGGGGCAGGGTGCGGTGGCCTCTGGCGTGTTGAATGCCGACGGGGTTTTGGAGGCGACAGAAATTCTGGCCAAACACGATGAAAACTATATGCCCCCCGAAGTCGCCGATGCACTGGAAAATTCGGGCTACGATCTGAAAGGTAACCAGAAAGGCAATGCCAAATGATTCCTGAAATCGGGCACTTCGCCCTGATTATCGCCCTGTGCCTGGCGCTGATTCTCGCCATCGTGCCCGCATGGGGCGCCTGGCGGGGCAACAGCGTCGCTATGGCCCTGGCGCCCAGCCTCGCTATTGGTTTGCTGGTTTTTGTCGGTATCAGTTTTGGCTGCCTGAGTGCTGCCTTTCTGCAGGATGATTTCTCCGTCAAGTTGGTCGCGTCGCACAGCAACAGTCTGCTGCCGCCGATCTACAAGTTTGCCGCCGTTTGGGGTAACCATGAAGGGTCTCTGGTGCTGTGGGTACTTATTCTCGCGCTGTGGGCCGCGGCCGTCGCTCTGTTCAGCGCGCAGTTACCGTTACTGGTGCTGTCGCGCGTGTTGTCGGTGATGGGGGTAATTGCTATAGGGTTCCTGTCATTCTCGCTGCTCACGTCCAACCCCTTTGCCCGCTTGCTACCTGGCGCACCCGTCGATGGCAGCGATCTCAATCCGCTGTTGCAGGACCCGGGACTGATTATTCATCCGCCCCTGCTGTACATGGGATATGTGGGATTTTCCGTGGCCTTTGCCTTCGCCATTGCGGCGCTGCTCGGTGGACGACTGGATGCCTCCTGGGCGCGTTGGTCCAGGCCATGGACCAATATCGCATGGGCGTTTCTCACTCTGGGCATCATGTTGGGAAGTTGGTGGGCGTATTACGAACTCGGCTGGGGCGGCTGGTGGTTCTGGGATCCGGTGGAGAACGCCTCCTTTATGCCCTGGCTGGCGGGCACCGCGTTGATCCATTCATTGGCGGCTACGGAAAAGCGGGGCCTGTTCAAAAGCTGGACGGTATTACTGGCCATCTTCGCTTTTTCACTCAGTTTGCTGGGTACATTCCTGGTGCGCTCCGGTGTGTTGACGTCGGTTCACGCCTTCGCCACCGATCCCGAGAGGGGCTTATTTATCCTGGTATTCCTGGCGGTGGTAGTGGGCGGGTCATTGACGTTGTATGCCTTCCGCGCTCCAGCGGTCAGTAGTCGCGTGAGTTTTGCCTGGGTCTCCAGAGAGAGTCTATTGCTGTGCAATAACGTGATATTTCTGGTCGCCACCCTGACAGTGCTCTTTGGCACCCTGTTTCCCTTGCTTGTGGATGCCCTGGGGCTGGGCAAGGTTTCCGTCGGGCCACCGTACTTCAATGCTGTTTTTGTTCCCTTGATGGCACTGCTGGTGCCGTTCATGGGGCTGGGCCCTGTGTCGCGCTGGAAGCAGGATGCAGTTGCCCGCTGGCGTAGCGAGCTGGCAATCCCCGCGATGGCGGCGGTGGTGTGCGGCTTCACCTTGCCACTGCTGCATGCGCCTTACAATATCTGGGTGGCACTGGCTGTGCTGCTGTCGTCCTGGCTGGTGCTGGGACTGGCCAGGGATTTCTGGCAGCGGCGGGGACGGCTGACAACCGGCTACTGCGGTATGCTGATTGCTCACCTCGGGTTTGCTACCTGCATCATTGGTGTTGTGGCCACCAGCCAGTACTCGGTGGAGCACGATCTCAAAATGCGCATCGGTGAAAGTAAAGTGCTGGCGGGTTATGAGTTTCGCTTTGTTGACCTGGCACAGGTGCGCGGGCCCAACTTTATGGCGGATGAAGCGCGTTTCGAGGTTATGCGCGACGGTGTCCTGGTGGCGTCTATGAGTCCGCAGAAACGTCGCTATCTGGCCAGTGGCTCAGTGATGACCGAGGCCGCTATCGATGCTGGGCTATTTCGCGACCTGTATGTCGCGATGGGCGAGCCGGTTGGCAGCGACGGCGCCTGGGCCATGCGACTGCACTATAAGCCACTGGTGCGCTGGATGTGGTTGGGGGCTATCCTGATGGCCGTGGGTGCCTTTACCGCCGTGCTCGACAAGCGCTATCGGCGCCAGCGCGATGTGGTCCACAGTCGTAGTGAGGCGGCGTTGCATGGGGCCTAGACTCAAGCTATTCCTGCCGCTGATCCTGTTCGCGCTACTCGCTATCACCCTGTTTCGCGGCCTCGGTCTGGACCCCAGCGAGATGCCCTCGGCACTGATTGACCAGCCCCTACCGGCATTCAGTCTGCCGGGGCTGTCCCAGACTGGGTTGCTGTCCGAGGCCGATCTGACGGGCGCGGCGGCACTGTTGAATGTGTGGGCCACCTGGTGCGTGTCGTGTCGGGTGGAGCACCCGTATTTGAAACAGCTGGCTGCACAGGGCGTGCCCATCTTCGGCATCAACTACAAGGATGAGGACGCTGCGGCACTGCGCTGGCTGGATGAGCTGGGCAATCCCTACCGACTGAATATTGCCGACAGGGAGGGAACCCTGGGTCTGGACCTGGGTGTCTACGGCGCACCGGAAACCTACTTGCTTGATGCCAGCGGTGTGGTGCGTTACCGCCATGTGGGTGTGGTGGATGACAAGGTATGGCGCACGATTTTGGAACCGCTGTACCTGCAGTTGAACAAGGGCAGCAGCGCGCCATGAAGCTCGCGCATCAACTCCTCGTCGCTGGTCTGGTGCTGATGAGCGGTCGCGCCCTCGCCCTGATCGAAACGTACGAGTTCAGCAAGCCTGAGCTGGAAGCGCGCTACCAGCAACTGAGCGAGGAGCTGCGTTGCCCGAAGTGCCAGAATCAGAACATCGCCGACTCCAATGCACCTATCGCTCAGGATTTGCGCAAGCTGCTGCACCAGCAGCTGGAGCAGGGCGAGTCCGATGAGGAGATACTCGACCATATGGTGGCCCGCTACGGCGACTTCGTGCGCTACCGGCCGCGCTTTGGAGGTGCAGCTGCGGCCCTTTGGCTGGCTCCAGTGCTGCTGCTGCTGACCGCTATCATGCTAGTGCTGCTCACACTGCGCTCGCGTGCGAAAAATTCCGATGCCGGGACGGCACAGCTGAGCAATGACGAGGCAGCGCGTTTGCGCGCTCTGCTGAAGAAAGCGGAGCACGATTCTTGACGACGTTTGTGTTGGCCTGCGCAGGGTTGCTGCTACTGAGTAGCCTCTTTTACCTGTTTCCAAGGGCGCGCCCCGGTGCCGCCGAGGAAGATCTCGACCGGGCCAATCTGGAGTGGTTTCGCGCGCGTCGGACGGAATTGGCCGGCGAGGGCAATGAGGCACTCCGGGAAGACGCGCTGCTGCGCCTGTTGGAGGATGAACACCAGCGTGCAGCGCTGCCGACGACAGGGCAGCAGTCGTTTCCGGTGTGGGTGTTACTGCCGCTAGTGGCACTGCTCGCTAGCGGCGTGTATTACGTTCTGGGCGCGGCCCCCGATGTGGCCATTACACGGCAATTGCAGAGTATGCAGGAGGACTCGCCTCCCGAGCAGATGCGCACGCTCATTGCAAAGGTTGAGGCGCGCTCGGCACAGCGGCCGGACAATCTGCACTACAGAGCGCTGCTGGGCCGCTACTATATGGCGCAGGAAGATTATACGCGCGCTGCTGAAAACTACGGTGCGCTGGCGGCGGCGGTGCCAGAAGATGCCCAGTCGTTAGCCTATGCGGCGCAGGCTGAGTATCTGGCGGCGGGTCGCACCCTCAGTGATCGCGCCCGGCTGCAGGCTGAGCAGGCTCTGGCTGCGGACCCGCAGCAGCGCACAGCACTGGGACTGTTGGGTATGGCCTCTTTCGAGACGCAGCAGTACCGCGCCGCCATAGAGTACTGGCAGAGATTACTGGCGTTAGAGGCGCCAGACTCCGAAAGTGGGCAAATGATAGCCCAGGTGGTCGCAACCGCACGGCAGCGTTGGGGGGAGGCAGATCCCGCGGCCGCTGCCGCATTTGCTGCCACCGCGGTGCCGACGGTGGCCAGCTCAACGGCTGCAGCAGCGGGTGCGGGCGTGACCGTGCGTGTTGCTGCGCCGATTGACGCCGATATCGGTCCCGCCGATACCGTGTTTATCCTGGCGCGCAATGCTGACTCCGACAGTCGTATGCCCATTGCTGTGCAGCGTCTCACGGGCGCGCAGCTTCCGGTCACTCTGCGTCTGGACGATGGCAACTCGATGGCGGGGCAGAAAATGTCCGAAACACTGTCGGTCATCGTCGCCGTGCAGGTTTCAACCGACGGTCGTCCAGGCGAGGAAAATGCCCGTTGGCTGGGACAGGTCGGCCCGGTGGCGCCGGCCATCGACGGGGCACCCCTGGACATCCTTTTAAGGCCCAATAAACGCTAGGCCACACAGTGCTTTAGCGGGGTGTTTTTACTGACCATAAAGCCCCCAAAACGCGAATTTTTGCATTTCTCCTGTTCAGGCATAGTGTTGTTCGCTTAAACTATATACACTATATATTGTGTTTTATGGTCGGCATTTTTTATAAAAAAACCGATATAAACCTATAAAAAACATACAGTTACCGTGATTATTTAAGGTGATATGCGACTAAAGTCAATCAAGCTGGCGGGTTTCAAGTCTTTCGTCGATCCCACGACGGTCAATTTCCCCAGCAATATGTGTGCGGTCGTGGGCCCCAATGGCTGTGGCAAATCCAATGTTATCGACGCCGTGCGCTGGGTTATGGGCGAGAGCTCCGCGAAGAATCTGCGTGGGGAATCCATGGCGGATGTCATCTTTAACGGCTCGGTCAATCGCCAGCCGGTAGGGCAGGCCACGATCGAACTGATTTTTGACAATAGTGAAGGCAGGGTGGGCGGGGAGTTCGCCAGCTACGCAGAGATATCCACCCGCCGTCAGGTGACCCGTGACGGGCAGTCCGAGTATTTTCTCAATGGGACCCGCTGCCGGCGTCGGGATATCACGGATATCTTCCTCGGTACGGGGCTGGGTCCGCGCAGCTACGCCATCATAGAGCAGGGCATGATCAGTCGCCTGATCGAATCCAAGCCGGAGGAACTGCGGGTATTCCTCGAGGAGGCGGCGGGTATCTCGAAATATCGGGAGCGGCGTAAGGAAACAGAGAGCCGCATGCGACGCACGCATGAAAACCTTGAGCGTCTCACCGACTTGCGCGATGAATTGGAGCGGCAGTTGCAACACTTGCAGCGTCAGGCGCAGGCGGCGGAAAAATACACCGAGTTGAAAGCAGAGGAGCGCACCTTCAAGGCGCAACTGCTGGCCCTCCAATGCCAGGCGTTGGACAGCCAGATAAAAACCGCGACACAGGCGGCGGGCGAATTGGAGGTCAAACTCGAGGCGGTGCACACGGAGCACCAACACGTTGATACCGCCATTGAGCAGTACCGGGTAGATCACACTGACCGCACTGATGCCTTCAACAAGGTGCAGGCGACGTATTACCTGCTGGGTTCTGAAGTGTCCCGCATCGAACAGACCATTAAGCATCAGCAAGAGCGCGGTCGACAGTTGCATGCGGATCTGTCCCAGACCGGAGCGAATCTCTCCGAGTCACAGAGCCATCTGGGCGATGATCGCGCCAAGCTGGCCACCTGGGAGAGCGAGATTCTGGCACTGAGCCCGGATCTGGAGCGGCTGCAGGTGCTCGAGAAAGAGTCGGCGCAGGCCCTGTTGCAGGCCGAAGCGGCCATGCACGACTGGCAGCAGCAGTGGGATGAGTTCAACCAGCATGCTGCACAGCCAAGGCAGCAGGCCGAAGTGCAGCAATCGCGTATCCAGCACCTTGAACAGGTGCTGCAGCGACTGCAGGAGCGAACGCGGCAGCTGGAGGAGGAGAAGCGTGGTTTGGCGGCGGGTCCGGCTGATGCGGAAACCGAAAACGTTGGCGCACAGCTGGCCCAGATCGAACTGACCATGGCCGAGCACGAGCAGCGCAGTGAGTCGCTGGTGCAGACGCTGGCAGCGACCCGCGACAACCGCACCCATCTGGCGAGTGAGTTGAACCAGGTGCGCTCGGGGTTGCAACAGATGCGTGGGCGCAAAGCCTCGCTCGAGGCCCTGCAGCAGGCGGCTATGGAAGATGGCAATCAGGGCGTCGGGGAGTGGTTACAGGCGCAGCAACTGACCGATAAATCGCGCTTGCTGGAGATGATGCAGGTTGATAACGGCTGGCAGCTGGCGGTCGAAACGGTGCTCGGCGACTACCTGCAGGCCGTGTGCGTGGATGATATCGGTCAATTCGAGAGCGACCTGGCTAGTCTCGAGCAGGGCAACCTGCTGCTGGTGGAAGCAGGGGCGCAGGAGACCCAGGCACCCGGTTTGCTGGCATCCAGGGTGCGCAGTGGCGGCCTAGCGGATACGCTGCTGGCAGGCGTGCATGCCGCCGATGATTTGGGACAGGCGCTGCGACAGCGTGGCGCGCTTCTCCCGCACGAATCCATTATTACCCGCGACGGCATCTGGATGGGTGGCAATTGGTTGCGGGTCGCCCGCTTGTCGGGCGGCGACGGTGGTGTCATCCAGCGCCGCGAGGCACTGGCGTCGTTGGCCGCGAACCTTGAGGAGCAGCAGCAGCGGGAGGCGCAGCTGACGGGTGCACTACAGGAGTGCGAGGACGCGCTGCAGCAACTGGAACAACAACGGCAGGAATGGCAGCGCGCACTGCAGGCATCGACGCGCCAACACGCTGAGCTCAGTGCTCGCATGTCTGCCTATCAGGCCAAGGCCGAGCAGATCAAACTGCGTAACGCGCGTATCAACACCGAGATCGATGATGCGCGCGCGCAGTTCCGGCAGGAGCAGGAGGCCATTGCCCAGGCCAGGCGCGTGTTGGCGGAGTCTATTGAGAGCATGGAGACTGACTCGCGGCGGCGTGAGGAGTTGCTGTCCAGCCGTGACCAGATACGCACCACACTCGATGGCGCGCGCCAGAAAGCGCGCCAGGATAAAGACGGCGCGCATCAGGTGGCCATGCGCCACCAGTCCATCGATACGCAGTTGAACGCGGTACGCGAAACGATTGAACGCACCGATCGCCAGGTGGCGCAATTGCGTGAGCGGCAGGACAGCCTGACTCTGACACTGCGTGAAAATGAAGATCCAATGGTGGGATTGCAGGCTGACCTGGAGCAGCAACTGGAGCTGCGCCTGCTGTCCGAGGGTGAGCTGAGTGCGGCGCGGCAGTCACTGGCCGAGGTGGAGCATCAGTTGCGCGCGGCCGAGCAGGAGCGCGCCGCTATTGAGCAGCGGGCCGAAACGGTGCGCAGCGAACTGGAACGTCAGCGCATTGCCAATCAGACCCTGCAGGTGCAGCGCACTGCCATTCACAAGCAATTGCTGGATGGCAAACACGATTTTGACGACGTCATGCGCGAGATGCCGGACGGCGCCAATGAATCTGAATGGCTGCACTCCCTGGAGCGGGTCGCCAATCGTATTGTGCGTCTTGGACCGATTAACCTGGCCGCAATCGACGAGTACACCCTGCAGTCTGAACGCAAGCGATACCTGGATGCCCAGAACGAAGATCTGGTGACGGCACTGGACACGCTTGAGTCCGCCATCCGCAAGATCGACAAGGAGACGCGCAACCGCTTCCGCGAAACCTTTGAAAAGGTTAACACCGGTTTGCAGGAGTTGTTTCCCCGCGTCTTTGGCGGTGGCAGTGCCTACCTGGAAATGACGGGTGATGATTTGCTCGACACTGGCATCACCATTATGGCCAGGCCTCCGGGGAAAAAGAACGCGACGATTCATTTGTTGTCCGGGGGGGAAAAGGCGCTAACTGCCATCGCGCTGGTGTTCTCCATCTTCCAGCTCAATCCCGCACCTTTCTGTATTCTCGATGAGGTGGACGCGCCACTGGATGACGCCAACACGGGGCGTTATGCGCGCCTGGTGAAAGAGATGTCCGACAAGGTGCAATTCATCTATATTACCCATAATAAAATTTCCATGGAGTTTGCCGATCAATTGATGGGCGTGACGATGCATGAGCCCGGTGTGTCGAGGTTGGTGTCGGTCGATGTGGAAGAGGCTGCGGCCCTGGCGGCTAGTTGAGCAGGCGGAAAAACAAGCAGACAGAGTGAATCGGGACTGATGGATTTAACAATACGAGACTG
>JANNXP010000251.1:0-13457 GCA_031409615.1 Haliea sp. | reverse complement strand
GGCACCAGCGCCAGCATGTCGGCCTCATCGTAGTCGCGTTTAACGTTCGTACATTGCGCTTGAACATGCTCCTGTGGCAGAGCACCGCTGACAAAGACAATCTTGCCAGCGCGACTGGCAACCCCGCGTCCTTCCTGGCTCACCCGATCAATAAACAGACTATCTTTACCCCACAGGTCTGGCTGGCGAGACTTTTTTGTCGTCTTTTTGAACGGCTTGCTTGTCGCTCGCGGTTTAGTCACACATCGCAGCCGAGAAATCGTATCGTAAGCGTATCACCGCCAAATCCAATGGTATCGCCATGTACAATTTTTTTACGCTTACGTGTTTCGACTTCACCGTTGACCGTGACTTGGCCCGCGGCGACAACTAACTTCGCTTCACCACCGCTGGCGACCAGGCCTTCAAACTTAAGAATTTTGTAGAGCTCTACAGGCTCCCTGGTAATGTCGACGTAGCGCATGGATGAACTCTCGGTGTGCAGTAAGACCTATGTGGCTGGAGGCAAGACAGTGGCGGCTACGTTCTGCCACTGCGGTTTGCATCGATGCCGCCAGTGTAGACCAAATTGGCTTACGACTTCTAAAAAAGACTACATTGCATAGCCTTTGTGCCGATGTTTCAGACCCGGTGTGACCGTTTTTCTGTAACTTTTTGGCGTCTGAGAAGCAATGTTTCAGCCAGTAACCTGGGCTACAATGGCTCGCACTATAAAATAGAGACACCATGACGTGAAGGGGTTGCTGGCTATCGTTATATCAGCCTGTCTGCTGTCGGCTGCGCAGGCCGCAGTAGAAAAGGCGCCTACAGTGTTGTCCAATGTCCCTGAAGGACAGGAAGCAAAATCGCAGCAACCGGCCACCAAGGCCTATAAGTATCGTGATGAAAAATACCCCGGCGTGCCCAAGTTTTCCGACCGCGCTCCTTCTGTTGGCACCAAGTATGAAATTGTTTACATAGAACAGATCTCCTGTTTTGCCTGCAATCCAAATTCCAAAGTCGACTGGAATAACACACCCCTGCAACTCAACGCTTTTGAGTATGCTATAAACCAATCGGCAAAAAAATACCGTGTTGACCCGGCACTGGTGCGCGCCGTGATTCATGCAGAGTCGGCGTTTAGACCCGGCGCCCGGTCCAACAAGGGTGCACTCGGGCTGATGCAGTTGATGCCAGGTACAGCCAGAGACATGGGCGTTGTGAACGTGATGTCTCCCGATGAGAATATTCAGGGTGGCGTTCGCTATCTCGCCTGGCTGCTGGAACAAAACCGAGGCAATACCCTGCTGGCGACAGCTGCGTATAACGCCGGTCCGGGCGCGGTGAAGCGCTATAACGGCATCCCTCCTTTCGAGGAAACCCAGACCTACGTGAAAAGAGTTAAAGTCCTGCACGATCGCTACAGACAGGCACTGAATAAAACGTTTACAGGGCGCGTTGTATCCAAAGCGGATAGTTAATGACGCATTTTCGCCTAAAGACTTAGTCAAGGGTACTTCAATGTCAGGAAAGATTTCCCTTAGCAATGAATTCGCTGTACCCATCTTCAATATTGAGCTGGACGGCCTCGAGCATCACAAGCAACTACTGATAGAACATTTTCTGAGCTTGCGTGCTAACGACAGTGGCACAGCACGAACCAACCAGGGCGGGTGGCATTCAAGGGATGACCTCGCCAGATCTGCACACCCCTCTGTCAAATGGCTGGTGCGCACGATTTTTCAGGCCGGCACCGAGAGCGTGAAGCAAGCCAAACTCCTGCCTCCGGGAAATGAGATGGTCATGTCTGGCTGTTGGGTAAATATCAACGAAGCCGGCGACTGGAATTCACCGCACAATCATCTTCCTGACGAATGGTCGGGGGCATTTTATCTGGATGTGAATAGCAAGAATGCGTCTACTGTAAAAAGCGAAAAGGATGGCGATATTATCTTTTTCAACCCACTACCCCTGAGCAAGCAATATCAAAGGGCGGCTACGATTATCGCCACACCAAGCAGCGGTACGATGTATCTTTTCCCTGGCTATCTTCTGCATATGGTTGCTCCACACTTCGATGAAAAGCCCCGAATATCGGTGGCCTTCAATTTTACGCTTAAGCCCGTATCTCCAGGCCAAACCGCTACCTAAACTTTTGTTTAGACCAAATAGGTTATTGAGCGAATCGCCGCCGTTAACTACGCTACAGGTGTATCTGGATCTTTGCCTTCACAGTATCGTGCCAAGGAGACATGTCATGCATCGAATTCAAGAGTACAGTGGAGCGCTCCTACCCCATATGGATACGGCCAATACGCACTGGGCAGGCAACCCGGGCGCGGGGAGAGCCGGCAAAGCACTCATTTGTGTAAGCCTGTTTTCCGTCATCGTATTCGTCAGTCTGGCCTGTGTTCTTGCAGCCTTGCTACGAGCATTTCCGGCCTGAATCGATGAGAATCATCGCCATCATCTACCTGGCAATAGCCCTCGGCAATTTCGGGCTCTGGTTAAGCAATGGGCCTGATCAGGACATGTTCCCAACGGCCTTTTCCTATCTTACCTGGGCCCTGTATTTTTTCAGCCTGCTGGCATTGCTGGCCTTCAGCCTGGGTAAACGGCTTCTGACCCAAGCGCAATGGCGGGCGATATTTGTGGTTTATCTGTCGACCCGAACCTATGAACTGCTTACCAGAGGATTGGTCTTGACGGGCGGCAGTCTCGGTACTGATCTCAATATTATTGGCAGCTATTTGTGGTTGGTCATTCCCGCCGGATTTGCCATGTGGTACTTGGGGTTTAGGTTCACTCCCTCTGAAAGGTTACAGCCACGGCAGATGCCCGCAACACTGATTTCACATCCTCGCTAGACGTCTTGCGCCCAACTATACGGTCCACCGATACGGTTCACCACCTTTCCATCAACGGGCAGTTTTGAGGTATCGTGTTGATATATCGAGCAATCTATACCAGTATAATAAACGTGGGCTAGACGTTTGGCATGAATTAGCGAGTAGACTGCCGCCGAGTCCGTACTAGAGTCGAAAACAGTGTTCATCAGAAGTCAGGAAGGCGGAAAGCCCTTATGTCTAGCCGTGCCCTCATAGTCGACGACCATCCGATTGTTCGCGATGCCCTGGTGACATCGCTTGTCTCCCTGCGAGTCTTCGATGAGATACAGACCGCCAACTGCTTTCAGAGCCTGGTCGACCAGCTGGAACTGGATGCCCACTTTCAGCTGTTGTTACTGGATCTGAGCCTCACCGATACGTCCGGATCAAAGTCTATTGAGTTTATACGTGAGCGCTATTCGGACATTCCGATATTAATCTTCTCGGCCTTTGACGCTACCGATATTATTACGCAGTGTTTCGAATACGGTGTACACGGCTTTGTTTCCAAAAATTCATCGATGCAAACTGTCGTTAATGCCATTAAAGTGGTAGTAGCGGGCGGTATGTATATCCCCCCATCAGCCGCCCGATCAATGGGTTTTGAGCTCACAGATATCCCGGCTCCAGTGCCGGAATTGGAACTGGAAAAGCCACACTTTACACCCAAGCAACAAGAGGTTTTCGAGCAGCTGCTGCTGGGCCAGCCCAATAAAGTGATCGCTCGGCGGTTGAGCATGGCCGAGGGCACGGTAAAAACTCATCTACACGGTATCTACCAGATACTACACGTCAATAGTCGCGCCCAGGCGATTCTCAAGTCCCGACAACTACAGCTTATTGACTAGCGACCCTGTCCTGATCTGAAATAGATCGCCCAAACCGCACTCAAAAAGACTATGGGCTGCGCCCACAGGACAACGTGAAATGGATGCACGTTGTAGTTTTTGTGCGCCCAGATTTCAGTTAAGGTGGTGCCAAAGAAGCTCAGGGGAATAGGGCTTCGGAACGAATGCTTGGCAAGCCCAAAGACCTTGGAGTGGTTACTCAATGAATCCCATCGATTTCATCCTGCATATTAACGATCATCTGGCTCTAATGGTGCAGACCTATGGCGTATGGATCTATGCCATCCTGTTTTTGATTATCTTTGCCGAGACCGGATTAGTAGTAGTCCCCTTTCTACCAGGTGACTCCCTCTTATTCGCTGCAGGCGCCATCGCCGCATCGACTGGTGGTATTGACCCCTGGCTGTGCGGTATTGTTGTCATAGCGGCTGCTTTTCTAGGAGATAACACGAACTACTGGGCGGGGCGTATCCTGGGCCCAAAAGTATTCAAATTTGAAGACTCATTTTTCTTTCGCCGTGCCCATTTGCTCAAAACCGAGCAGTATTACAACGAGTACGGTTCGCGCACTGTCATCATCGCCCGTTTTGTTCCGATCGTGCGCACCTTTGCTCCGTTTGTGGCCGGTATAGGAAAAATGCCCTATCCACGTTTTATTCTTTTCAGTTCCATCGGATCAGTACTCTGGGTAACCATATGCGTAGGAGCGGGCGTCCTGTTTGGAGAAATGGAGTTTGTCAAAAAGCATTTTGAGTTAGTGATACTTGCGGTAATCGCACTGTCCCTGCTACCTATCCTTATTGAAGTCCTGAAGAACAAATCCAGGCAATCCCGCTTGTCTTGAAGTCCCTACACTCTTGCTTGTGCCGTTGATCTCGCGGAGAATCGACCGCTCACAGTGTTAGTTCCCGAATTGGCGCGCATCGTATGTCCTCTATCGAGGTCCAGCAGCTAAGCAAGTCGTTCTCCGGAGATGCGCGAGCCGTATTTTCACAGTTGTCGTTTAACCTCTCTCTCGGCGAGAGCTTATGTCTTCTTGGCCCGTCAGGGTGCGGCAAAACCACCCTATTGCGTCTACTGATGGGACTCGAACAACCCTCCAGTGGCACCATTTATGTGGCACCTGCGCTGACAGCGCACATGAGCTACGTATTCCAGGAGCCTCGATTGGTGCCATGGAGAACTTGTATTGAAAACGTACTCTTACCATTGGAGTTGACGTCAAAAATGGATGCCGAAGCCAGGATGCGTGCAGTTGATCTGCTGCAACAGCTCGGTCTCGCCGATCGACTGCGGCATTTTCCCGGTGAACTCAGTGGCGGCATGCAAATGCGCGTGGCCTTGGCGCGCGCACTGGTAACTCAGCCAAAACTGATACTTCTGGATGAGCCATTCGCGTCCCTCGACGAACGCTCCAGATTCAGAATGCAGGACTTATTGCTCGACCTGAAAGACCGCCTTAGCCTGCAATATATATTTGTCACCCACTCGATCGTCGAAGCCGTCTATCTGGGAGACCGTATTCTATTGATGGATAACATTGGTCGTATGAGTGACTGGCGCTCTATCGAATTTGAACAGCGTAATCAGCTACTCAAGCTGACACCAAACTTCAACGCGGTGGTCCAAACCTACACACAGCTATTTGGAGAAATTGAACAGGGTATGTACAGCTCGAGTCAAGGTCAGGCGGCGCGGTGATCTCTAGTGGAAGAAAGTGGCTTGCGGAAAAATTTCCTGCATGGATTTTTCTCGGGCTATTACTTTCAGTTTGGCAGTGGGCGGTGGCACAGGAATGGATAGCATCCTATCTGCTGCCCTCGCCGCTACAGATATATCATACGACCGTGGAGCTGTGGCCGGAAATCTTCGCAGCAACACTGAGCACTGCACAGTCCATCAGTTGGGGCTTGGGATTGAGCATACTTTTTGGGGTTACGCTGGCTCTGCTGCTCTTTGCGATTCCTATTGCCCGTCGCGCCATATTGCCATTCTGCATTTTTTTTCAAACGGTACCGATTATCTCAATCGCCCCACTGCTGGTAATCTGGTTTGGCTTCGGTCAGCCTACGGTAACGGCATCGGCTTTTATTGTTTCACTATTTCCCATTCTAGCCAACACGCTAACAGGGCTGCAGGAAACCGACCCTCATCTGAAAGAGCTGTTTAAACTGTATCGGCCATCTATCTGGCAGTTAATATTCAAGTTACAGATTCCGTCAGCCATCCCCTATATCCTCACCGGCATTAAAATATCAGCAGGGCTCGCTGTTATCGGAGCAATAGTCGGGGAGTTCATAGCGGGCGGGGGACTCGGTAGCTTGATTGATGCTGCGCGCACCCAGCAGCGTGTTGATCTACTATTTAGCGGAGTATTAATGTCGAGCGGCTTGGCGCTATTACTCGTTTTCATTATAGAAGTCACCATCCGCCTCTTGTTGCGTGGCAGGCCGTATCTGAGGAAACTGTCATGAAAATCGTTTTCGGCGCTCTATTGTTAGTGCTGTGGAGTCTACCGCTGATCGCGTCTGAGTCCGCACAACCGCTGGTATTGGCTTTAAACTGGAAGCCAGAACCGCAATTTGGCGGTTTCTATGCGGCGCAAGTGCATGGCCACTATGTGCGCAATGGACTTAACGTCAAAATCATTGAGGGTGGTTCGGGAACTCCGACGATTCAAATGCTGCAGGCCGGGAAAGTCGATTATGCAATTGTATCGGCTGATGAAGTTATCATAGGCAAAGCTCGCGGAGCTGACAACATTGTCGCACTGTTTGCGACTTTCCAAACCAACCCACAAGCAATCATGACGCATGCTGAACGAGGGTTTACATCCATTGACCAGGTCATGCGCAATGAGGGTGTTTTACTGTGGCAAGCCGGATTACCCTATGCACAGTATCTGAAAATGAAGTATGCGCCACTGAAGGTTGTGACAGCGCCCTATCTCGGAGGTATTGGCAACTTTCAAAACGACCCGAAGGTGGCGCAGCAGTGTTTCGTCACGAGCGAACCGTTGAGCGCAACTGCTGCGGGCCTCAAGGTCAACACTTTCCTGGTCGCTTCCAGTGGCTACAATCCTTACACCTCCGTGTTGGTTACCACCCGGGAGCGCTGGGAGAAATCTCCAGCGGAGGTGAAGAGTATGGTGGCCGCAGTGCGCAGTGGATGGGAAGCATATTTGCAAGACCCGAGCAATACGAATACCGCGATGTCGGCCCTGAATAGGGCAATGTCTGCGAATACCTTTGAGCGCAGTGCGCAAGCACAAAAGGAACTGATCAGAACCAGCGCTATTCTCAAGATTGGTGAGATGACATTGGAGCGCTGGCAGACGCTTGCCGATCAGTTATTGGAGATAAAAGTTATTCCTCGTGCGGTACCCGTCAGCGACCTGTTTGTTGATTTATAGATTGCATCTAATAGGGTATGATCGCATCCAACGATTTGGCCGAGTCCTTCCACTAACTGAACAGTAACCCGTCAAGAAGGAAGTCTGTGCGATCCTTCAGGAGAATCATGTGAGAGGCGCTACAGTTCTTAAGAATCAGCTTTTTGTATCGCGATGGTTGCGCAATCCGCGTGAGGTAGGCGCAGTGGTACCCAGCGGACAGCAGCTGGCCGCTGCTATGGCCGGACAGGTTGTGCCTGAAGCTGGATTGGTTGTTGAACTGGGTGCTGGAACTGGCGTGATTACCGCGGCTCTACTGAAGCATGGAGTGTCTTCGGAACAACTTATCGTTATCGAGACATGTGCTGCCATGGCACGAGATCTCGCACTGCTGTTTCCTGCTGTTACCGTTTTACGTGCGGATGCAGCACGCTTGAGTAGCCTACTGAAGAAGTCCGATTTCAATAACCCCGGAACAATAGTATCAAGCCTGCCATTGCTGAGTCTGCCAACACGCCAACGGTTCCGTATTCTGAAAGAAGTAGCGTCAGTATTGCCTGTCGGAGGGCGCCTCATCCAGTTCACTTATTCACCGTTACCGCCAATATCGGGGTGGCTCGCAAAGCGGCTGGACCTTGAGGGCAGCAGAGTGCGCCGCATTGCGATCAATTTGCCACCGGCTGCAGTATGGGTGTACGAAAAGAAGGCTTGCACCAACGCCTAGCGACATGCTCTCTTGCTCAATCAAGAGCGTAGGTCATCTCGTCGTGCGTGGCTGGCTGGTCAGGTATTTCGATCGAATGGGGATGTGTTAAGCTTTTGCCATGCGCCTATTCATCTTGTTCATGTTGTGTATCTCGGCATTCGAGGCTCTAGCGCAACGACAATTGACGACGATTGAACTGAGCTACGCTAATCCGCAGCAGATTAGGGCGGCTATCATGCCGTTTTTGTCTGAGGGCAGCTCCGTCAGCCTCTATCAAGACCAGTTGATACTGAATGTCACCCCGGACGAATTGGCTAAAACGCGCGCACTGCTACAGCAGCTTGATAGCGCGGGGCGGCAATTACTGGTGTCGCTACGGTCAGACGGCGTCGGCAGCGACAGTCGCCGCAGTGTCGACGTGGAAGGAGGCATTAACTCAGGCAATACCAGGATTATCACTGGCCCGGATGGGCGAACGACGGAAACCAGGACCACTGTTCGTGTGAACAACTCTCGCGGCACCAGTACTGACAATGGCAATCAAACAGTCAGAGTCACCGAAGGAATGCCCGCATACATTTCCACCGGTGTGACTGCGCCGCTCCAGAGCATCACCACAGGTCCGGATGGACGACGCTATTATGAGCAGGGGTATGTCGATGCAGTCAGTGGATTCTACGCCACTACCTGGGTCAATGATGGGGTAGTACGCATCAGTATTGACCAAAGCAACAATCAACTTAAGGACCAGGGTATCACCACGCAACAACTACAATCGCAGATTAGCGGAGCATTGGGCCAGTGGCTTCCCATCGGCGTTGTTGGCAGTGCGGCCAATCAACAGACCCAAGGTTTAGGCTCGCGCGGACAATCCAGTCGGGCAAGCTCGACTCAGCTGTTCATAAAGGTTGAATCACTGCCTTAACGCCTGGCGACGCTCTGGCGTGGGTAGCTACGATGCCTACTGTATTACCACTAAAAATAGCCTGTGAGGATTGTTTTGGTCGACCATCCTCAGTCGGATTTGCGCCGCCCTCTTCTAGTACGCCGGTCGACTCCCGTAACATGGGAATGCAGATCGCTTCTCAATCCACGCGGGCCACGGCGATCGTCATCGTCCACACGCCGATCATCATGGTGAGCGTATCTGCAGCTGCATTTTTTTACATCACAGTTTGGCACAGGAATTTGTGGTGTATCTTTGTCCTCAACGAGAAAATAACTCCCCTTGATGGCCAGCGCTGCTGCACACGCATTTTCACCACATACTATAGATGTAGCCCGGTAGCGGCCTTTTGATATCGGTTTGGATTTATCCGGGGAACGAGGTTTAGCTGCGCCAGCCACAGTATTGCTGTTTGATGCTTGAAGATTTGATCGAAGCACTAGCACTACGGCTACCACCGCTGCTATAGAGATCACCAGAAGCAGGACTGTTGAGGTATCCATAATAGCCCTCTGGCACGCTGATTGTACGGTTTAGTCGATTCTTATATTCGAATAGTAGATCAGTCCTTACTACCAAACAACCATAAAGCCCCTTCCGTGACGTCCGTAATACCGCTTTAGTGACCCTGTTTAGGTGCCTTGAGCACCAGTGACATGAGGTAATCAGTCCATGCGATACCGAGTGCAGAAAGTATGAACACGATATGAATAATGGTCTGCCACATAACGCCGGTTTCAGTGAACTTGGAAGCTTCCGTACCAAGACCTCCGATCGCGATAAATGTCTTTAGCAGGTGAATCGAGCTGATTCCGATAATGGCCATGGCTAGTTTTACCTTCAGCACCGTAGCATTAACGTGGTTTAGCCATTCGGGTTGATCAGGATGGCCCTGTAACTTGAGTCGGGACACGAAAGTTTCATAGCCGCCAACAATGACCATCACCAATAAATTTGAAATCATCACCACATCGATGAGTCCTAGAACAGCCAGCATAATCAGTTGCTCGCTGAGGCTAGTGGCGCCCGCAATCAAATGCCACAGCTCTTTTAGAAAAAGTATGACGTAGACGCCCTGGGCAATGATTAGCCCCAGGTATAATGGCAACTGCATCCAGCGCGAGCCGAAAATGATCGCAGAAAGTGGGGACATTTTTTCCTGTATATCATTGCTCATAAGTCATCCTGAAATTGATCGTCGCCGCAACGCAGCCGCATCTAAGGAACGTGCTGCATAGTAATGGAGTCCACAATACCGGTCAAAGTCTTCACTCGGCAACTGGATTCAGTGATCGCCAGGCCCACACCGCAAATGCGGGGGGAGCAATCAGCAGGGTGGGAAGTGTAGAGTACAAAGGTTCGGGTGTCCCCTTTAGGCTGTGCATCAGGTAGGTTAAGCCGACCGCAACAGCGGATGGCACCAGAATAGCCAGCGGCCAGGCGACGATCATGGGTCTTATCCGATTGATCAGATTTTCACACAGCCTTACGATGATTCCAGAAACTAAAAAAGTGTACGTGGCCTGCTTCAATGCCGCGGGCAGTGCGGCGAGAGCGCCATGGGAAAAGTTAATGGCGTAGACTACGATACCCAGAAAGAGGGCGGCTTTCCAAGCCGTACTTACGTCTACGTACTTGAGAAGAGTTGCTTGCATCGGCCAGGTCAGGGCTTATACCGCCGACGTATTCAGTCTCGACGACATCATCTGAGCGCTACTTCGTCCATCAACTGTTGCGCGCCTTCCCAAATCATCGATCCTGCAATATAAAATACAACCAAGAGTCCAATGTACGCGATCCAATGGTATCGCTTCAGCAAACTAGCGATGAAAGTTGATGCCCACGCCATCAAGGCGACCGACAGTGTCAGTCCCACCACCAAGACCCAGGTATGGTGTCTGGCTGCTCCGGCGACGGCTAACACGTTATCCAGGGACATGGAGACATCGGCCAGAACGATTTGGAATATTGCCCCACGAAATGTTTTTGGTGCAGGGACAGCATTGTCGGCGGGACAATCGCCGTGCATACTTTTTCGTGACTGCAATATTTCACGCCACAACTTCCATCCAACCCACAGTAACAACAGCCCGCCAGCGAATATTAGTCCCGTAATTTCAAGTAACTGCAGCGCTACAAACGAAAACAAAATTCGTAATATTGTTGCCGCCAAAATGCCAAATAGAATGACCTTTTTTCGATACTCCAACGGCACCGAGGCGGCAACCAAACCGACCACTATGGCGTTGTCGCCAGCCAGCACGAGATCCACGATGACCACCTGGAACAAGGCATGCATCTCAGAGGAAACAGGCATAAACTCCATTCGTTAACCCACAATTACCATGTTACTGGCGCGAGCGCCCCAGAATGCCACGCAGTGATTCCTGGATATCGGCGGGCAGCACAATGGTTTTGGCATTTTCCGATTCGGCCAGTTTACCCATTGCCGCCAGATAGCGCTCGCCGAGCATGTACCGCATCGGTGCATCCTCATTGCCGATCGCTACGGCCACCCGCCGTATCGCTTCAGCGCTGGCTTCTGCAAGGGTTACCTGGGCTTCTGCATCGCGGCGGGCGGCTTCCAGGCGTGCCTCGGCTTGCAGAATGGTGGACTGCTTGGCCCCTTCGGCCATTGTGACCATAGCTTTGCGCTCTCGCTCGGCGGAGGCTTGTGCCTCCATCGCCTTGATCATCGAAGGCGACGGTTTGATATCCTGTATCTCTACCGACTTGACCGTTAAGCCCCAGTCAATCGCTTCATCGGCGATACTGTCGCGCAGACGCGCCTTGATGCTATCGCGGCTGGTTAGTGCTTGATCAAGATCCATATCGCCAGTGATTGAGCGCAAGGTGGTCATGATCATGTTGCGGATCGCCTCGGAGAAGTCCGTGACGCCATACACCGCCTTGATAGGATCGGTGATCTTGATAAAGGCGATAGCATTGATCAGGATTACTGCATTGTCGCGAGTGATAACCTCCTGCTCCTGAACATCGAGGATGATGTCCTTGGTTATCAGTTTGTAGACGACCTGATCGATGTAGGGAATGATAATATTCAGGCCCGGATGCAATGTGGCACTGTACTTTCCCAATCGCTCCACTATCCATTCTGTGCCTTGGGGAACAATGCGCACACCTTTGCCCAGGGTGACAACCGCAAAAACTATTAGCGCAATGACAAAAATAATCCCAGCATCCATAGCGAACTCCATCAAATTTTTCCGACTTTCAAAAAGCTGCCTTCAATGGCAAGTACCTTGACGCGCGTACCGGCCTGGATGATTTCATCGGCCATGCATGGCCAAACGTCCGAGCCTAGCATCGGTTTCTGGAAACGTACCTCACCGTTCTGGAAAGGCGCCACTTGGTGTGTCAGCAGGCCGATCTCGCCGATCAAGTTGTAATCCGACATGCCAACGCGGGTTTTATGGATATTTGGCTTGAAGATCTTGAACCAGAGTCCGACCAGCGACACCGACACCACCAGCCATACTGACAATTGAGTTGTAATTCCAGATTGCGGCAAAATAGCCACGACCAGGGCCACTATGAGGGCGCCCAATCCGAACCAGAGGAGCACAAAGGCGGGGACAGCCAGCTCGGCCAGGACCAGAATAATGCCAGCAACCGCCCACTGCCACCACTCTATTTCCATTAAGCCTATTCCTCTGTCTATCTATGGATCGGGTTGGCGCCCCACCGCAATTACACCTAAGACAATAGCAGTATTCATGGGCAAAGTCTGTGTGACGACGCTGCCATGGTGATGGTCCATGCTGCCACCAGGCGCAACGTCACAGGACCGCTATTGGACTTCTGCCATCAGGCGCTGGAACTCGCCGTTATCTCTCAGAACCTGGCGGCCTGCTGCAATCAGATGGTCAACTGCCTCATCGGTGAGCACGAAAGAGGTTGGCAATGCTTTCAGATAATTACGCTCTTCAGGATCGTCAATTTCACTAAAGTTAACCTCGACGAAGTGAAAAGCCACGCCCTTGCATTCATCATTATCGACTGAACGCTTTTCCTTAACTTTAGCGACTTCACTTTTGGGGCCACACTTAGCGGCATAGGACTGTTGCTCCCAGTCTGCCAGCCGATCCTTGAGCAGGGCAACTGTTTCGAAACTGTAACGCTGCAGTGGCACTGATGTGGCCGCGCCCAAGGATGCGGCAAAACTCGGCGTCTGCATCTTGCGACTGGACTCCACATCCAATGCTGTTTCTGCGTTAACCAGAATGACGACCACGCGGCGCGTGTCTTTCATGCCCATCGCATCCAGTGTTTCCATAATGCCATCATGGCGCAACACGCCATCCAGTATGGTCCGCAGACCGAGGTTATCAGCCAGTCCGCCATCGAACAAATGCAAGTAGGGATGGTCTTCGCGGTCATTCAGCGCCATCATGCTGGACGCGAGATTGTAAAGTCGACTGGTCCGGTCCGGACTGCGCAACGCTTGCTCGGCCCACAGCGGGGCTTGCCAACCACATTCTCCGGCTCGGTTCGTTATGGTGAGTGGGCTGAACAGGAGGGGCACGGCCGATGAGGCGGTAACGGCCCTGGCTATCGGCATGGGTGCCAAGTCCGTGCAAATGATATCGGCGTAATTCTGTGTGAACTGAAAGCGGGTGCCAATCGTCATTTCTGTGGCATTGATAATCACAAACGGCCCGTTGGCCTTATTAAGATC
>JANNXP010000250.1:0-11553 GCA_031409615.1 Haliea sp. | reverse complement strand
CGTTCGGCGCTGTCATCCGCGCGGCAGATCGATACCACCCCGCAACTCTCGGTGAGGCCGTAAGCAGTCACGACGACCTCAAAGCCCAGTTCCTCGCGCATCTGGCGCACCAGTTCCACCGGCACCGGCGCGGCACCGGTTACCGCTAAGCGCAGGCTGGACAAGTTGTAGTCTTTACGCCGCGGATGCGCCAGCAGCGACTGGTAGATCGTTGGCGGGCCGGGGATCATGGAGATGCTGTCCCGCTCGATCTGCGCCAGCACGGTGTCCAGGTCAAAACTGAGGACGGGCAGGATATGCGCCCCGCGAATAATCGCCGCCAGCCACCCGGCCTTGTAACCGAAAGAGTGGAAGAACGGATTGATGATCAGGTAATTGTCGTCACAGCGCAGGCCAACCGTCGCGCTCCAGGTTTCGAAAGTGCGGATGTTCTGGCCGTGGCCGGTCACTACGCCCTTGGGATTGCCGGTGGTGCCGGAGGTGAAGAGAATGTCCAGCGGGTCTTGGGGCGTGAGGGCGGCCGCGCGGCTGGCAACTGCCGCAACGGGCACCGCATCCCCCGCCGCCAGGAAGGCGTCCCAGGACGCGCAGCCTGCCGCTGTGCCGGTGAACAATACGGTGCGCTCAAGCGACGGCAGGGACTGGTCCACCAACAGTTCGGGATACTGCACGCCGAGAAAATCACCGACGGTAAATACCATCTTCGCGCCGCTGGAGCGCAGAATGTAGGCCGCCTCGGCCCCCTTGTAGCGGGTGTTCAGCGGCACGAGCACGCCACCGACCGTTTGTGCGCCTATCGCCGCGATAATCCACTGGTAGATATTCGGGGCCCAAATCGCGATGCGCTCACCCTGTTGCAGACCGGCAGCGAGAAATCCCCGCGCTGCGCGGATACGCGCCGCATCCAGGTCGGCGTAGGTCAGTTGCACCTCGCCATCGGTGATGGCCGGACGCTGGCCGTGGTTGGCCGCCGCGTCGGCAACGACCTGCGGCAAGGTACGGGCTACGGTCTGCTGAGCTGGCATCGTTAGGAGTGTGCTCGACGTTCTGGTTCGCTGGAGGGGTATATTAATCAGTTGTTGGACTATTTAAAACAGTATTTCGTAGTTTTATGATTATATTTTTACGAATACTGCACTATAACCCTGCGACTGGCCTTGCTGCATCGCCACCGGCTGAGGATTTGTTGGCAGAACGACTGCTTGTATCTTGAATCAATCTGTCCGGAACACGCTACCCGGTGCAGAAGCTAACGGACACCTTACAGCTGGTACCGCCATGCTTGCCGCACGTCTGGACAGCATCGCGATTCGATGGCGATGGCCCCGTAGCGAACTGCTTGGGGTATGGTGTTGTTCGAATTATTGAGTTCGCGCACACACGATTGCTGGTGGGTACAAGTGTTTTCCTCCACACCATAGATCATCCTGATCTCCCTCTGCTGAACTCGGGCTGGAACACTTGGCCCGCTCACCCCGAGGATTAAAGATAATCGTCATCCTGTAAATAGCAAGGAGGGCAGCGCTATGCCAGGGTGGAGACTACGGCGATTCGTTCGCGCGTTGTCGCTTGCGTAGACTAGACTGCACCTCTTCAGGCGGCACCTGCAGAATCAGGTAAACCCAGTAGATAAAAAACGCGGCCAGAAACCATGACATCAAACCGTAGCGCCACTCAAACTGCGGCTGCACAAAATGGTTGATGCAGACAATCGTATTTAGCAGCAACGCTGCGACAACCAGCGAGGGCCTTCCCAGCACAGGCACCAGGCACAACATCAGCCAGTAATAGGTCGTCAGATTGAGGAAACAGAAAATCAGCAGCATGCCGAGCAACATCGCCTCGAGTGGCCGGCATCTTCGAACGCTGTACGCCAAAAATCCTAGCACCGCAACGGCAATGCCGATAGGCAACCAGTGCCAACGGGCACGCACCGTATCCATATGGTGTTGCCAGTGAATCCAGGGTTCTGGCAGACTAAAATCAGCATAACGGCGCATATAGGTGCCTGCGTCGTAGAACAGAATATTCTGCAGCCCTACGTTATTGGTGAGCCAGGTGGCGTTGTGTACTGCAAGGGTGTCATAAAACTCCAGCCAACCTCCAAGGCCGCCACTGACCAGGACTCCGGCCACACCGCCAACAACCACCGCGACGACATAACCAATGACTCCGTCGATCATCCAGCGCACATCTTTACCGTCACGCCACTGCCACAGGGCCAGCAGAGCCGGGAGAACCACAAAGAACACCGGAAATACGCGCTGCATAGTGGCGTAACCCAATAGCAGGCCTGCGGTCTTGAAATGCTCCTTCTGTATCGCGCAGGCAGCACACATTAACGCAGCCAGCCAGTCAACCCGCAGCAGCGAGCCGCCTATCCAGTAATACCGTCCTGCATAACTGGTGCCCAGCAATACCGTACACCACAGCATTGTGGTCAAGCCGAAGCAGCGCCAAACGAGTAGTAGGGCCAGCGCCATGAGCAGCGGATCGATCAGGCTGAGCTGACCCGCTGTATGATCATTGATGGCCCTGTTGGCAACTGCCAGACTTGCCACTGCAACCCATGTTGGCGAGGCATTGAAGCCATGGTCGCGACGAATACTATCGAGGTACCTGGTGCTGTTCGACAACAGGAAGTACTGGTTGTCGGCGTGGAATTGCACCCAACGCGACGGACTGAACCGCGCTCTAACCTCATTTCTGTGATCTATAGCAGAAGCAACATCAATCATTTCATCGTCACGCAGATCACGAATCTGGGCAGGCAGCGGCACCACCCCAGCCTGCTTCTGCGACTCCACGGAGGCTACATACAGGCCGTCATAGTGCAGCTCATGAAAGTACTTTGCGCTCAGCGTGTAATGAAATTGCTCCCAATGATGGATATTCGCGATGCCGTGAAACTTGCCAAAGTTGAAGTAGGCAAACACCGACGCCAGCGCCAGCGCTAACATCAATGAGGTGTGAAACCGACGCTCTCGCTGTGCCAGCCACAGGAATGCCAGCGCGGCCGCGGCCGACAACACGCCGATACTGGCAACTTGAAAGCTCTCATTCATCGCTGGTGGCGCATCCAGGCAGGGCAGCGTCTACGGTAGCAGCCAATATCGCAAAAGGCCTAATGCTTCCGTGCGGCCAACCATTTCTGCGCTACTTTAACGCTTGGCTTTTCGATGAAACGCCAGGACAACGCTGCAGCCGCAATGGTAATGGTCAGCGTACTGGCCAAAAATGGGAGCCCTCCCAAGTCTGCATAGCGCATCAGTAGCAATATGACGATGAAGTGCCAAAGATAGATGCCGTAACTTATCCGCCCGAGGAACACGAATCCCCACGGAATCGCTTGCTGCCAGTGCCTTGGCATCGCAATGGCAGACCAGACCAACGCTGCGCAGGCCACTGCTGCGAAACTGCGGAAAAATGTCGGCAACCACCACAGTTGCCAGTAGCTTGCCCCGTGCGCAGACAAAATCATTTGGCACGTCGCCAAGCCGGCCACGGCCGTCACAAAAAGAATCAACCAACCAGGGGGGCTCAGTTGAGCCAACCTGCCATTTTGCCGCAATAACGCCAGCACGATACCCAGCCCGAAACTATCTACCATGCCGGGCATTTGCGTAGTGATATGGGAGAGAAATGTCTCCGGCTGGCCTACGTTGATCGAGTAGGCCACATAGCGAAACGCACACGCTACCGCGATAGCAGCCACTGCAAATCGCCAGGGCCGTATGCTCCCCAGCCACGCCATCAGGAGCATCAACAACAGGTACAGCTGCATCTCCGTGCCAATAGTCCAGGTAGGAGGGTTGATCGCGCCCGTGGTTGATGCAAAAAGGTTATGGACGAAGAACAGGTGCGTCAATACCTGCAACCAGGCATCGTCACCCGCTACTGGAGCGCTGTTTACGACGGCAAGATAAACCGCCATAGACAGAAAATACAACGGCGCGACACGTGCAAAACGCCTGATGAAAAACGACCAACGAGGGGCCGTATTTCCAGAGGCCATTTCGCGGCAGGCCGCCATCGTGACCACGAAACCGCTGATCACAAAAAAGATATCGACGCCCAGCCAGCCCACCCAGAACCAACCCAGTGGACCCGCTTTGGGAAACGCCATCCAGTCTGAGATATAGATAACATGCAAGATCAAAACCGAAATGGCTGCGAACGCTCTGAGCGGCTCGATTGCAGGGACAAAGGCGACTTTTTCGGGTATTGCGCCCTGCTGGTCCACTTCAGATAGAACCGCGTTGCGTGTGCAGCTCCGCGATGCGTTGCTGCAGCCACTTCGCCGTGAGCTTCTCTGCCAGTGAGTTCTGCTTCAGCCGTTCGTTCAGCATCTTCCAGTCCACGCAGTCCAAAGGCTGGTCCTGGTTGAAGCAGGAGAACACATAGCTGGTCTCGCCGGTGACCGGATCGCGGTGCGGCTGCAGACACTGCGCACAGATCTCCTTCATCATGCACTGCATAGGCGAGTTGATCGAACCAAAGGCGAAGTGATGCGGCTTCAGGTGCGGCTTCAGCACCTCGTGGCGCGCTTGTGCCACCCCGGCCATCATGCGGTCGGAGCCGATCGCAATGATGCGGTCGCCATCGTCCAGGCGAAGCATGCATTCGCCGAGCAGTCCTTCGGCATAGGCGTCCATCGCCTGCACGATATTGCCGACGAAGCTGCGATCCTGCGGGCGTCCCGGCGTGAAACCGGGCTCCTCGTCGCAGCACCATACGATCACATCGGCGGCGTTCTCGATGTCGGCAACTTTGTAGCGATCCTGCACCTTCTTATAACCGGCGAAGTACAGCACCTTCGAGCCCGCAGCGCGGAAGGCCGCGCCGATCGAGAAGAGCACCGCGTTGCCGAGCCCGCCGCCGCAAAGCACCACGGTCTCGTTGCCCACGATGTGCGTGGGTGCACCGGTCGGACCCATTAGAATCACCGGCTCGCCAGGCTGCAGCATCGCGCACAGGCTGCTGGAACCGCCCATCTCGAGCGCAATCACCGAGACCAGCCCGCGCTCGGGATCCACCCAGGCGCCGGTCATTGCGAGACCTTCCATCTGCAGGCGCGTACCGTCTACCAGCGGCGCCAGTGACTCGAAGTTCTGCAGCCGGTAGAACTGGCCGGGCTGGAACTTGCGTGCGGCTAGCGGCGCATGGAGTATCACCTCGACAATATTTGACGTGAGGCGTTCGACCTTGTGCACCGTCGCGAGCAGCTGCGCGGCGAGTTCATCGAAGAAGCTCGCGCGCGCCACATCGCTTGCGGGCGCACGCTGCGCCAGCACGCGCGAAACCACAGGATAGCCCTGCTTCGCCGATGCCATCGCCTTCACGACGTTACCAAAATACGAGGGGTGAACATCACCGAAATAGCTCATAAAGCGGCCATCGTGCTCGCGCGACAGCAGTACCTGGGGTGTGGTGGGCTTGGCGGCACCATACTCGGGCTTGATCGGCTGCCCCGCCTCATCGACCGCTGAGAAATATTTGCCATCCAGCGTGAAATCATCCGGGTATTCACGCGCCAGCACGGTGTTCGGCCGCGTGCCAGCCGCCACGAATACCGTGTGCGCCGGGAGCCAGTGCTCAGTGCCCTCGTTCTTTAAGCGGATACCACGTGCAGCACCGTAGTGATCCACGTCGACGCTGACCGGCGTCATGCCCTCGGCGAACCAGATGCCTTCTTCCAGGGCTTTCTCGACTTCCTCGTGGTTCAGTGTGTACGAGGGGCTATCGATCAGGCGCCGACGATAGGCGATAGTGACACCGCCCCAGTGGCGCAGCATCTCGGTGATACGCGGCTCGCGCTCGTCTTTCTCCGCCTGTTTACGCTCCTGGCGAATCGCGCGCGCGTGGGCCAGAAACTCCTCGGCGATCTCGCGCTCGTAGTCGTCCCAGGGACCGCGAATCGCATCCTCATCGATCTCGTGCTCCAGCGCCTCATAGCGGTTCAGGAATTTCTCGACCTGCACCACGTAGTAGGCGAGCGACTCAGTGGCAGTGTCAATCGCGGTGAGGCCGCCGCCGATTACCACCACCGGCAGGCGCACTTGCATGTTCGCGATTGAGTCGGCCTTCGCGGCGCCGGTAAGCTGCAGTGCCATCAGGAAGTCTGAGGCCGCACGCACGCCGCGGGCGAGTCCATTGGGGATGTCCAGCACCGTGGGACCACCCGCGCCGACGCACAGTGCGATGTGGTCGAAACCCATCTGCCACGCATCGTCAGCAGTCACGGTCCCGCCGAAGCGGACGCCGCCGAACATTGCAAACGCGCTGCGGCGCTCGACCAGCAGACGGATCAACTTAAGAAAGTTCTTGTCCCAGCGCACCGTAATGCCGTACTCCGCCACGCCGCCAAAGCCTGCCATGACTCGAGCACCCAGCGGCTCCATCAGCGTCTTCACATCGCGCACCGGGTGAAAAGGCACGCGCTTGCCATCGAGAGCGACGCCGGAGAGCTCGGCGGGTAGCGGCTCGATCTTCAGACCGTCGATACCCACCACTGTGTGGCCATCATTCATCAAGTGGTGCGCGAGCGTAAACCCGGCTGGCCCCAGACCGACCACCAGCACGTTGCGCCCGGTGTCGGGAAGCGGCAGCGGGCGATGCAGGTTCAGCGGGTTCCAGCGCGTCAGCAATGCATAGATCTCGAAACCCCATGGCAGTGCCAGCACGTCTTTCATTGTGCGCGTCTCCGCCTGCGGAATATCCACCGGTGCCTGTTTTTGGTAGATGCAGGATTTCATGCAGTCATTACAAATGCGGTGCCCGGTCGCGGCGGCCATCGGGTTGTCGACCACGATGATTGCCAGTGCGGCGATTGGTTCACCGCGTGTCTTGACCAGGTGAAATTCGGAAATCTTTTCTTCCAGCGGACAACCTGCCAGTGTCACCCCGAACGGTGACTTTTTAAACGGTGCGCTGCTTGGATCAGCGCCCTTGGGCGCCTTCTCGCGCAGCCCGTGCGAGCAGGAATCCTTGCCCTGGTTATGACACCAGATACAGTAATTCGCCTCGTCCAGCGCACCGGCGAGGTCGGCGCCCTGGTCGGTGAGCGCGAAGCCCTCGCGCCGCCGCAGGTGGTCGATGCTGTGGCGCGAAAAGCCCGGCGCTTCACTGGTAACCAGCGGCACCAGGTGCTGGTAGTCAAGCTTCGCGGGTGCCTTGAACAGTACCCCGCCGCGATGCCGAGCGCGCCCAGCTGCAGTGCCGGCCGCCCACACAGCGTAGCGCGCCGCAAGTTCGAGCTGGTCAGTATTGGCTGCTTCGTCCTCCTGCCACGCCGTAACCTGCCGCGCGAAGGCCAGCTCGCTGAACGGCTCGCCCAGTAGACTCCATTCGGCGGCCTGCGCATCGAAGTCCACGACGTCCTCGGGCTTGAATTTCGTCAGGGCCTGGCGCTGCACAAACAACCGTTTGACACTGAAAATGGGGGCGAGCTCGTGATGTTGCGCGGCCAGCGCGCGCGCATCCTCCTCGATACCGAACAGTTGCGCTACGAAGTCCTCCAGGTGCGGTGCCAGGGCGATCAGCAGTTCGGACTCGGCCTTCGGTGCGAGCGCAGCGGGTGCGCTGCGCGCCGCAAGCAGGGCAGCGCGCAGCGCAGGGTCCGATACCGCGACAAAGTCCAGGAACTGCGCATCCAGATGCAGCAGGCCTGCGCGCTGGTGGAGGTCTGCATATTCTATTCCGAAGGACAGCTTGAGCATGCTATTGGAGCTCCACAGGGATGATGAAGGACTATAAAGGTGTGACTGTTATCGATCAATAGAGGGCTTGTGCCCTCTGTCAGTGGACACCCGAGACCGGTCGCATTTGCGTGTCGCACTGTCCGCCGACCTGCACTGTAGTGAGTGTCTCCGGCGCGGTGCAGGACTCGGCCCGGTCCGCGATCCGGCAGGTCAAGCCCATCGGTTTACCTGCATTCAACCACGACGGGGTCTTGCGGAAGCGGCCGATATCACTTTGCGGACACCCGGCGGGAATGCCGTAGGGCGTGCAACCGGAGGCTGCGATAAGCGACACCTTGCGGCCATCGATCGTGAATCCGGGATAGTCATCGCGGGTATCCACGACATCACGCTCCTGGGTTTCCTGAAAATGGAAGGTGCGGAACCGATAGTCATTGCCGACCTCGTCACCCACCTGAATGCGGGTGTTCGCAATCAGCGCGAAGTCGTTACCGTTGTTGGCTACCGCCCCGGACATGTATTCGACGCCAGCGAGCTGCGGGAAGCACTTGCCCATCGCCGGGGCGTGGTAGTAGTGCGCAGTCTTCTTCACGTCATCGAGCGAGGCGCCTGGAAAAAGTTCAAGCAAGTCCGCATCGGTACCGAACAGGATGCGCTGCACGTCCACAACATTCTGCGTGTACATCGCCTGCAGCTTCGCGTATTTCGGATACGTCGCAAGGTCGTCGCGCAGATAGCACGCGGTTAGCCCTGAAATCTGCGTGAGGTACTCGTCCCAGATGTTGTACTGCGAGACAGTCGATGCGACGCCCACGAAATCCCCTGATGCCTGACACCCCTCGCGCTTGAAACAGCGTTCCAGTGCCCGATTGCGAATGGAGAGCGCGACAATATTGCGCTCGCAGGCACCGTAGGCATTGCAGCCGCGTCCGAGATGGCCCTCGAACAGGGCCGTGCGCATGGTGAAGTCGAGGTGATGAGCCCTGGTCAGATCGTCCCCCGACCAGCGCCCGGAATTGGTTTGTTTGAACCCGGCCCATGCGGTGTGCAGGGCGTCTCGTCGGCCGGTCAGTCTGTCATTCGCCTGCGCGCATTGGGGACTGTTATGAAACGCGCGTACGATGGCGTCGGGTTCACGACCCGCCGCCGGTGTCGCCACTGCGCCCGACTGGGCATTGGTGCCTCGCGGCGGATCGAAGAACGGAACCTTTTCCATCGGATAGAGGTTGCGCACGTCGATCACGTAGTTCACGTCTGGGCCACAGTGGTGATTGGCGACCGTGAGCGCTTTGCGCCGCGCGATCGCCTCAGTGACCCGCGCTGTGGACTCGGGAGTCGCATAGCGCGGGTCGACAACAATCTCGAAGCCAACGAAGGGCGTGCCGCCGGCATCGGTCACCGGTCGCCCGCCACGCATCACCAGGCAGGGTATCAGCGTTGTCCCTTGCGCCAGTTTCCCGGCGGGAGCAACGGCACCAGAGTCGCGGAAGCGCTCGATATCGTAGTACGGCAGGGTCAGGTCACCGTTGAAACGGTAGAGGGTCAGCACCGGGGTCGCCGGTATATCGGCTGCCGCCGCCAACGACGCAGCGAGCGTAAACAGGCCTAAGAGCGGAATCCGCACCCGCGACCAAACCAAATGAATCAAAAGCTAACCCCTTGTACACACGGCAGAAGCCCGAGCTGGACACCTACCGGATTATGTGAGCAAGCAGTATAAATTCACAATCGATTTAGTCCACCCCTGAAACGCTCACCACGGAGATATTGAAAAACTATCAAGCCAATACTGACAATTACCTTGCTCAAAATAGGTGGGTCGAAGACAGTAGCACCTGAGATCTGATCCGTCGTTTCGATACGTACCACTATACATACCACTGTACATACCCTAGGGAGAGCACCATGTCAGACGCAGCACAATGCCCGTTCCAGAGCAGCGCCCACCGGCACACCATCGCGGGCGCACAAACGACTGCCGCTTGGTGGCCCAACCAACTCAACGTGAAGATGCTGCACCAGCACTCGCCAAGCTCTGACCCCATGGGCGAGAGCTTCAATTACGCCGACGCGTTCAAGACACTCGATCTGCATGCGGTGGTCGCGGACCTGACGGCCTTGATGACCGATTCGCAGGACTGGTGGCCGGCGGACTACGGCCACTATGGGCCGTTCTTCGTGCGCATGACGTGGCACGCCGCGGGCACTTACCGCATCAGCGACGGTCGCGGCGGCGCCGGTACTGGCGCGCAGCGCTTCGCACCGCTGAACAGCTGGCCAGACAACGGCAATCTGGACAAGGCGCGCCGCCTGCTGTGGCCGCTCAAGCAGAAATATGGCCGCACACTCTCCTGGGCCGACCTGCTGGTGCTCGCCGGCACCGTCGCGATGGATTCAATGGGCTTCAAGACCTTCGGTTTCGGCGGCGGTCGTGCGGACATTTGGGAACCGGAGGACGATATCTTCTGGGGCCCGGAAACCACTTGGCTGGGCGACGAGCGCTACAGCGGCGACCGTGAACTCGCCAACCCGCTCGGTGCCGTCCAGATGGGCCTGATCTACGTGAACCCGGAAGGCCCCAACGGCCGCCCGGATCCGATCGGCTCGGCGCGCGACATTCGCGAGACCTTCGCGCGTATGGCGATGAACGACGAAGAGACGGTGGCGCTCGTCGCCGGCGGCCATACCTTTGGCAAGGCGCACGGCGCAGGCGACACCGCGCACGTCGGCCGTGAACCCGAAGGCGCCGCCATCGAAGAGCAGGGCCTGGGCTGGAAGAACAGCCTCGGCAACGGCACCGGGGTATACGCGATCACCAGCGGTATCGAGGGCGCCTGGACGCCCAACCCGATCCGGTGGGATAACGGCTACTTCGAAACCCTGCTCGGCTACGAGTGGGAGCTGACCAAAAGCCCGGCCGGCGCCCACCAGTGGAAGCCCAAGGATCCCGCCGCTGCGACCGCCGTACCCGATGCCCATGATCCAACCCGGCGCCATGCCCCGATGATGACCACGGCCGACATGGCCATGCGCATGGACCCGGCTTACGAGGCGATCTCGCGGCGCTTCCTTGCGCATCCAGAACAGTTCGCTGACGCCTTCGCCCGCGCCTGGTTCAAGCTGACCCACCGTGACATGGGCCCGGTTGCGCGCTACCTCGGCCCGCTGGTGCCACAGGAGACGCTCATCTGGCAGGACCCCATTCCCGCCGTGGATCACACCCTGGTCGACGCACACGACGTTGCCGACCTGAAGGCCCGTGTCCTCGCGTCGGGCCTGTCCATTTCGCAGCTAGTCACGACCGCGTGGGCGTCGGCGGCTACGTTTCGCGGCAGCGACAAGCGCGGTGGCGCCAATGGCGCGCGCATTCGTTTGGCGCCGCAGAAGGACTGGGACGTTAACCAACCAGCTGAGCTGGCCAAGGTCCTGTCGCATCTGGAAGCAATTCAACAGGATTTCAATAGCGCAGGTCAGGGCAAGAGAATTTCTCTGGCCGACCTGATCGTGCTGGGCGGCTGCGCCGCCGTCGAGAAGGCTGCGAAACATGCAGGCCACGAGGTGACGGTTCCCTTCTCGCCCGGACGCATGGATGCATCACAGGAGCAGACAGATGTTGCTTCTTTCGCTGTATTGGAGCCCGCTGCTGATGGAATCAAATTGATGAGATGCCCAGCAGCACGATAGAAATGCAAGTTTTTCCACTGACGAACTTTGACTTGTCCCAGTTGTGGATGCTCGTCTAGTTCAATGACGGCATCTGCATCTGCCCATGTTTGGGAGTCACTGAGGCTCATCTTCTGCCCATGCTTACGTGGTCTGCCTCGACCGCCATAAACTGGTGGTGCTGACCACA
>JANNXP010000249.1:0-24756 GCA_031409615.1 Haliea sp. | reverse complement strand
GCGCGGCTGGTAACAGGCGCGGCGATGGTAAACCCCACTCGGAGCAAGACCAAATAGGAATCCATTAGCTGTGGCCCGCAGCGGATTCGGGTAGGTCGCTACAGGCAGGTGGTGACACCTGTCGCAGATGAATGATCGTCCTCGACAGAACCCGGCTTATCGACCGACTCTTTTCTTTTGAGAATCACCCGTTCCGCAGCAGTGGGCCGGGTGATTTCGCCCTCTCCGGGCGAACATTTCAGCCAGCCCCTTTCCCGGTCGCCACTGGTCAGTCACTACGACCGACAGCGCACCTTTTAATATATCTTTTTGAACTAATGATTCTAATTTTTAGCACTACAAAGCCTTTAACTTAATGTAGTTAATTAGGAAATATGCTTATAGGGCTGTTTTAAAGCATTTTTCTCTACAGAATTTATCGCCGAACTCGCACCATCTCCCCCCGAAGTCACGCTAATTAGCTGAAATCACAACGTTTTTTCGCCCCGGCTTACTTGACACTGTCTCGATTGCAGACCTATAGTGTTGAAAAGTGGAAATAAGTGGGATTTTTTGGCTTTTTGTGGGTAGAAAGTCAAATTTGTGTGGGGAAAGTAGCCGTGTTTCGTGGAGTACAGCACATCAATATGGACGCCAAGGGGCGGCTGGCCATGCCAGCGCGTCAGCGCGAGCCACTGGTGTCCCAATCGGCGGGTCAGGTCGTCGTCACCATCGATACTCAGTCGGCCTGTCTCGTGATCTACCCGCTGCCCGAGTGGGAACGCATAGAAAAAGATATCCAGAACCTGCCGGCACTCAAGCCTGCAGTGAAGCGCTTCCAGCGCTTGATGTTGGGTTATGCCACTGACCTGGAATTAGATGGCAATGGGCGCCTGTTGCTGCCCCAGCCCCTGCGTGACTATGCACAGCTGGACAAAAAGCTGGTGTTGGTGGGTCAGGGCAACAAATTGGAATTGTGGTCCGAAGCGCAGTGGTTGGCGGAGCGGGACCAGGCGTTGCGGGATTCCGGCCCCGAGGCTGAATTGCCCGACGAATTGATGTCGTTGACGCTCTAGGTGGCCGCTATGCATCAAACAGTATTGTTGCGCGAGGCTGTTGATGCTCTGGTGACTCTGCCCGACGGTGTCTATGTCGACGGCACCTTTGGTCGCGGCGGCCACAGCCGCTACCTCCTGCAGCGTCTCAATGATAATGGCCGTGTGTTGGGTGTTGATAAGGATTTGGCTGCCCAGGCGGCGGCGCAAGAGTTGGTACAGAGTGAACCCCGGTTTGAATTTTTCCACGGATCGTTCGCTCAGCTTCCCCATCAACTGCGTGAGATGGGGATCGACGCAGTTGATGGCATTTTATTGGATCTTGGCGTTTCCAGTCCGCAGTTAGATGACGGGGGCCGAGGATTCAGCTTTATGCACGACGGCCCGCTGGATATGCGCATGGATACCAGTCGCGGGGAAACGGCGGCCCAATGGTTGTCTTACGCTGATCTTCAGGATATTGCCGGGGTGTTGAAAGAGTACGGGGAAGAGCGTTTCGCCCGTCGCATTGCCGCAGCCATCATCGCCGCGCGCGAAGAAGCCCCGATTGAGACCACGAGTCAGCTGGCCCGCGTGGTCAGCGCGGCCCATCCCCGGTGGGAAAAACATAAGCATCCCGCCACCCGTTCCTTCCAGGCGATTCGTATCAAGGTGAATCGCGAGCTGGACGACCTGCAGGAGTTCCTGGCCGTGGCGCTGGATATGTTGCGCATTGGAGGCCGTCTGGTGGTGATCAGTTTTCACTCGCTGGAGGATCGCCTGGTAAAGCGCTATATGCGCGATATGGCGCGGGGGGATTCATTTCCCCGTGGCGTACCGGTGACTGAGAGCGCGCTCCATCGGCGCATGCGACTGGTGGGCAAGGTGGTCAAGGCCAGCACACAGGAGGTGGCGGGCAACGTGCGTGCGCGCAGCGCAGTGATGCGCGTCGCGGAAAAAATAAGTTGAACCGGGGCTTGGGGAAATAGGGTGACAGCAAGCACGATGATAAGCGCAAGCTTGAAACAGCGGGAACCGCGGGCCGGCATAAAACTGGCCGCGTGCAATGCCGCCCTGCTGGCGCTGGTGCTGATATCTGCATTTGGCACAATCTATTCCACCCACGCCTGCCGCGCCCTCTATACCCAACTGCAAGATCTGGAATCCTCACAGTGGTATTTACAGGAGGATTACGGGCGGCTGCTACTGGAGCAGAGTACCTGGGCCTCGCACTATCGCGTGGAAAAAGTCGCCCGTGGTGACTTGGGTATGGGCGCGCCGAACCTCGCACAGTACAAGGTAATACTGCAATGAAGCGGTTGGTCAGTCAGCCTCTTTCTTTGTGGCGCTTTTACCTGGTGGTTGGCGTGCTGTGCTGTCTGTTGGCCATGTTGGTGTGGCGAGTGCTGTCCCTGCAAATTCTCGACCGGGAGCATGGCTATGAATTCCTGCAGGGCGAGGGCGCGAAGCGCTCGGTGCGCACGGCGGAGATACCGGCGTATCGAGGGGTAATTTCTGATCGTCGCGGCGAGCCGCTGGCGGTGAGTACCCCGGTGGTATCGATCTGGGGGAATCCTGACTTACTCAAGGATTCGCCACGCCTGGGAGAGTTGGCGCAGGCGCTTGGCATGGAGCTGCCGGTGCTAAAGGAAAAGCTGGCCCACTACGAAGGTAAGCAGTTTATGTATCTGCTGCGTCATCAGGTACCAGCGGATGCGCGGATTATTCTGGATAAACGCATCGCAGGTGTTTTCGGTGAGCGAGAATACCGTCGCTTCTACCCGGCCGGTGAAGTGGCAGCCCAGCTGGTTGGATTTACCAACCTTGACGGTCAGGGGATCGCCGGTCTGGAGCTGTCCTACAACGAGTGGTTGCGGGGCGTGCCGGGTAAGAAAAAATACATCAAGGATCTGCACGGCGAGGTGGTGCGAGATATCGGTGTGCTGCAGCCGGCGCAATCTGGAAAGGATCTCACGCTGAGCATCGATCTGCGCCTGCAGTATTTGCAGCACCGTGAGCTGCAGCGCGCAGTCACCGCGCTGGGTGCTGCCTCAGGCACCGTGGTCACTCTGGACAGTCATACCGGCGAAGTACTGGCCATGGTCAACTACCCGGTCTATAACCCTAACGGAGACAAGGCCGGCAGTCCCGACAGTATGCGCAATCGGGCCATGACCGATATGTATGAGCCCGGCTCCACCATGAAAGCGTTGACGTTAGTGGCGGCGCTGGAAAGTGGTCGCTTCACGCCGGATACCATTATTGACACCTCGCCTGGCCGCATCCGGGTAGGGCCCAAGGTCTATCCCGATCCGCGCAATTATGGGGCAATCACCGTAACCCGGGTGCTGCAGAAATCCAGCCAGGTGGGGGTCACCAAAATTGCCCTGAATCTGGGCCACGAACCCATCTGGGAAGTCTTCAATCGATTTGGCATCGGGCAGGCCCCCGATACCGGGTTTCCGGGAGAGAGTGCCGGGAGTCTGCCGAATCGGCCGCGCTGGTACGCGACGGAGAAGGTGTCCCTGGCGTTTGGTTATGGGATTACCGCAACGCCCCTGCAACTCGCCCACGCTTACTCAGTGTTCGCCAACGACGGCGTGCAGCAGCCGGTATCGCTATTGGCGCTGGAAGGCGCGGTGCCCGCGGGCAAGAGAGTGATTTCCCACACCACGGCCGCGCAGCTTCTCAATATGCTACACGCGGTGACCAACGAAGAGGGTACGGCGCGCAAGGCGCGCGTCCCCGGCTACCAGGTCGGTGGAAAAACCGGGACGGTGCACAAGGTCGGAGCGGGCGGGTATGAAGCTAACAAATATGTCGCCCTGTTCGTAGGTATCGCACCGATCGACCACCCGCGCATTGTTACTGTGGTGGTCATCAATGATCCCAAAGGAGCGCTGTATGGCGGCGGCGCTATTGCCGCCCCGGTATTTTCTGAAATGACCGGTGCCACTCTGCGCATACTCAATGTGCCTCCTTCGGAAGTGACCACTGGTAGCGAAACGGCAAAGCCTGCGCCGGGAGGGGCAGCTTGACGTTGGCGACACATCAGTTTCAGGTGCCGGCAATGTCATTGCCGCAGTTGCTGGGCACCGATAACGCTGCATATGCCGCTATGATGATCCATGGCCTGCAATTGGATAGTCGCAGCGTCCAGCCGGGGGATTTATTTCTGGCGCTGCCTGGGGAGCATCATGATGGCCGCCAGTTCATCGAGCAGGCGGTGGCGAATGGTGCGGTCGCTGTGGTCGCACAGGCACCGGCTGCCAGTTTTGTCGACGCGCTTGCGGTGCCGCTGGTGGAGTTGCCCGAGCTGCATTTTGAAGTTGGCTTGATTGCGGCGCGCTTTTACCGCAACCCCAGTCATGCGATGCACGTGGTGGGAGTTACCGGTACCAATGGTAAGACGACTACCAGCCGCATTATTGCGCAATTGACACGGGCGCTGGGCAAGCCCTGCGGTGTGATTGGTACTCTCGGCGCGACACTGGACGACGCTGTTGGCGCGGCCAGCAACACCACACCGGATGCACTGACTCTGCAGCGACAACTGGCGCAGTGGTTAGCGCAGGGTGTCACTGCCGTCAGCATGGAGGTGTCCTCCCATGCATTGGTGCAGGGCCGGGTGAAGGGTGTCGAGTTTTCCACGGCCATTTATACCAATCTGTCCCACGATCATCTGGATTATCACGGCAGTATGGACGCCTATGGTCGCGCCAAACTGCAGCTGTTTGCCACTGCGGGTTTGCGTCACGCAGTGATCAATGCGGACGATCCATTCGCCAGGCAGGTGTGTGCAGCAGTGGCCACTGGCACCGAGGTCCTGACCTATTCCGCCAGCGGTGCTGCCGCTGATGTGCGCGTTGAAAATGCCCGCTTCCATGCCGACGGCGTGCACGGCGAGCTGCACAGCCCCTGGGGTGCGGCGGACTTTTTTAGTCCACTACCGGGGGATTTCAATCTGGCCAATCTGGCTGCTGCAGTAGCGGCACTGGCGCTGGCCGGCGAGGATTTACGGGCAGTACTGGAGGCGGTGGCCGCGTTACGTCCCATTCCCGGTCGTATGCAGTCCATCCCCAACACACTCGATGTGCAGGTGATCGTGGATTATGCCCACACGCCGCATGCGCTGGAGCAGGTGCTGCAGGCGATAAGGCCCCATGTCAGTGGGCTATTGATCACCGTGTTCGGTTGCGGTGGCGACCGCGACCGGGACAAGCGAGCGGTGATGGGGCGTATCGCCTCAACGTTGTCTGACCGCGTGGTGGTTACCAGTGACAATCCCCGCAGTGAGGAACCGCTGCAAATCATGCATGACATTGCCGCCGGTTGCAGTGGCCAATACACGCTGGTAGCGGACCGCGCTCAGGCGATCGCGGCGGCCGTGGCTGTTGCAGGAGCCGGGGATTGTGTGGTTATTGCTGGCAAGGGACACGAGGACTACCAGTTGGTGGACGGTGCGCGCTTGCCGTTCAGTGATGAGGTTCAGGCGCGGGCTGCCCTGGCACGGAGGGCGGCATCATGATGCGCCCGCTGACACTGTCAGAACTACAGATGCCACTGGCGGCCCAATTGCATGGCGCCGACCGCGAAATTAAGGGGGTATCAACCGACAGTCGCACCCTGCGCAAGGGTGATTTATTCGTGGCCCTGTGCGGCGCGAACTTTGACGGCCATGCGTACCTGTCACAGGTACAGCGAGACGGTGCTGTAGCGGCACTGGTCAGTGCGCCCGTTGTGAGCTCGCTGCCCCAACTCCAGGTGACTGATACGCAGCGTGCCCTGGGTCTGCTGGGTGCCTACAACCGCCATCTATACAGCGGTCCGTTGGTCGCCATCACCGGCAGCAGCGGCAAAACCACCGTCAAGAATATGGTACAGGCCGTATTATCCCGGCGCGGCGAAACCCTGGCGACCGATGGCAACTTCAACAATGAAATCGGTGTACCCCTGACTCTGCTGCGCCTGCATCCGGGAGTGACGTTTGCCGTGGTGGAGATGGGCGCAGCAAAGGCGGGGGATATCAATTGGCTGTGTGAATTGGCGCGCCCCACCGTCGCCCTGCTGCTCAACGCCATGCCAGCACATCTCGAAGGCTTCGGCAGCCTTGATGACGTAGCTGCCGCCAAGGGCGAGATATTTGATCGGCTGGGCGCAACCGATGTTGCCGTGATTAACGCGGATCAGCCCTGGGCCAAACAGTGGCGCAAGCGAGCCGCTGCAGCCACCGTGTTGGATTTCGGCTTGGAGCACGCGGCGGCCATCAGCGCCAGGGATGTGCAGAGCAGGGGGGTGGAGGGTGTCAGTTTCACCGCGTCCACACCCGTCGGTGATATGGCCATGCGCCTGGCGCTGCCCGGCGTGCACAATGTGTCCAATGCGCTCGCAGCGATCGCGGTTGGCCTTGCTTGTGACTGTTCCCTGATAGAGATTCGCGACGGACTGGAATCGCTGCGGCCCGTCGAAGGTCGCCTGCGCTCCACGCGCTCCGCGCAGGGCGTCGTCGTCATCGACGATTGCTACAATGCCAATCCCGGATCGGTAAAAGCGGCGATAGACATGCTGGCCGCGTGCTCCGGCCAGCGCACGCTAGTGTTGGGTGCGATGCTTGAGTTGGGTGCGAACAGCAGCGCTCTCCATCGGGAAGTGGGCGAGTATGCGCTGGCCGCTGGCATCGACCACTTGTGGGGAGTCGGTGCGGAACTCGAAATTTGTGTCAACGCCTTTGGCACCAACGGCCGTTTTTTCGAGAATCGCGCCGCTGCCGTGTCTGCCGTGCAGGGGCAGTTCAGTTTGGGGGATACAGTGCTGGTGAAGGGATCACGCGGCGCTGGTATGGAGCAGGTATTGCGCGCCCTGCTTGCCGAGCTGAAGGCTAAGGAGGGCTGAGCCATGTTGCTGCTGCTGGCGGAATACCTGACCCAATTTCAAAGCGCATTTCGCGTGTTTCAGTACCTGACTTTGCGCGGGATTCTGGCAGCAGGTACAGCGCTGACCATCTCGCTGTTGTTGGGACCAGTGATGATTCGCCGCCTGAAGTTTTACCAGATGGGACAGTCCATACGCGACGATGGCCCCCAGAGTCACCTGAGTAAGGCGGGTACGCCAACCATGGGCGGCGCGCTGCTGCTGGTGGGCATCGCCGCTTCCTGTTTGTTGTGGGGGGATCTGCGCAATCCCTACCTCTGGCTGGCCCTGCTGGTGACCGCGGCGTTTGGTGCTGTGGGTTGGGTGGATGACTATCGCAAAGTAGTGGAGCGCAACTCCCGCGGGCTGCCGGCGCGCTGGAAATATTTTTGGCAGTCCGTGGCGGGACTGGCCGCTGCCCTGTATCTCTATGTGGCTTTCGATACGCCGGTTACGACCCAGTTGTTTGTCCCGTTCTTCAAGGATTTCGCCTGGAGCATGGGGCCATTTTTTATCCTGCTTACCTACTTCGTCATTGTCGGAGCCAGCAATGCGGTGAACCTGACCGATGGCCTGGATGGTCTGGCGATACTGCCGACGGTGCTGGTGGGCACAGCGCTGGGCATCATCGCCTACCTTACCGGTCGCGTGGACTTCGCCGAATACCTGCATATCCCCTACATCGCCGGCAGCGGCGAGCTTGCGGTGTTCTGCGGCAGTATCGCCGGTGCCGGGCTGGGCTTCCTCTGGTTCAATACGTATCCCGCCCAGGTATTCATGGGTGACGTGGGCGCACTGTCCCTGGGTGCGGCACTGGGCACGGTGGCAGTGATCACGCGCCACGAAATTGTTTTTTTCATTATGGGCGGCATCTTCGTCCTGGAGACCGTATCGGTGATTCTCCAGGTGGCCTCCTTCAAATTGACGGGGAAGCGGATTTTCCGCATGGCCCCAATTCACCACCATTTTGAATTGCAAGGTTGGCCGGAGCCGCGCGTCATTGTGCGTTTCTGGATTATCACAGTGATGCTGGTCCTGTTCGGACTGGCGACGCTGAAGTTGCGCTAGACGAGAATGAAATTGGCCCAGCACAGAGCAGCGAGTAGTGAACACCGGGTAGTGGTAGGTCTGGGCGCCACTGGTCTGTCCTGTGCGCGACATTTCTATCGGCTGGACCTGCCCTTCTCGGTGGTGGATACGCGCACGCAACCACCGGGATTGGCTGCACTGCAGCGCGAGATGCCACAGGTTGAAGTGTTTGCAGGCGAATACCCCGAGGCACTCATCGCCAGCGCCACGGAGTTGGTGGTGAGTCCGGGTATTGCAATGGATGCACCTATCGTCGCCCAGGCTCTCGCCGCAGGTGTTGCCGTGGTCGGCGATATCGACCTCTTTATGCGCGAGGCTGCCGCGCCCGTGGTGGGAATCACCGGCTCCAATGCCAAGTCTACGGTGACTGAATTGCTGGGGCAGATGGCGCGCAACGCGCAGATGCACATCGGCGTGGGCGGCAACCTGGGCACACCCGCTCTGGATTTGCTGGCACCGGAGTGTGAGCTCTACGTGCTGGAGCTTTCCAGTTTTCAGTTAGAGCGTGCGCAGCGATTGAATCTCGCAGTGGCCACTGTCTTGAACATCAGCGCCGACCATCTGGACCGGCATGGCTCGCTGCCGGAGTATCGCCGCGCCAAGCAGCGCATCTTTCAAGGTTGTAACAAGGCCGTCGTCAATCGGGATGATCCAATGACCATGCCGCTGGCGCATGCAGACGTTGAAGTCGTCGGCTGGCGTATGGCTGAGCCCGATCCGCAGGATTTCGGTCTGCGCTGGCAGGGAGGTACGGAGTACCTGTGTCACGGGTTAAAGACGTTGCTGCCGGTGGCGGAGTTGGGTTTGGCAGGGCGCCATAATGTGGCTAACGCCCTTGCGGCGCTCGCCCTCGGGCACAGCGCAGGCCTGTCTATGGCCGCTATGCAGGCCACGCTGCGGGCCTTCAAGGGGCTGCCCCACCGCTGTGAACTGGTAGCGGAAATAGACGGCGTACGCTATGTCAACGATTCCAAGGGCACCAATATCGGCGCGACCGAAGCGGCGCTGCGTGGACTGGGCGGTGAGCGCGACATTCTGCTGATTGCCGGTGGCCAGGGCAAGGGCGCAGATTTCTCCCAACTACAGCAGGCGGTGGCGCGGCACTGCAAGCGGCTCATTCTGATCGGTGAGGATGCGCCTCTGATGCAGCAGGCGCTGGCATCCAGTGCTCCCGTGACCATGGTGTCTTCCCTGGAAGAGGCAGTGAGCGTGGCCGCGATGCAGGCGCAGCCCGGTGATGCTGTGGTGCTGTCACCGGCCTGCGCCAGTTTCGATATGTTCAGCAGTTATGTGCAGCGCGGCGACGTTTTTGCAGCGTTGGTCAAGCGGCTGTCGGAGGCGTCGCCATGAAAATTGCCGGCTACCAGACCCCGGCGTTTGACGCGCCCGATACAACGCTGGTGCTGTTGGCTCTGGCCCTGTTGTTGGTCGGGCTGGTGGCGATCACCTCCGCGTCGATTGAGTATGCACAGTGGCATTTCCAGAACGCCTGGTATCACAGTCAGCGGCACCTCGTTTACCTGCTGGCCGGCATCGTTGCGGGGGCAGTGAGCTTTCGGGTGCCGACAGCGTTCTGGCTGTCGACCGGTTGGTGGTGGTTGTTCGCAGCGCTGGCGCTGCTGATTCTGGTGCTGATTCCCGGCGTCGGTCGTGAAGTAAACGGCGCCCAGCGTTGGTTGCCACTAGGGCCTTTCACGCTGCAGCCATCGGAGTTCGCCAAGCTCGCTGTCGTCGTGTATCTGGCGGGTTACATGGTGCGCCGTGAACACGAAATGCGGCACCAGTGGCTGGGCTTTCTCAAGCCCATGATGGTGTTGTTCACGACCACACTATTGCTATTGATCGAGCCGGATTTCGGTGCCACCGTGATTGTTGCCGCCACTGCGCTTGGGATGTTGTTTCTGGCTGGCGTCAAGGTCGGGCACTTTTTGGTGGTGGTGGTAGGGGCACTGGCTGCCGCGCTGGTGCTGGTGATTTCCGAGCCCTATCGGTTGAAGCGCATGATCGCGTACCAGGACCCATGGGCCGATCCATACGACACCGGATTCCAGCTGACCCAATCCCTGATCGCCTTCGGGCGCGGGGAGTGGATGGGCGTTGGCCTGGGAAACAGCGTGCAGAAACTGTTCTATTTGCCTGAGGCACACACCGATTTTGTATTTTCGATCTGGGCGGAGGAAACCGGATTCGTCGGTGCTGTTATTGTGATCGGACTGTTTACTGCCTTGATCGGCAGAGTCCTGTGGACCGGGCGTCGGGCACTGCTCACGGGCAACGATTTCGGGGCGTACATCTGCTACGGCGTCGCCCTGGTGTTTTCCGGACAGGCTTTTGTCAACATGGGGGTGAGCTCGGGTCTGTTACCGACCAAGGGCTTAACCCTGCCTTTCGTCAGCTACGGCGGCACCAGCCTGATCGTCTGTTGTGCCATGTTGGGTCTGGTACTGCGCATCGAAAGTGACGCGCGTTCGGCGCCGCCGCGCAGGAGGCCCGCATGATGGCTGCGCGCAAACCCCTGATCTTGATGATGGCGGGCGGTACGGGCGGTCACGTCTATCCGGCACTGGCGGTCGCTACAGAGTTGCTTTCCCGCGGCTATTGTGTGGAGTGGGTGGGCACTGCACGCGGCCTGGAGCATCGTGTTGTTCCCGCTGCCGGTATGGTGTTGCACTGTTTACCCGTGCGCGGTGTGCGCGGTAAAAATGTTCTGCATAAACTACTCGCGTTGTTGTTCCTGATGCTCGCCTCGCTGCAAGCGCTGTGGCTGGTATTGCGCCGTGCTCCCGCTTGCGTGATCGGTATGGGCGGATACGTTGCCGGTCCGGCGGGAGTGGCCGCGTGGCTGCTGCGTAAACCGCTGTTGATTCACGAACAAAATGCAGTGGCGGGCACCACCAACCGTATGCTGGCACCGCTGGCGACAAAAATTGTGGCGGGCTTTCCCGGCGCCTTCCGTGCAGATGTTTCCTACACCGTAACGGGAAATCCGGTGCGTCGCCAACTGTTGTTGGCAAGACTGGCTAGTCCCTACGACTACGCCGGCCAGCGTCCACTGCACCTATTGGTGTTGGGCGGCAGCCTTGGCGCACAACCGATTAATGAAGTCATGCCGGATGTGCTGCACCGGCTCGTGCAAGCCAACGACAGCGCTGTTGAAGTGTGGCACCAGACCGGCGAGGGGCACGATGCCCAGGTACGCCAGCGCTACGGCGAATTGTTAGACCGGGGTGTGCGAGTCGCACCCTTCATAGAAGACATGGCGGCAGCCTATGCCTGGGCAGATTTGGTACTGTGCCGCTGCGGTGCACTAACGATTGCCGAGTTGGCCATTATGGGTCGCCCGGCGATTCTGGTGCCGTTACCGCATGCGATTGACGATCATCAGACGGCCAACGCCCATGCCTTGACCAACGTTGGTGGCGCTATGCTGTTACGTCAGAGCGACATGACTGTACCGTCGGTACACGGCTTGTTGCAGAATTTTTTGGCCGATCCGCAGCGTTTATCCGCCATGGCGGCAGCAGCGTTCGCTGCGGCGACCCCGGATGCTGCCGAGCGCGTCAGCGACTGCTGTGAGGAGCTGCTTTATGCCTGACAGCAGAAGCACTTACAGTCATCCCGAAATGCGCCGCATTCGGCGGATTCACATGATCGGTGTGGGCGGTTCGGGAATGAGTGGTATCGCCGAGGTGTTGGTAAATTTGGGTTATGAAGTGGCTGGTTCCGACCTGCGTGCCAGCGCTGTCACCGCGCGCCTGATCGAGCGCGGTGTCGACGTATTCATCGGTCATGCGGCGGAAAATATTGGCCGCGCCGATGTGGTGGTCTCCTCCAGCGCAGTCGATGAAGACAACCCCGAGGTGATCGCTGCTCGCATAGCGAGAATACCGGTAGTAGGGCGCGCGGAGATGCTGGCCGAATTGATGCGCTATCGCCACGGCATCGCGGTGGCCGGCACCCACGGCAAGACCACCACCACCAGCCTGATTGCTGCGATTTTTGGCGAGGCGGGTTTGGATCCCACGTTTATCATCGGTGGACTCGTGAACAGCGTCGGTAGCAACGCGCAGTTGGGCGCAGGTCGTATCCTGATCGCTGAGGCGGATGAGAGTGACGCGTCATTTTTGCATTTGCAGCCGATGGTCACCGTGGTGACTAACATCGAAGCAGATCACATGGAAACGTATGGCGGCGACTTTGCGGTGCTGCGCCGCACCTTTCTGGAGTTTCTACACAACCTGCCCTTTTACGGTGTCGCGGTATTGTGCATTGACGATCCAGTAGTGCGCAGCCTACTGCCGGAAATTTCGCGACAGATCATCACCTATGGCTTTGCGGAGGATGCCGATTATCGTATCTGCGAAATGCAGCGCAATGGCCTGACCACAGCCTTTGTGGTGCACCGGCCGGGTGACGCATTGCCGCTGGCGATTGACCTGAATATGCCTGGCACGCACAACGTACTCAATGCCACCGCAGCGGTGGTTGTAGCGTGTGATGAAGGCTTGCAGGACGCCGCTATACAACAGGGGTTGGCAAGTTTTGCCGGCGTTGGCCGACGCTTTACCCGCCTCGGTGAGCTCGCCTTTCCGGGCGGCGCAGCCCAGTTGATCGATGATTACGGCCATCACCCCACCGAGGTGCGGGCCACGCTGGAGTCCGTGCGCCAGGCCTGGCCGCAGCGCCGGGTGGTGATGGTCTATCAGCCGCATCGCTACACCCGCACGCGGGATTTGTATGAAGATTTCGTCGCTGTGTTGTCCGGCTGCGATGTGCTGGTGTTGCTGGATGTGTATCCCGCCGGAGAAGCCGCTATTCCAGGCGCTGACAGTCGTAGTCTGACGCGCAGTATCCGCCAGCGCGGTCAGGTGGAACCGATTTTCGCCGAGCGCATAGAGGATGTTCCCGAGCTGCTCTGCACCCTGGTTATGGACGGTGACGTGGTCGTTACTCAGGGCGCAGGAAATGTCTCTCGCCTGGCACAGGAGCTGAGCACCATGTATGTCAAGCAGGGGACGCTCCTATGAGCCTGGAGCAATGGCGGCAGGGCAAAATTGCGGTATTGCTGGGCGGTAACTCCCCCGAGCGTGACGTGTCGCTGCAGAGCGGTCAGACCGTGGTGAGCGCACTGCAGTCGCTGGGTTTGGAGGTGCTTCCAGTAGACCCAGCCCAGCCCGACTGGGTCGCACAGCTGCACGGTGTGAACTTGGCGTTTATCGCCCTCCATGGTCCCGGCGGCGAAGACGGCAGTATGCAGGGCGCGCTCCAGACCCTGGGGATCCGCTACACGGGATCGGGTGTGCTGGGTTCGGCTCTGGCCATGGATAAAAAGCGCAGCAAACAGTTGTGGCAGGGCATCGGACTGGCCACCGGCGGCTTCGTCACGCTCAGTTCCAACACTGACTGGCAGGGCGTGATAGATCGCTTTGGCAAGGTATTCGTCAAGCCGGCCTGTCAGGGTTCCAGTATCGGCATGAGCACTGCCGACAGCGCCAGCGCGCTGCGCCAGTCTTTCGAATTGGCCAGTCAGCATCCGGGCGAGGTATTGGCGGAGCAGTTTATCGCGGGGCCCGAATACACCGTGGCAGTGCTGGGCGATACCGCCCTGCCGTCGATACGCCTGGAGACGTCCAATGAATTTTATGATTACCAGGCGAAGTATCTTTCGAGCGATACCCGCTATCACTGTCCCAGTGGACTGACGGCGCGGGAAGAGGCGGAAATTGCCGCACTGTCACTGCGCGCTTTCCGTTCCCTGGGGTGTTCTGTGTGGGGTCGGGTGGATGTGATGCGCGATGCCGCTGGTCGCTTTTTTGTATTGGAAGTGAACACCGTACCTGGCATGACATCGCATAGCCTGGTGCCGATGGCTGCGGCAGCATCCGGGCTGGCGATACCGGCGCTGGTACAACGTATTGTGCAATTGAGCCTTCAGGAGGAGCAATAGCATGGCGGCGACATCAGGCAGGCCCGGCGCGGACGCGCGCCAGCAAGCAGGTCGTGCTGACCAGTCTCGAGCACCGCAGAGGCGCGCAGTGAAGCGCCCCGGTCGGCGCACAGCGCAGGGCGCGACCCGCAATTCCGTGGCCGCGCCCGAGGGTCCGGTGCGGTCGTCTGCGTGGCTCAACCGACTGTTGATCCTGCTCGGTGCGGCGGTGGTGTTGGCTGCTGCCACCAAGGCGTTTATCACAGTACAAAGCCTCCCGGTACAGCGCATCAGCGTCACTGGTGCACTGCAGCACACACAGGCGCAGGCGGTGCAGGATATGGTGCAGCCCTGTCTGGCCGGTGGCTTTCTCAATGCCGATTTGCAGGAGATGCGACGCCAACTGGAGGGCTTGCCCTGGATTTATGAGGCCACCGTGCGCCGCAAGTGGCCCAATGCATTGGAAATCCATGTTGTCGAAGAATTACCTATTGCCCGCTGGGGGAAGGATGGGTTTCTCAATCACGAGGGCGGGGTATTCCGCTCCGAGAAGAGCGGTGATTGGGAGTCGTTGCCGCTACTGCTGGGGCCTGAGGGTTCGGCCCAGTCATTGATGGCGAAATACCAGCGACTCGTGGAGATTCTGACGCCCTTGAATCTGGCCGTGGAGCAGCTCGCTGTGGATGAGCGGGGGCAGATGGAGGCGGTGTTGGCCGGCGGTATGCAGTTGTACCTGGGTGGAGAGGATTTTCTCGGTCGCATGCAGCGCTTTGTGGGGATTTATCGCAGTGAACTGGCCGCGCGGCGGACCGAGGTTGAACGGGTGGATTTACGCTACGAGAGCGGTATTGCGGTGGCGTTCAGAGCGCCGTCGCAAGACGATCCGTCACAGGTCGCGGGGCTATAAAAATGCAACAGGATGTTAAGGGGAGACACTGCCATGGGCAGCGTGCAGGATAAAAAATTGATCGTCGGCCTCGATATCGGTACCTCCAAGGTGGTGGCGATAGTCGGAGAGATCGGTCTGGATGGCAGCATAGAAATCGTGGGTATCGGTTCCAATCCATCCAAGGGCATGAAGAAGGGAGTGGTGGTCAATATCGAGTCCACCGTGCAGTCCATTCAGCGCGCGGTAGAGGAAGCCGAACTGATGGCGGGCTGCCAGATTCACTCGGTCTATGTGGGTATAGCCGGCAGTCATATCCGCAGCCTGAACTCGCACGGCATCGTCGCGATCAAAGACAAAGAGGTGTACCGCGCGGATCTGGAGCGGGTCATTGATGCCGCCCAGGCCGTGGCCATTCCCGCCGACCAGAAGATTCTGCACATCCTGCCGCAGGAATACATCATCGATAACCAGGAGGGCATCAAGGAGCCCTTGGGCATGTCCGGTGTGCGCCTGGAAGCCAAGGTGCATCTGGTCACCTGTGCCGTGAACGCCGCCCAGAACATCGAAAAATGCATACGCCGCTGCGGCCTGGAAGTTGAGGAGATCATTCTCGAGCAGCTGGCCTCCAGTTATTCGGTGCTCACCGACGATGAGCGTGAGCTGGGCGTTTGTCTGGTTGACATCGGCGGCGGCACCACGGATATCGCGATTTTCACCGACGGCTCGATTCGCCATACCGGAGTGATACCTATTGCGGGCGACCAGGTCACCAACGATATCGCGATGGCGCTGCGCACTCCCACGCAGCACGCGGAGGAAATCAAGATCAAGTATGCCTGCGCACTGACGCAGCTGACCAGCGCCGATGACACGATCAAGGTGCCCAGTGTAGGCGACCGCCCGCCCAGGGACCTGTCACGGCAGTCGCTGGCGGAGGTGGTGGAACCGCGCTACGACGAGTTGTTTACCCTGGTACAAGCGGAACTGCGACGCAGTGGCTTTGAGGAGATGGTGCCCGCAGGCATCGTACTGACCGGAGGCACCTCCAAGATGGAAGGTGTGGTGGAACTGGCGGAGGAGATTTTTCATATGCCGGTGCGAGTAGGCTATCCACAGACGGTGCGAGGACTCAACGATATTGTGCGCAATCCGATCTATGCCACCAGCGTGGGTTTACTGCAGTACGGAATGCTGCACAGGACCGATACGGGAACGACGGCCGCGGGCAAGTCAGGAACATCCACTGCCAGTTTTTTAGGTCGGGCCAAGGCTTGGTTGCAGAGTAATTTTTAGCAGTCTTTTATTGAAGTGTTGTTGCAGTGTTGTTGAAGAGCGTCGTGCGCGAGCACGGCAGTTTAATATAAAAGGGGAGTAAGACCATGTTTGAACTAATCGATGCTGTTCCGTCAAATGCAGTTATCAAAGTGATTGGGGTGGGCGGTGGTGGCGGTAATGCCGTCAAGCACATGATCGAAAACAATGTCCAAGGTGTGGATTTCATCTGTGCCAACACTGATGCTCAGGCGCTGTCGGATATTGCATCCAGGACGGTACTGCAACTCGGTGGTGATATCACCAAGGGGCTGGGCGCTGGTGCTAATCCGGAAATCGGCAGAGCTGCGGCGATGGAGGATCGCGAGCGTATCGCCGACGCCCTGCGCGGTGCCGACATGGTATTTATCACTGCCGGCATGGGCGGTGGTACTGGCACTGGTGGTGCTCCCGTGGTCGCGGAAATCGCTCGGGAAATGGGTATCCTGACGGTCGCGGTAGTCACGCGCCCCTTCGCGTTCGAGGGCAAAAAGCGCCTGAATATCGCCGTCGACGGACTCGCTGAACTGGCGCAGCATGTCGATTCACTGATTACTATTCCCAATGAAAAATTGCTGGAGGTGTTGGGCAAAAATTGCAGTCTGCTGGAAGCCTTTCGGGAGGCAAATGACGTCCTGTTGGGCGCGGTGCAGGGTATCGCGGACTTGATCATTCGCCCCGGTATGATCAACGTGGACTTTGCTGACGTGCGCACTGTCATGTCTGAAATGGGCATGGCCATGATGGGGACCGGCTATGCCAAGGGTGAAAATCGCGCCCGTAAGGCGGCCGAGAAGGCGATCAGCAGTCCGCTGCTCGACGATATCAACCTGGCCGGAGCGCGCGGTATCCTGGTCAATATCACCGCCGGTTTTGACCTGTCGCTGGGCGAATTTTCCGAGGTCGGTGAGACCATCGAGGAGTTCGCTTCGGAAGAGGCCACGGTGGTGGTGGGTACCGTTATCGACCCGAATATGAAGGAAGAAATCAAAGTGACAGTCGTTGCGACCGGCCTGGGTGGCACAGCGGTGCGGGTGCCGCTGCAGATTGTGGAAGGCGTGTCACCCAAAAAATCGGTATCCGCGGACTCCCCCCTGGAGCCAGATTACAGCGCTTATGATCGTCCCGCGGTGACGCGTCGTCGACCGGCCGGTGGGCAGGTTGCTGCGGCCCCAGGGAACGCGGGCGAGGAATATTTTGATATTCCTGCCTTTCTGCGGCGCCAAGCAGATTAGGTCGCTGCACCCAGGCTGCTCCCACGCCAGCCGCTAACCGTATGACGGTGTGCCGGGTCGACGTGACCCGGTGACCGCCCTACCTGTCAGGGCCAAACACGGTGCTGACACGACGCTTTCCACCGGTCTGGTAGCGCAAACACAGCCGGATTCTCTGCTGTAGCACCCGTACGCAACCGCTAGGCAGCATTGGCCGACCTGGGTTGCTATCGGATCGCTGGCTGTTCACTGGCTTGGCATTGCAGCACCTTTTGTGGCATAGTTCCGTGCATAATCCACATTTCGCACACCCCTCAACCCGTTAATCAGACAATTAATCAATCACTTAATGAAAGTAATTCTTATTAGTCGAAGGCATGGGGGTTCACGCTCCATCGAATTGAGCCGCTGGTCACGGGCGCTGCTATCCCTGTGTTGTCTGGGGCTTCCCCTGGGCCTGGCGGCCTCTGGTTACCTCGCCGGACAAGAAAGTGGGGCGCAGGCCCTGCGCGGGGAAGCCCTTGATACGCCGCAGGACGAGGGGCCGCCGCTGGAGGTGGGGACTCTGGAGGGATCAACCGAGCACCAGGTGCAGGCCATGACGATCAACCTGGCGGAGCTGGAGGCCAGAATGACCCGGCTGGATGCGCTGGGCCAGCACCTCACGGTAATGGCCGATCTGGAGGAGGGAGAGTTTGATTTTAGTCAGCCGCCCGCCCTGGGTGGTCCTCTTGTGGGTGAATCTACTGTCGATTTCACCCCCAGTGTCCTCGATGGCGAACTCGACCGCTTTGAAGCGCGGCTCAAGGACCGTGAACAGCAGCTGGACATTCTGGAATCGATGCTGACCAACCGCAAGCTGGAGGAACAGAGCTCCTTATCCGGGCTCCCCGTGAAAAAGGGCTATATGTCATCCCGCTATGGATGGCGCACAGACCCTATCAACGGCAAATCGTCCCTGCACAACGGCATAGACTTTGCCGGCAAGGCTGGCTCCGACGTCGTGGCGGTGGCTTCGGGTGTGGTGACCTGGGCCGGGCGAGACGCGGGTTACGGCAATACCGTAGAAATTTCACACGGTGACGACTATGTCACACGCTATGCGCACAACAAGGATACCCTGGTGAATCCTGGCGACGTCGTGCGCAAGGGCGAGACCATTGCGCTGATGGGTTCCACGGGTCGCTCCACCGGTTCCCATGTGCATTTCGAAGTGTACAAAAACGGCCGTTCAGTCGATCCTTCAAGCTACGTAGCTCGCACCCACCCCTGATCCATCCCAGTTTTGCTTGGCACTCACTCCCGATCCGATCCGGATGGGCCCCTATTTCAAATACGATGAAAAGCAATGATAAGCAACGCTCTTAAAAACCTTTTTGGCACCCGTAACAGTCGCGAATTAAAGCGCATGGGTAAGGTGGTCAAACAGATCAATGCCCTGGCAGATGACATGAGGGCGCTGGACGATACACAGCTGACCGCTAAAACTGCTGAGTTCAAGCAGCGCCTGGCGAACGGGGATAGCCTCGATACCCTCCTTCCCGAGGCGTTTGCCGTAGTGCGCGAGGCGGGCGAAAGGGTGCTCGGGTTGCGCCATTTCGACATGCAACTTATTGGCGGCATGGCCCTGCACGAGGGGAAGATTGCCGAAATGCGCACCGGCGAAGGCAAGACTCTGGTCGCGACCCTGCCGGCCTACCTCAACGCCCTGTCTGGCAACAGCGTAAACCTGATTACAGTCAATGATTATCTGGCCAATCGTGACGCCCACTGGATGGGGCCGCTCTACAACTTCCTCGGCGTGTCATTCGGGGTGATCCGCTCAGGCCAGACCACCCAGGAGAAAATCGCCGCCTACCAGGCGGATATCGTCTACGGTACCAACAATGAGTTCGGGTTCGATTATCTGCGGGACAACATGGCGTTTTCACTGCAGGAACGGATGCAGCGCGGCTTGAGCTTCGCCATCGTCGATGAAGTGGACTCCATTCTGATCGACGAGGCGCGCACGCCGTTGATTATTTCCGGAGCCTCTGAAGATAGCTCGGAGCTCTATCGACGCGTCAATAGCATGATACCGTCGCTGCGCCTGGACACCGAGGGTGAGCCCGGACACTACACCATTGACGAGAAGCAACGCCAGGTGGAGCTGACAGAATCGGGGCACGAGTTTATCGAGGAGCTGATGATAAGTGCGGGCTTGCTGGCGGAGGGTGACAATCTGTATGGCGCGACCAATCTCAATTTATTGCACCATGTTTATTCCGGGTTGCGCGCCCACGCTCTGTACCACCGGGACGTGGAATATATCGTACAGAATTCTCAGGTGGTGCTGATTGATGAGCACACCGGTCGCACCATGGCCGGCAGGCGTCTATCAGAGGGACTGCACCAGGCCATCGAGGCCAAGGAAGGCGTCTCCATCCAGAGCGAAAGCCAGACGCTGGCATCTACTACTTTCCAGAATTACTTCCGTCTGTATGGCAAGCTTGCCGGTATGACGGGTACAGCCGACACCGAGGCCTTTGAGTTCCGCCAGATTTATGGCCTGGAAGTGCTGGTTATTCCCACCAATGTGCCGCAACAGCGCGACGACCTGAACGATCTCGTCTACCTCAGCGTGGAGGAAAAATTCGACGCGATCGTGAGCGATGTTAGAGAGTGTATGGCCAAGGGCGCGCCGGTGCTGGTGGGCACCGCTTCGGTAGAAACGTCCGAAGCCATGTCCGAGCGGTTTCGCAAAGCCAAGATTGAGCACAAGGTACTCAACGCCAAGTACCATGAGCAGGAGGCGGAAATCATTGCCCAGGCGGGTCGTCCGGGCGTGGTTACCATCGCGACCAATATGGCCGGGCGTGGCACCGACATCGTTTTGGGTGGCAACCTGGAAGCCGAACTGCATACGCGAGAGGACGCGGATCCCGCCGCCAAGCAGCAGATACGCGATGCCTGGCAGCAGCGCCATGACCAGGTGCTGGCCTCTGGCGGTCTGCATATTTTCGGGTCGGAGCGCCACGAATCGCGCCGTATCGACAACCAGCTGCGCGGTCGCGCCGGGCGTCAGGGAGATCCGGGCGCGTCGCGCTTTTATCTGTCTATGGAAGACAACCTGATGCGCATCTTCGCTTCGGAACGAGTGAAGGGGTTTATGCAGGCCTTAGGGATGGAGAAGGGCGAAGCCATCGAGCACCGCATGGTCACCAACGCCATTGAAAAAGCCCAGCGCAAGGTCGAGGGGCGCAATTTTGACATCCGCAAGCAGTTGCTGGAGTACGACGATGTCGCCAATGACCAGCGCCAGATCATCTACCAGCAGCGTGATGATTTGCTCAGTGAAGCGGATATCTCTGACACCATTACCGCCATTCGTCGGGACGTAGTGGCGGAGGCTATTGCCAGTTACATTCCCCCCATGAGCGTGGAGGAGCAGTGGAATGTACCGGGATTAGAGAAACAACTGGAGGTCGAGTTCGCCATCGTGCTGCCGTTGCAGCAATGGTTGGAGGAGGATGACAAGCTCCATGAAGAAGCCCTGCGCGAAAGAATTTTCGAAGAAGCCCAGACCGCTTATGACCGCAAGTGTGCCGATGTCGGTCCCGATATGCGCAGGATCGAAAAGCAGATTATGCTGCAGGTTCTCGACACACTGTGGAAAGACCACCTCGCCACGATGGATCATCTGCGCCAGGGTATTCACCTGCGGGCTTACGCCCAGAAGAATCCCAAGCAGGAATACAAGCGAGAATCCTTCCAGTTGTTTGAACAGCTGCTGGTCAGTCTCAAATACGAGGTGGTGAAGTTTCTCAGTCATGTGCAAATACAACGCCGCGACGAGGCGGCGGCGATAGAACAGCAACGTCGTGAAGCCGCTGCTCGCGAGCACCTGGCATTTCAGCACGCAGACGCCCCCTCGATGGACGCTGCGATGCCTGAGCAAGAGTCGGAGGGAGCGGCGCTGCCGCAAACCTATACCCGTGAGCAGCCCAAAGTCGGACGCAATGAGCCCTGCCCCTGTGGCAGCGGCAAGAAGTACAAGCAGTGCCACGGCAAGTTGTGAGAGGGTGGCAGTGTACCCGTGAGCAGAGTAGGTAGTTGATATGGCAGTGGGCGCGGACAGTGTTGGACACCTGCAAGCTGTTCCCGGTGTGCGCCTGGGCACCGTTTCTGCGGGGATCAAGACACCGGGCCGTAAGGATCTGGTCCTGCTTGAAGTGAGCCCGAATACCCGCTGTGCTGCCGTCTTCACGCGCAATGCGTTTTGCGCCGCGCCGGTCATCGTGGCCAGAGAAAACCTGCGCTCCTGTGACCACCAACCCCGCTATTTACTCATAAATACGGGCAACGCCAACGCGGGAACCGGGATTGCCGGACTCGCGGCTGCGCGCACCTGCACGGAGGCTGTTGCATCCGTTGCGGGCGTGGACGCCCACAGCGTGCTGCCGTTCTCCACCGGTGTGATAGGGGAGCCACTGCCGGTGCAGCGGCTGGAGCAGGCTATCCCCGCCGCCTTTGCCGCCCTGTCCGCTGATGGCTGGGCCGCCGCTGCCGAGGGCATACTCACAACAGATACTCGCCCCAAGGCGCTCTCTGTGTGTTTCAGTGTTGACGGCCAAGACTATGTGGTAACAGGAATCGCCAAGGGCTCAGGTATGATCCGCCCGAATATGGCGACCATGCTGGCTTTTATCGCGACGGACATGGCGGTGGAGCAAACGTTGTTGCAGGCGTTGTTGGCGGAGCTGGCTGACGTTTCGTTTAACCGCATTACCGTGGACGGCGATACGTCCACAAACGATGCCTGCCTGTTGCTCGCCAGCGGTGTGGCGGGTAATGCTGAGGTCGCTGACCGGGCATCGACACTGTACCGAGCCTTGCGCGCGGCGGTGGAAGAGGTGTGTATCAGCCTCGCCCAAAGCATTGTGCGCGACGGCGAGGGCGCCAGTAAGTTTGTGACGGTGCAGATCAATGGCGGACGCAGTGAAGCTGAATGCCTGGATGTCGCCTTCACCATCGCGCATTCGCCCCTGGTAAAAACAGCGCTGTTCGCCAGCGACCCCAACTGGGGACGTCTGCTCGCGGCTATTGGCCGGGCCGGTTTGCCCGAGCTGCAGGTCGACCAAGTGGCACTGTATCTCAATGGTGTGTTGATCGCCGAGCAGGGGTGCCGCGCTGCGAGCTACACGGAGGCACAGGGTGTTGCCGCCATGGCGCCCGAGGATATCGTCGTTCGGGTCGAGCTCGGTCGGGGTGCGGCCGCAGCCACGGTATGGACGACGGACTTCTCCTACGACTATGTGCGCATCAACGCCGAATACCGCTCCTGAATGCCGTTGGTTCATGTAGCAGTCGGAGTCATTCTCGATGAGCATCGCAATGTCCTGCTCACACGGCGCGCGCAGCATACCCACCAGGGTGGTCTGTGGGAGTTCCCTGGCGGCAAGGTGGAGACAGGTGAATCACTCTCGGCGGCGCTGACCCGGGAATTGCGTGAAGAACTCGGCATCGTTATCGGCCGCACCAGTGCACTGTTGGAAGTGCGCCACGATTATGGCGACAAGACAGTGTTGCTGGATGTACACGTGGTATGGGAGTTCAGCGGTGAGGCACAGGGTCTGGAGGGCCAACCCCTGGCCTGGGTAACACCGCAGGAACTCGCTGGGTACGCGTTTCCGGCGGCGAATATGCCAATTGTGATTGCGGTCGGAGAATTGCTCGCGCCGTGATCGTGCCTGGCTAGCGGGCGTTCTCCGCGCGCAGCAGAAACTCCTTGTGCAACTCCTCGACCTGGCTGTCCAGTTCTTCCAGTGAACAGCTGTTATCGATCACCATGTCGGCGCGCTCCAATCGGTCCGCGCGATGCATCTGCGCTGCCATAATGCGCCTGACCTGTGCCTCATCGTTACTGTCGCGCTGCATTGTGCGCTGTAACTGCACCTCTTCCGGCACGTCCACAACGACCACACAATCGACGAGGTTCTTCTGGCTGGTGTCCAGTAGTAGCGGTGAACTGAGTATGGTGTAGGGACTGCGCGAAGCGCGAATCTGCTCGAGTATCTCTTGTCCGATCACAGGGTGGGTCAGGCGCTCCAACCAGCCTCGTGCAGCGTCATCCGAGAATACGCGGCTGCGCAATGCCGCCCGGTCCAGCGTGCCATCCGGTTGCAGGATGCTCGTCCCAAAGTGTGCGGCGATGGCGGCAAGGGCGGGCGTGCCGGGTGCGACGATGACTCTCGCCACCACGTCCGCATCCACCACGGTAATGCCGTGCTGCTCGAACCGCCGGGTGACGGCAGATTTACCGCTACCGATGCCGCCGGTAATGCCCACGACCAGCGTCATACCAGGTGAATCCCGAACCTCGCAAACAGCGAACCGTACGTGCCATCACCCCACAGCAGTGCCAGCCAGCCCGCTATGGCCAGGTAGGGTCCGAAGGGAATGGGAATGTCTCTGCCACGGCGTTTGATGAACATCAGTCCCACACCGCAGATGGCGCCCACCAGGGAAGACATAAGAATGATTTCCGGCAGCATCTGCCAGCCCAGCCAAGCACCCAGCGCGGCGAGCAGCTTGAAATCACCGTAACCCATGCCCTCCTTACCGGTGAGCAACTTGAACACCTGGTAGATGGTCCAAAGGATGAGGTAACCCGCCATGGCCCCGATAACCGCATCGGCGAGGCTGACATAGGTGCCGTCCATGTTGAATAGCAAGCCCAGCCAAAGCAGCGGCAGGGTGATGTCGTCGGGCAGCAGCTGGTGGTCGATGTCTATCATGGTCAGGGCAATCAACGACCAGGTGAGAAATGTGGCACCCAGCAGAGCGAGCGACAGGTCAAATTGGTAGGCCAGGGCCAGTGTCATCAAGCCGGTAACCAACTCCAGAATGGGGTAACGCACAGAAATGGCCGTGGCGCAGCTGGCGCATTTGCCACGCAGGATGAGATAACTCAATACCGGAATATTTTGCCAGGGTTTAATGGCCGCCTTGCATCCAGGGCAGTGGGAGTTCGGGGTGGCTAGGTTGAGCGGCGCTTCCTGCCGTTCCTGCTCGACCTCCAGCAGTGCGCAGCAATCCTGCCGCCAGCGCCTTTCCATCATCAGTGGCAGGCGATAGATGACCACGTTGAGAAAGCTGCCCACCACCAGTCCCAGACACAACAGGCCCAAGCAGAGCAGTCCCAGCGGCACGAGAGTTTCGGGCACGATGCAATGGCCTTTGCGGCAACGACGGTAACTAGATAACCGATCCCAACATGAAGATGGGTAGGTACATGGCAATCATCAAGCCGCCCACGACCACGCCAAGCACAGACATGATCAATGGTTCCATTAGCGAGCTGAGGCTGTCCACCGCGTTGTCGACGGCCTCTTCGTAGTGGGTGGCAACCTTGTCCAACATATC
>JANNXP010000248.1:0-2225 GCA_031409615.1 Haliea sp. | reverse complement strand
CCTGGGGAGATCTGGTTTTGTGGGTGAAAGCCCGACGTGTAAGCGGTGCCAGAAGTCAGCAGAGGCCGTAGTAGCCAGTTTTTTTTTGGTGAAGGGCCAAACGAGCAAGAGAGTGAATCAACGGAGCCATTGACAAGGTCATGCATCAGAAGTCCAGAACAGCGGAGCCAACAGCAAAGGCAAGCGGTGAAGCCGCTAGAGTGGCTGTGGGTGGTGAAACCAAGTCGGTAAGTTCCGAAGTGATGAACTCGGGAACGGCGCAGCTGGAAGCTGTGCTAACAAGAGAGAACATGGTGAAGGCGTGGAAACGCGTCAAGGCCAATAAGGGCAGCGCGGGCGTGGATGGGATGACGATCCAAGATGCCGTTGAATACCTGAGAGGCCACTGGCCTAAGATCAAAGAATCGTTGCTGGACGGGACTTATCGGCCTGCGCGAGCCTGTCCTAAATTTTGTGTGTGAGGCTAGCATCAGAGCAAAAGGAGCTCGATATGCCAGCCAAGAAAGTAGGACCCAAGACACAAGCAGTGATTGACCGCACGGCGAGGATGCCGAAGATTCCGCATGAACTGATCGACCAGTTTATAGATGGCAAAATGACCGGAGAGAGCATTGAGGTTGCGTCTGCTGCCTTCAAAAGAGCGCTGATCGAGCGCGTGTTGGGTGGAGAGCTGTCGCACCATTTAGGCTATTTGCCGGGCCAGGAAAAGCCCAGCGGGATCAATAATTACCGGAATGGCGCGACCGCCAAGACCGTGCTGACCAATAGCGGCCCGATGCAGGTTAAGGTTCCTCGCGACCGTGATGGCAGTTTTGAGCCGCTGCTGATACCCAAGCATGCGCGGCGATTTACCGGCTTTGACGACAAAATCATTGCGCTGTACGCGCGCGGCATGACGATGCGGGAAATTCAGGCTTTTATGGCCGAGCAATACAGTACGGACGTCAGTCCCGAGTTCATCAGCACCGTGACCGACTCGGTAATGAGTGAGGTCAGCGAATGGCAATCACGGCCGCTGGATCCGATGTTTCCGGTGGTGTTTTTCGACGCCATGCGGGTCAAAATTCGCGATGAAGCTGTGGTGCGCAGCAAGGCGATTTATCTTGCGCTGGGTGTACTGCCGGACGGCACGCGCGAGATTCTGGGACTTTGGATTGAAAATACCGAAGGCGCAAAGTTTTGGTTGAAGGTATTCAATGAACTTAAAACACGCGGGGTGCAAGACATTCTGATTGCAGTGACGGATGGCCTTAAAGGCATGGGCGAAGCACTCAGTGCGGTGTTTCCAGCAACAACGCTGCAAACGTGCATCGTGCACTTGATCCGCAACAGCTTGGATTTTGCCAGCTGGAAGGATCGCAAAGGCTTAGCGGCAGCGCTACGCCCCATTTACACGGCGCTCAATGCCGAGGCGGCAGAGACAGCGCTTAATGATTTTGAGCGCGGGGAGTGGGGCAAAAAATTCCCGAGTGTGCCCGCCAGCTGGCGTCGCGTTTGGGACAAGGTGATCCCGTTTTTCGCCTATCCGCCAGCGGTGCGCAAGTTGATCTACACGACGAATGCGATAGAAAGTCTGCACAGCCAGCTGCGCAAAATCATCAAAACGCGTGGCCATTTCCCCAGCGATGATGCCGCCACAAAACTGCTATGGCTGGCACTGCGAAACATTGGCCAAGGCAATTCCATTCGGGATTGGCGTGAGGCGATGAATCAATTTGCGATTGCCTATGGTGATCGTTTCACCCGCGCCGGGCACTGACTCGTGCGCTATGCTCGCCCCGATCTGTTGAGCAATTCGCTTCGGGCTACGCCCTCCGCTCATTGCCCAACAGATCGGAACTACCGCTCAACCATTTACTAACTAACATCTGCCTTACACACAAAATTTCTGACAGCCCCGCCTGCGCCGGTGCGCCGCGTGATGATTCCAAAATCAGATGGCACAGAGCGGCAATTGGGGATTCCGACGGTGTTGGATCGGGTGATTCAACAAGCGTTATTGCAGGTGCTGCAACCGCAGATTGATCCGAGTTTTTCCGAGCATTCGTATGGGTTTCGGCCCAAACGCAGTGCGCATCAGGCGGTGTTAGCGCCAGTGATATTTAACCCCCCTCGTGCCAGTTTAATTTGACCCCCTGGCAGGCATCGTTGGATCTTTTCAAAGGATCCTCAATGCTCGAACAGGAGAAGATTATGGAACTCAAAATACTCAACAAACAGGGTCA
>JANNXP010000247.1:0-5189 GCA_031409615.1 Haliea sp. | reverse complement strand
CATGGTGGAGGGGGGTGGATTCGAACCACCGAAGCTCGCGCGTCAGATTTACAGTCTGATCCCTTTGGCCACTCGGGAACCCCTCCGAAAGGCGGCACATTGTCCTGATGGGCCGCTCGCTTGTCAACCGTATATCCCAATAAAATTATTAACTTACACCACCCTCCGAACAGGACTGGGGTCCTGCTTGGTCCGAATCACTCGTAACGCTTGCGCAGGACATCTTTTTGCACTTTACCCATGGCATTTCTGGGTAATTCGTCGACAAATAGTATCTTCTTGGGCACTTTGAAATTCGCCGCCCTGTCTCTGATCGCACTGCGAACCCCGTCCGCGGACCAGCTGGCACCTTCGACCAACACCACAACCGCCACCACAACTTCGCCAAAATCCTTGTCGGGCAACCCGATGACCGCAGACTCCTTTACTCCGCTCAACTGATCGATAAGCAGCTCTATCTCCTTCGGATAGACGTTCAAACCGCCGGTGATCACCATATCCTTGAACCTCCCGACGATCGACACATAGCCCTGCTCGTCTATGCGCGCCTGGTCCCCGGTGTTGAAGAAGCCATCGCGGGTGAAGTCCTGCACGGTTTGCTGCGGCAATTTCCAGTAGCCACTGAACACGTTGGCTCCACGAACCTGCAGCGCCCCCACCTCGTCTACGTCCAGCGTCTGGTTGTCAGCGCCGCAAATTCGCACCGTCACACCTGGCAGCGGGAGACCAACGGTTCCCGCCCGCCGTACACCATGTAACGGGTTAGAGGTGTTCATACCCGTTTCAGTCATACCGTACCGCTCCAGTATGGTGTGACCAGTGCGGCGCTCGAATTCGACAAAAGTATCACCCAGCAGTGGCGCTGAACCAGAGATAAACAGGCGCATGCGCGCACAATTTTGCGCAGTGAGCGCGGGTTCAGCCAGCAAGCGGGTATAGTAGGTTGGCACACCCATCATGACCGTGCAGTAGGGCAAATTCTGCATTACCGCGGTGACCTCAAAGCCCTGCAGCCAACGCATGCTACTGCCACTCATCAGTACGCAACCAAGCGCCACGAACAGCCCATGTACATGAAAGATCGGCAACGCATGCAGCAGGCAGTCGTTCCGACCAAAACCCCAGTAATCAACCAGCACGGTGACATTTTCTACCAGGTTATTGTGCGACAACATGATGCCCTTGGGCCGGCCAGTCGTGCCGGAGGAGTAGACGAGTGCCGCAAGGTCTTGCGCAGTGGTCGCCGCCGTATCGAATTGTGTCGAGCACCGCTCAACTGCGGGCATGAATGTGCCGGCACCGTCTGCATCCAGGGTACACAGATGCGGCACACCCAAACTGTTACACAACGCCAGCAGGGCTTCTGCTCGACTACTGTCACAGACCAGGACAGAAGATGCGGCGTCCCGCAGGAAAAAGTCTAACTCCGCCTGCGTGTAGGCTGGGTTTAGCGGATGAAATACCAGGCCCGCCCTGATTGTACCCAGATACAGCCATAGGGCCTGAACCGATTTTTCCACCTGCACGGAAACTCGATCACCCTGGTGAAGACCCAATCCAATCAGGTAGTTTGCGACCTGCGCTGAGTAGTGCTCCGCATCGGCATACGTGTAGACGTTTCCGTTAGCAGTAGTTAACAACACTGCATCAAGAGGAGGAAAGTGGCTCCGATACGTTGCGTACAGATTTAGATGACTATCGCTACTCATGATCGGAGAGATCCCCATGCACTCAGACGGGAACTATAACTCAAACTGTATTACAGTTTTTTTTAACAATGGAGCTGGCGAGAGGAATCGAACCCCCGACCGGCTGATTACAAATCAGCTGCTCTACCTACTGAGCTACGCCAGCCTTGATCAGATCGAGGCAGATGAACACCCGCCCCGTTTGAAGGTTGGGCAGTTTAGACAAAGAGCTATTGGGACGCAATGGCAAGTTTGTGGGTTTGTCATGTCCAAATCACAGACAACAAAAGGCCCATGCTGTGGTGGGCTGTACTTTTACCGCTACTGCACGTCGGTCACTCCAAAATGCAACAACGGGCCAAACCGTCATGCAGTTCAACCGGGAACAGTTGACCACGGTTTGACTTATGGGCACTGGCGTAGATAAAGGTTGCCAAAAATCCTTCTCAGTAGGCAAAATGCAGCAACAATAAGATTTCTCCGGAGCTACATCTTGTTCAAAACCTCTCGTCTTGTATTGGCAGCGATCGCATTTTCGCTTGCAGCCTGCTCCGATGGCGGCGACAACACTTCGTTCATAGAGCCGGTTACGCTTGGCACTCTGGTCACCACCCAGAGCGGCCCTATCGAGGGCATGGAGAGCGAGCGAGCCACCAGCTGGAAATTCCTGGGGATACCCTACGCCGCCGCGCCGGTGGGTGAACTGCGCTGGAAAGCACCGCGGCCCGCAGAATCCTGGAGTGATACGCGCAGCGCCAAGTCCCTGCCCGACTTCTGCCCACAGTTCCTCTATTTCAGCAACCTGTTTGCCGGGAACGAGAACTGCCTGTACCTGAATGTATTTCGCCCCAGGACACAGGAGCGTGAGCTCCCCGTGTTTGTGTGGATACATGGTGGTGGTAATACCAACGGCGACACCGGGCAGGAATTCCCCGCCTTTGACGGGGCCAGGCTTGCAGAACGCGGCAATATGGTGGTGGTCACGGTTCAGTACCGTCTCGGTGCGCTTGGCTGGCTTTACGCTGCGGCGTTGCAGGGCGAAGACCCTCTCGATAGTTCGGGTAACTACGGCACCCTGGATATTATCGAGTCTCTTGATTGGGTAAAGAGTAATGCTTTGGCGTTTGGCGGAGATCCGCAAAATGTAACAATCGCGGGCGAATCAGCCGGCGCTGCCAATGTGCTGACCCTGGTCATCAGTGAGCAGGCCAAGGGGCTATTTCACAAGGGTATCATCCAGAGCCTTGGAGGAAGCGTCACCAGCGTGGAGCGCGCACTGGCGGAATCACAGTCTCTGGTGGACGATCTGATGGCGACAGAGGGTGCTCCGCAGCAGCCTCTGACCGATGAGGAACTGGCCGCCTACCTGCGCAGTGTCGATCCGCAAACACTGCTGGGCTTGGCCAACACCAACGAAATTATAGGCGATGGTGTGGTGATCCCCGCTGCGGGCTATGGCCTTCTAACGACAGGCGACTTCCCCAACAAAACGCCCTTGCTGTTTGGCACTAACAAGGACGAACAAAAACTGTATACCAATCCATTGGGGTTCAACGCATACCCTGACGGGCCTGATGAGTTGCGGGCCGCTGTGGGGCGATACCTCAGTGATGCATGGCGTGTCACCGGTGCCGATGATTTGGCGACGAGGCTCCGCACTCTGGATGACATGCCAGAGTTCTACGTCTATCGATTTAACTGGGGCTCCACTGATGAAAATGGCTTCAGTCCATTGCCGGGTGACTTTGGCGACACCGGTGGCGCATTCCACAGTGCTGAAATCAGCTTTATGATGGGCAATGAGGATGTTTTTATCTTCCCCGCCTTCACCAGCATATTTTTCAACGATGGCAATGCCGCAAGCAGGGCCACGATGAGTGAGGTAATGGTGAGTTATTGGAGCAATTTCGCACGTACGGGCAACCCCAATGGCAATAGCCTGCCAAAATGGGAACCCTGGAGCAACTCACCCAGCGGCTCCAAGGCGGTGACTCTTGATGTGTCTTACGCTGATGACAGCCCCCGGGTCGAACCTGACTCCACGGTGTACACGCAAGACACTGTGTACGCGGCGGCCAGGGCGAATCTCGACGGCGATATTCTCACGGAGGTTCTACGGCGTTTGGATGATTGGTTCCAACAGTAGCTAAATACCCGCAGCCAAGTGCAATGGCTGCGCAGCAGGCAGCACCGCCTTTGAGATCGTGTGCAGTGGCCTGACCTCCAGCCCCTTGCCTCCCCCCCCCAACAGGCGCATTTAAATTCCTCGGCAAGTAGCCTATCCTTCACGCACTCAAAATGACGCCATCGCCTGGCTAAAAATCTGCACACTTTTGGCGACAAGGGAACTCAATGAACACAAAACTCAGAGCCATGATTTTGATGTTGGCTGTCGTGATCTGCACGGCAGCACTGTCAGGCTATCTTGCTTATTCCGCGAATCAGGCGATTCTTGACTCGGCAATGCAGCGTGAATTGAAACTGGTTGAGAAACTGGTTCAAAACTCTGTCGACGAACAGATCGCCAAAGCGAGCGCGCGAGCTGCGCTGGTGAGTAGTCTGCCAGCCGTGCAACAGGCCTTTCGCGCGAGGGACCGCGACCAACTCACCCAACAACTACTCGCGCCAATGATCATTCTGCGCGAGCAATTTGGCGTCCGTGAAGCCCAGTTTCATCTCCCTGTAGCATCATCATTCCTGCGCTTATTCAATCTGACCGACCCACCCGGTGAGGACCTGAGTAGTTTTCGCCCAATGGTGGTGGCCACCAATCAGCAACAGCAACCTCACCACGGTATATCCATTGGCCGCCGCGGCTTGAGTCTGCGCGGGGTGTATCCGGTTGCAGACAGTCAGGGCCACATTGGCAGTTTTGAGATTGGCATGGACTTCGTCGATATTCTTCACACGATCAAGGAAACCACTGGCTTCGAAGCGGCGGTACTGGCGGATGACCAACTCATGCGCGACATTGCGACCCAGTTACCCAGGCCCGACGATGACAAACTGGTTGGCGGCTATCAAATGGTGGTGGCTACCAATTGGACCTACATCAAACCGCTGCTATCGATAGAAAAATTACGCCTGATTCGTAAGCCTTCACAGACTATTAGTACTGTTGCTGACGAGACCTTCGGCAGCGTGGTCATACCCTTGAAGGACTTCGGCGGAAATGCAATGGGCAGCATTGTCGTTGCTCGGTCTTTTGATCACTTCGTTAAACAGCGCAATTGGGCCATGGTGCGCAGCGGGGCTATGGCGGGACTACAGGTTTTGTTACTGGCTGGCGTGGTGTTGATCATTATGAATGGCATGCTGCTGCGGCCACTGGGTGCGCTCACGCGGATGGTAGATGATACCCCTGAAGAAATTCCGGGCGAACGGAACAATTTGCTGCAACGTCGCGACGAAATCGGCAAACTGGCTCAGCATCTACTCCTGGCCTCCGCTGAGAAAGACGAGGAGCCATTACTGCTAAACTCTTCTGGATCTGGCGAAGGG
>JANNXP010000246.1:0-5415 GCA_031409615.1 Haliea sp. | reverse complement strand
ACCGCCATTATGGTGCTGTTCTCGTTGCTCGGTTCCACCATGGGGTTCTCGGTGGAGACGTTTGGTTTTTATGCGCTGTTTATCCCGCTGATGGCCGCGCTGGGCTACGATCGCCTGGTCACGGCCGCGATGATTATTCTCGGTTCCATTATTGGTGTGATGGCGGCTACGGTGAATCCATTCTCCATCGGTGTCGCCTCAGGCGAGGCTGCGGTGGGTATAGGCGATGGCATTGTGCTGCGTCTGATCCTGTGGGTGGTGTTGACGGCGATGGCGGTGGGATGGGTGCTGCGCTACGCGGCCAAAGTTCGTGCTAATCCGGCCGCTTCCCTAGTTGGTTTCGATGAGGTTGTAGCAGAAAATAGTGCAGCGGCCGATGAGACTCTGAGCGCAACGCAGAAATGGGTGCTCGCGATCACCGCGCTGGCCTTCAGTTTAATGATTTTCTCCGTCATCCCGTGGTCCAGTATTTTTGCCAGCAGCACGGGGCCAGCGGATGATTATGTCACCCACACGGTCGCTGCAGTGCAACCATTCTGGTTCGAACTGAACTGGTGGTTCCCGCAACTGGCGATGCTGTTTATTATCGCCTCGGTGCTGGTGGGACTGGTGGCACGCATGAACGAGAAAAAGATCGTGCAGCTCATCGCTGCTGGTGCCGCGGACATGATGGGCCCTGCTATGGTGATGCTGCTGGCCGGCGGTGTCTCGGCGATTATGACCAACACCCAGATCCTCGATACCATCCTCCACACCATGGAGCAGCTGATCACCGGTGCCTCAGCGGGCGGCTTTGCCATTGCGACAATGTTGGTGAACGTGCCGTTGGCATTCCTGATTCCGTCCAGTTCTGGCCATGCCGCACTGGCGATGCCGCTGTTGGCGCCGCTGGCGGATTTTGCCAGCGTTAGCCGTCCCCTGACCATCACGGCGTGGGTGCTGGGCCACGGCCTGGCGCTGCTGGTTTCCCCGACCAGTGTCGTTGTCGTAGGCGGGCTGGCGATCGCCAAGGTCGGTTACGACCAGTACCTGCGCTTTGTATGGCCGTTGTTTGCAGCGCTGCTGGTGGTGGCCGGTGTTGTGCTCGCGATTGCCGCTACTATGGCGGGCGTCAGTGCGTAATATGACACTGTTCGGGATGCAGCGGCGGCGCCTGCTGCTCGGGGGGAGTGTTGCTGCCGCTGGTTTGCTCACCGGCTGCGACCTGTCGCTGCGCGATGGGGTGTTCAATGCCTGTGTGGCCGAGTTGCCACAAGACCTGCGCGAGCATCCGCTGATTACTGCCGCCTGGGCCGGACTCGACGCTAGTAAAGTGTGGGATACGCATTGCCACGTGTTCGGCAATGGTGATTCAGGCAGCGGCCTCTGGTTCAATCCGTCAATGGAGAAAATCTGGAATCCGCTCGGCTATTTGCAGCGTGAGTTCTATATCAATGCGTCCTGTACCGATGATTCATCCGGCAATGCCGACAGGAGTTTCGTGGAGCGCCTGCTGGCCCAATGCCGTGGCATGGCGCCCGGTTTCCATGTGCTGCTGTTTGGCTTCGACTGGGCCCGCGATGATGCCGGTGCGCCGCTGACGGAGCACTCCACGTTCTATGTGCCCGATGACTACGCGGCCGGTCTGGCTGCAGATCATCCCGAGTATTTTCAGTGGGTGGCCTCGATCCACCCTTACGATCCGCGCGCGCTCGATCGCCTCGATGCCGCCGCAGCGCGTGGCGCACGCGCCATCAAGTGGCTGCCGTCGGCGCAAAATATCGATCCGGCAGATGCGCGCTGTGACCGCTTCTACGCCAAACTCGTCGACCTCGATCTGCCGCTGATTACGCATGCCGGTGACGAGCGCGCGGTGGACGGCTTTGGTGAGCAGCTAGGTAACCCATTACGTCTGCGTAGGCCGCTGGATGCCGGGGTGCGGGTGGTCGTGGCGCACTGTGCATCGCTGGGCACAGGACACAGCGACGCTGCGGACTCACAGCAGCGCAGTAACTTCGAGCTGTTCACGCAACTGATGGATGATGAGCGCTATCGCAACAGCCTGTTTGCTGATATTTCGGCCGTCACGCAATACAATCGGATGGACGTCATAGCAACACTATTGTCGCGCCGCGATTGGCACTCACGCCTGTTAAATGGTTCCGACTATCCCTTGCCCGGTGTGGTGCCTCTGGTCTCCCTGCAGGGGCTGGTCGATCTGCAATTGCTTGATGCCGCTGCCATAGAGCCATTGAGCAGGCTGCGCGACAGCAACGTTCTGCTCTTTGATTTGGTACTCAAACGCAGTCTGCGTAAGGATGGCCAGGGCTTCGCGACGTCAGTCTTTGAGACTGCGCCATTTTTAAGCTGATCCGCATGAGCAGGACCCTGATGACATTATTACAACCACTGTTCCAACCACTGAACTGGCCGCTGCGCGGTGCGCTGCTGCTCATCGCGCTGACGCTGGCTGGCTGCGGCTCGCTGCCGCGTAATGGTGTCCCCCCTGAATTGATGGCCGAGGCAACCATCCCGGGTATGCCCAATGTGCGTGCGCCGGCGGGCATTCCCAGCCCGGTGATGAAGGCCGATATGGCCGCGTCCTTCGCACAGGAATCGCCGGAGGATTTTCCCGCGAATGCCGCGGGCATTGTGATGTATCCACACCTCGCCCTTTCAGGCGGCGGCGCCAATGGCGCGTTCGGAGCCGGCTTCCTGAATGGCTGGTCCAGCACCGGTCAGCGCCCCAAGTTCAAGGTGGTCACCGGCGTCTCCACCGGTGCCCTGATGGCGCCATTCGCCTTCCTGGGTCAGCCCGGTGATGCCGCTCTGCACGAGTTCTATACCACCACGCAGTCGCGCGATATCTTCAAATTGGGCGAGCTGACGACGATCGTCTCGCAGTTGCTGTTCGGCGAAGGTATTGCCGATACCAGTCCGCTGGTCAGTCTGCTCGAACGCCATGTGGATGATGCAATGCTGCAACAGGTGGCGCTGGCCCACAACAGCGGGCGCCGCCTCTACATCGGTACGGTGGATCTCGATTCGCAGCGCTTCATGGTCTGGAACATGGGGTTGATCGCCACCAGCGGCAATCCCGATGCCCTGATACTCTTTCGCAAGGTGATGTTGGCGTCCGCGTCCATTCCCATTGCGTTCTCGCCCGTATTCTTTGAGGTGCAAGCGGCTGGTCGAAACTATGATGAAATGCATGTCGATGGTGCCGTCGCAGCCAATGTGTTTTACAGCGGCGGACTGTTCAGTTCCAGTGACGTGCGGCGCAGCGCCGGTCGGGAGAGGGCGCGTGAAGATATTTATGTGATCCACAATGGGCAGATGGCACCGAATGTCGCGACCACGAGCCGCTCGTTGCCGGCCATCGCGTGGCGCTCATTCCAGGCGGCTGGCACATCAGCGGTGGTTGGCGATCTGGTGCGCATCTACGCACTGTCGAAGCGCGAAGGCTCAGACTATCACTGGGTCACCATTGCCGATGACGTGAAGCTCACCAGCAGTGAAACGTTTGACCCGGTGGCGATGCAAAAACTGTACGATATTGGCTACCAGGCCGCCCTGGCCGGACCGGACTGGAACAGGTTTCCGCCCGGCGTTGGCCTCCAGCAGGGTAGTGTGCCCAGCAGTAACTCAAATTGAATAACGGCACACAGACCTAGGACAGCGCAACGAATGACAAGAACAAAACCACGATTGCCCCGCTGGCTGTCAAGACCCTTCAGTTGGATGGGTGCAGGCCTGGGATTCCTTGTGCGCCTGGGACTTGTCGGCTGGGCTGCGCTGGCGATTTACTGGTCCAACTTGCCGTGGCCCGAGGCAAGGCTAGCACTGGCCATCATATTTTTGGTGTTTGGCATCTGGGCGCTGTGGTTCAAGCGCAAGCCTTTGGCCTTTGCAGTGGCGTTCCTGGCGGTGCTGACATGGTGGTGTTTGATCCCTCCCTCGGATGACCGCGATTGGCGCGAAGAAGTTGCCGTCAAGCCGCGGGTAGAGATTGACGGTGATCGCGTCATGATCCGCAACGTGCGTAATTTCGACTTTCGCAGCAGGGATGATTTCACAGCGCGTTATGAAGATCGCGAAGTGTTGCTCTCGCATTTAACCGGCGTGGATTTTTTCCTGTCCTTCTGGATGGAAGGGCCGGTGGGGCATACCTGGATAAGCTTCATATTCGACAACGCGCCGCCGCTGAGCATTTCCATCGAGACCAGGCCGGAAAAAGGTGAGGGCTTCGATCCACTGGCCTCCATGTTTAAACAGTTTGAGTTGATCTATGTTATCGGCGACGAGCACGATGTGGTTGGCTTGCGTACCAATCATCGTAGTGAAGAGACTTTTCTGTTTCACGTGGTGGCATCACCGGAAGCGGCCCGGCGCTTGTTTCTCGTCTACCTCGAACGCGTCAATGAGCTTGCCGACCAGCCAGAGTGGTATCACCTGATCAGTAATAATTGTACGCTGAATATCGTGCGCTACATGAACCGGGCGGGCAGGGAGGGCAACTTCAGGCCGAGTCACCTGTTAAATGGCCTGTTCGATGGCTATCTCTTCAATGCCGGCTTTCTCGACACGAGTATGCCCCTGGAGGAATTGCGCAAGCGCTCACGCATCACCACGGTGGCGCAGGCCGCCGCCAATTACTCGAACTTTTTCCAGCGTATTCGTGAGGGCTTGCCGGTGTTGCCCGTAAGGAAGACGGAAACACCGCAGGATGCGACCGCGCCGCCAGTGTCCGATGGGCAGCAGTGAGGTGTTAAACAGCGGACATCGACACGCTAGTTGTAGCTTGTTGCTCGCGGTCGCGCTGTTCTTGTCCGGTTGCAGCAGTCAGGCACCACAGAAGACAGAGACGCTCCCGGCCGATTATTCCGTCAAGGCTAATGAGATTTTATTCAACGCGCTGGGCCTGGTTGGCACGCCCTATCGTTATGGCGGTAGCACGCCCGACAGTGGTTTCGATTGCAGCGGGCTCATTCAGTATGTCTATCTGGATAGCGCTGCTGTGAAGTTGCCGCGTACCGTCGCCGAGATGAATACACTCGATGCACCGAATGTTGCGGAAGATAAATTACAGTCTGGCGATCTGGTGATTTTTGCCACGGGTCCGGGCAGTCGGCCCAGTCATGCCGGAATCTATGTTGGCGATGGTCGATTTGTACACGCACCGGCTCGCGGCGGAGTGGTACGTATGGATTTTCTCAGTGACACGTACTGGCAGCGCAGTTATCTGAATGCGAAGCGTCCACTCGCTGCCCGCTAACGCAGGGGCACTTCCGAACCGTCCCTCCGGGGATAAGGCCTGATCGCTCAGAAGGCTGGGATATTCGCTCTTCAGGCCTTATCCCCGGAGGGACTCAGGCAGAGTGAACATTGAACTCGACGGTTGTTTTGTACGTGCGACACCAGGCGAGTGGCAGTGGG
>JANNXP010000245.1:0-4497 GCA_031409615.1 Haliea sp. | reverse complement strand
CTTGTTACCGCAGACAAGAAGATACTTTCTCAATTTCCGCAAATAGCAGTTTCTCTTGCTGGCGCCATTTAGCAACCCTGATGCCCGTTTCAGCGGCCGCGTTTCTCAGCCTTGCGGCGCCTATTTCACGAAATACAGATGGTCATGGCCGAAGTATATTTCATCGTGCATAAAAGATGCGGCTCCGGAAAGAGCCTCTGCATGTGATAAATATCGGGTCCGCTGATTGAGCGCGTGTTTGGGGAGCTAGCGATGTTGCTGACGCTTGCGGCGACTGTAACCGAGAGCGACGAGCCCTGGTTCCAACAGCGTAAGGGTGGCAGACTTTCGTTCAGCAAGTTCAGTTGACAGTGTCGGTCAGTAAATCTACTCTCAACAGGCCGTGTATATGCCCTGTACTTGCGTTGAGCGGCTCATGCCAATCCTGACGACTCTCGATCGGGATGTGTAGGTCGTGATCAAGAAGAAAGGCGCGCTCCGGGGGCGGCGAGGATCACCGTGATTGCGGAGTAGTTGTGCGCTTCGTCGGCCTGCTCCAGATTGTTTCAATACACCGTTTATGCGGCCCACCCGCTCGGAGAAGGACATGTCGGATATGATACGCAGCTCCCTGATCACAATTATCCTCCTTACGCTTGTCGTGGTAAGCGCTTGTAGCGACGGCGACAGTGGCGCGATCACGTCGCAGCCGGCCTGTGCCGATCCCGCCAATTGCCGACTCTGGGAAGCGGGGCAGGTAGCCGGTGTCCGGGTCGGTCTGGCGAGCGGATACGTCGAGGGGCGAAAACGCGAGATCGTCCTTGCCGAAGGCAACATCCAAGTGAATCACGCCTTCTCCTGGAACGTCATCTGGCCGGAGCGGGATCGATGGGCTTTCGAGGACGCCGATCGGCGCTACGCCTTCATCGAGGAGAACGGCATGTTACAAGCCGGTTTTCACTTCGCCTGGGAGCAGGTCTTCGGCGATGATCTCCCCGACTGGGTGCAGGAGGTTACTGATCCCGACGAGCTGCGCGCGCTTCTCCGCGAGCGCGCGCGGACGATCTTCGAACGTTATCCGAACCTCGACCGCATCAATGTCGTCAACGAACCACTGACGACCCTCGGCACCCCAGGTGGGCTCGAGCAGAACTACTTTTACCGCGTGCTCGGGCCGGACTACGTGGCGGAGATCTTCGAGATCGTCGACGCGGTAGCGCCGCCAACGACGGAGCTGGTCCTCAACGAGAATTTGATCGAGTACTTTCCCAGCAAGGCGGAGGCTCTGGTCCGGCTCGTCGCTGAGCTCGTCGACGCCGGGGTGCCGATCGACTCGGTGGGTTTCCAGACGCACTTGATGTTGACCGAGGTGTTCAATCGCGAGCCCGACTGGGACCTGTACCAGCGGACCATGGAGCAGGTCGCCGCGCTGGGAGTCGACGTCTGGATCTCCGAGCTCGACAATCCGGTCGACCCCGCCCGCAAGGACCGCTTCGCCTACCAGGCCGAAAACTATCGACGGGCTGTCGAGTCGTGCCTCTCCGTGCCGAACTGCACCGACATCCTCATCTGGGGTGTCGAGGACGAAGACCGGTACTGGTTCCCCCTTCCATACGACGACCCGGCACCGCTTCTCTTCGACAGGGCCTTCGCGCCCAAGCCAGCTTACTTCGCCGTTCGCGACGCCCTGCTCGCCGGACGTCCGTGATAGAAGCGTGTACCGGTTCAGTGCGACTTTTGAGATTGGGTGCGCCAATCGTACTCGGATCATACGCACAACTCCCTTTTGCGACTCGATCAACTCAACCGCGTAGGTGCGTGTCTCATCGCCCAAGAGTCGTGATACTGACTGTCTCGCCGGGCTCGTGGGCCTCCAGCGCGCTAAAGTAATCGTCCTGAGTGCTGATCGGTCTGTCATTGATATGCGCGATGATGTCGCCGAGTTCTACCCTCGTGTATTTGGATCCGAAAAAGCGGTTAACACGATAGAGTACTTTCGCCGTAGCTGTTGCGCTGTATGGCGTCGCCAAATGGCCATGCAATTGGTAGGAAGATACACACGATCTGCAAACACCGGTCGACTTATCTCGCGCCGAGGCTATTGCCTTTAGCTATTCTAGTTCTCGTTGCGTTAGCAAGCTGTTCTTCCGAACCAGGGAACGGAAATACCTCGCCCGGTCCGGCCGCGAATGTCATGATCGAAATTGACACAACAAATTCGGTAGCGCGACTCGATCCGCGCTATCTCTCATTTACGGTGGATACATCACAAGTGCTCAGCGCGAATGGCACATTTGATTTTTCACGAGCGCGCCTGAAAATGTTGGCCAAAGAACTTGCTCCCGCGATGTTGAGGATTGGAGGAATCCAGGCCGACGGCGTATTCTATGATCTCTCCGAGAATCCTGTTACCAGTCCACCGGATGGTTTCGAGCGGATCACGACACGGGCGACATGGGACGGCGTCTGCGATTTTGCCGAGGAACTAGGGCTTCAAATTCTGTTCACCCTTAATGCAGGACCAGGTCCGCGCAATGGCAGTGGCGACTGGGATCCCTCAAACGCTCGGAGCCTGATCGAATACACCAGGTCACGCGGTTGCCCTGTCGAGGTGTGGGAGCTGGGGAACGAGATTAATGCTTATATCGTCGTTTATGGTGTCTCGGCCGCGATAGATGGAGCACAATACGCGGCAGATATGGCGAGGCAGCGCCAGCTTGTCGATGAGGTTGATCCGGACGCAAGAATCGCTGGCCCGGCGAGCGCATATTTTCCCTTGCTGGGTGAGATAGTGCCGATCCTGCCAACTTTTTTGGATGTCGGTGGAGAATCGATCGATATCGTCACCTGGCATTACTATCCGCAGCAATCATCCAACAACTGTCCAATTCAAAGCAGGCCGGCGGAAGCCGAAACGCTGCTCTCCCCGACACCCCTTGATGGAATAGCCCTCTGGGCGGAAGAAGTCGAAGTCGCTACTGCAGCACATGCCCCGCAGGCCGAGGTCTGGCTGGCTGAAACCAGCCACGCCCAGTGCGGCGGCTAGGCTGGAATTTCCGATCGCTTTGTCACCGGCTTCTGGTGGTTGGACCAGTTGGGGCAGATAGCCCTGCGTGGCGAATCATTGATGATGCGTCAGTCGCTTGCCGCCGGTAACAACTACAGCCTGATTGAAGAAGGGGCGCTTGAGCCGCGCCCCGATTACTTCACTTCCGTGTTGTGGAAACGCCTTTTGGGAGAGCTAACGCTGAAGCCAACGCTCTCATCCGTTGGCGGTTCTGATGAGTATCCAATAAATATGCTTCGTGCCTACGCTCATTGTGTTGCAGGTCGCCCGGGAGCACTCGCCGTGGCCGTGGTCAACCTTGATCCGCAACAAGGTGCACGCATTGAGTTCCCTTCCGGCCTTGGCTCGCGCAGGGAGCTCTACCTTTTGACCGCCGACGATTTGCTCAGCCCTCAAATCGGACTCAACGGTCGCGAGCTGCAGGTGGCAAGCGATTGGAATGCTACCTGATTTGAACCTGGTTGCCCTGCATGATCCAGTGGAGTTCCCACCGCGATCATACGGATTTGTCGTTCTCCCCGAGGCTGGGGCGGAAATTTGCGGGAATTCCACTGAAGCGATAAGGTAAGCAAGATTGATGGTGCCAAGTCTCCAATTCCCTGCAGTAGTTGCGCTGGCAATCGGCAGCGTATGTGAATACCAGTGCATTATTGCTGCTCAAATAGCGCACGACCGCTTCCAAGAAAAGCGGATGCTCAGCCCCGCAGTGCCTCCTCCACAAAGTCCAGCCGGTCCTGACCGAAGTACATTTCATCGCCCATAAAAAACGTCGGCGTGCCGAATATGCCGCGCGCCACGGCGGCTTCGGTATTGGCGATCAGTTGTGCCTTGACGTCAGGGGCTTGGGATAAGTCCAGCAGAGCCTGCGCATCCAGTTTGTGCTGCGTAAGGACAGCTGCGAGCACTTCCGCATCACCCATGTTTTTTTCCTGTACCCACACGGCGTCATACACGGCGTCGATAAATAGTGTCGAGCAATCCATGCGTTCTGCGGCAATGGCAGCGCGCATCAGGTTCAGGGTGTTGATCGGAAAGTAGGGGTTGAGGTTCATCTGAACGCCATAGCGGCGTGCGAAACGGGGCAGGTCGTGCACCATCATGTAGTGTCCTTTGGCGGGTATGGCCACCGGGGAATTGTTGCCGGTGGCTTTGAACACGCCGCCCAGCAGCATCGGTTTGTAGGTCACTGCCAGTGGATACTGCGCAGACAGTTGGCCAAGGCGCTTATGCGCCAGGTAGGCGGTGGGGCTGCCAAAGTCAAAATAAAAATCCAGGGTCTTACTCATACTCTTCTCCTTGGTTACCAGCGCTCCAGCCAGGGGCGCAGATCCAGTTCAAACGTCCAGGCGTTACGCGGTTGCTCGTGTAGCATGACGTAGTTATCTGCCAGGGCGTCGGGGGCGACGATGCCATCGTTTTTCTTCAGTTCAGCAGCTTGCGGAATATTCTCC
>JANNXP010000244.1:0-2073 GCA_031409615.1 Haliea sp. | reverse complement strand
GCCGCTCGCCGTCCCAGCGTACTGATCGTTATTTTCACCCAATACAGAAATAATCCGGCCACCCGTCGACGCCCCCGCAGTGGCATACCCTGTTCGCTCGAAAAGCTCATTCGCTCTGCAGGGTGTGCCGCTGCGCGGGCTCTATCGTGAATTGCATGGGGGCATTGCAGTGTATTGCGGCGCGCTACGGCACCGATGCGATGTTCGTGCACTGCCTTGTAATTTCGCCGCTTTGCCTCGACAATGTTTGCCGCAAAAACCCTCATCCAACTTTTAGCAAGGACCACACTCCGATGAAACAACCTGTTCGTGTGACTGTTACCGGCGCTGCAGGCCAGATTGGCTATGCCCTGCTTTTTCGTATTGCCTCCGGCGCCATGCTCGGTGATGACCAATCGGTGATACTGCAACTGCTGGATATCACGCAAGCCATGGAAGCGCTCGACGGCGTAAAAATGGAGCTGGAGGACTGCGCTTTCCCACTGCTGGCCGGCATCGTGTGCACCGACGACCCCAACACCAGTTTCAAGGACGCCGACTATGCCCTGTTGGTGGGCGCGCGTCCGCGCGGTCCCGGTATGGAGCGCAAGGATTTGCTGGAAGCCAACGCTGCAATTTTCTCGGTTCAGGGTAAGGCAATCAACGACCACGCCAGCAGGAACATCAAAGTACTGGTGGTCGGCAACCCCGCCAATACCAACGCGCTGATTACCCAGCGCAATGCACCGGATATCAACCCGCACAATTTCACCGCCATGACACGCCTTGATCACAACCGGGCAAAAACCCAGATTGCGATCAAGACCGGCACTACGGTCAATGACGTTACCCATATGACGATCTGGGGTAACCACTCTGCGACCCAGTACCCCGACTTGTTCAATGCCCGAGTCAACGGTGAGCCTGCCATCAAATTGGTCGATCAACAGTGGTATGAAAGCGAGTTCATTCCCGTGGTACAACAGCGTGGTGCCGCCATTATCAAGGCGCGTGGCGCTTCCTCTGCTGCCTCGGCGGCCAATGCAGCCATCGGCCATATGCGCTCATGGGCATTGGGCACGGACCGCAACGATTGGGTCTCCATGGGTGTCTGTTCCGACGGTTCCTATGGCATCCAGAAGGGCCTGATCTACTCCTTCCCCTGTCACTGCAGTCAGGGCGAGTGGGCCATCGTGCAGGGAGTGGAGGTTCCCGAGTTCAGTCGCGCCAGAATGTCTGCCACCGAACAGGAGCTGGCGGAAGAGCGCGACGCCGTGCAGCATCTGCTGCCGTAACGCTCAGTCACTGCCCGCAACGGCAACAGGACGGGGACGGAGGAAAACTTCTCTGGCCCCTTTTTTTTCGGTTAAGCTTAAGCCATGAATGACATCGTCAACGCCAAGAACTATCACCACGGCAACCTGCGCGCGGAGTTGCTGGACACCGCCATAGAACAACTGCGCGACACCGGCGTGGAAGATTTGAGCCTGCGGGCACTGGCCCGGGCCGTGGGCGTATCCCAAACCGCCCCCTACCGACACTTTGCCGACAAAAATGAGTTGCTTGCCGCCATGGCCACGTGTGGCTATCGCGATCTTCTCGAGGCCCTGCGCAAGGTCGAAGCTGCGGCAGGCAACTGTCCGCAGGAACAACTGTTCGCCTTCGCCCACGCCTATGTGGCCTACGCCGCGCACCATCCACAGCTATTCAAACTCATGTTTGGCCCCGCCGTGCAGCCCACAGTGAAATACCCTGAGCTGCGCGAGGCCAGTCGCGACACACTGCAATTGGTTCAGGATATCCTGCAACGGGGAGTCGACAGCGGTACTTTTCGCCACGTGGATGACATCGCCTATATGGCCAATGCCGCTTGGTCCAGTATCTACGGCCTGTCCACACTTTTGGTAGATGCGCCGGGCCTGTTCGAGCGCTACATCGACCTGCAGCGCCAGGTGGACCTGGGCGTCCGCATCTTCCTGGACGGCCTCAGTCCCATCGCGGAGTGAAACTCACGATCAACGGCCAGTGCCAGCGGGAATACCGCGCGGCGAATGTCTTGGCCTTTTGAGCAAGCGTGGTATTCCCGCTGCCGCT
>JANNXP010000243.1:0-4919 GCA_031409615.1 Haliea sp. | reverse complement strand
TAATGCCGTCGATGTGGAGCAGCGATTCAGTTTTGTTACATTTCATCAGTCCTACGGATACGAGGATTTTATTGAGGGACTGCGCCCTTTGCTGAAGAATACGGGGGAATCTGGCGACATTCAATATGAAATTCGCTCAGGTATTTTCAAAGAATTGTGTCGTAAGGCAAGGCGTGCGCCAGATCAACGTTTTGCCATGATTATTGACGAAATTAATCGGGGCAATATCAGTAAAATATTTGGTGAGCTAATTACCCTGATCGAGCCTGACAAGCGCGAGGGTGCCGAGAATGCCTTGTTTGTGAGTCTGCCTTATTCAGGCGAGTTGTTTTCGGTTCCGGCCAATGTGGACATCATCGGCGCGATGAACACCGCGGACAGGTCGCTAGCCCTGCTCGACACTGCCTTGCGTCGGCGTTTCGATTTTGTACCCTTGATGCCTGATACCCGCAACGAGGCTGGAGCACCGCTGCACGACTTGCTGGTTACGCAGGGCGATCAGACTATTGATATTGCGAAGCTGCTGGGGGCAATTAACCAACGCGTGGAGGCACTCTACGATCGAGATCATTGCATCGGCCACGCCTATTTCACGGCGTTGCGTCAGTTCCCCGACGGTGAGGAGCGGTTTGCGGCGTTGGTTGAAATTTTCCAAAATCGCATCGTGCCCCTGTTGGAGGAGTATTTTTTTGAGGATTGGCAGAAGATCGAACTCGTGCTGGCGGACAACCAAAAATACGAATCGGCGCGCTTCGTTATCCAAAGTCATGATCAGCAACACGACCTAGTACGGTTGTTTGGCGGCAATCACGATCTCGACACGTACGCAGCCAAACGACGCTATACCTTGCAGGAAGACGCGTTCGAGAATCCTGATGCCTATATTGGTGTCTATCAGACCTTGGCACCCTGAACTGTGGGCTGTGATATGAGCGGCATTACCATCTATGAGTTCGAGTGGGTGTATCCAAACGGAAAGGGAAACTGCGGCACGACCGTAATGCGTGTGGTGCCGCCTAGCGTGTTTGCCTGGTTGGAGTTGCAGTGCCTTCGAAGCTCTGAGAAAGGCGCAACGGCTTGGTTGCGGCTAGGCCTGCGACGAGGCCAGGTAGCGATGCAGTTCACAAACTACGTGGGTGTTATTCGTGCGCCTGACGGTTTTCAGATTGAAGTTTTGCCGAAGGTTGGACAAGCCATTGGCGGCGGAGAGGTCGAGTCCCGATGCCTGCTGATTGAAATGCTACGTTGCCTAAACGGTTTTCGCCATATTCGGACTGACAGCGCCAATCTTGCTGCCGCGCGGATGCCTTTGCTGGAAGTATTCATCAGTGAATTCCTGCAAGCAGTTGCCCGCATCGTCAAACATGGTCTGCGCGGAGACTATACGGCTCAGCAGTACAATCTTTTTGCTCTGCGTGGCAAGTTGCTGGTGATCCAGAATCTTCGCCAAAACCTTTGTCGGGCAGATCGGTTCTTCAGCGAGCATGACGTGTTTTCAACCAACCGACCTGAGAACCGTCTGGTTCATGCTGCCCTGCGCCGTGTTTTGTCGATGTCGACGTTCCAGTCGAATCAACAGTTGGCTCGAGAGCTGTGTTTTGTATTTGCTGATGTGCCTGAATCTAGTCAGATTGCGAATGATTTTCAACGTGTTCGGCTAGACCGAGGAATGGCCTATTATGCTGATGCGTTAGCCTGGGCACGACTGATTTTTGAAGATGAGTCTCCGCTAACAGGTAGCGGCAAACACAGCGCACCTTCACTGCTATTCCCCATGGAATCCGTATTCGAAGCGTTTGTGGCGAAACATCTTGTGCGGCAGTTGGTATCGCCATTGACTCTGAAATTGCAGGCTCAAAGCCACCATTTGGTCAGGCACAAAGAGCAGAACTGGTTTCGGCTCAAGCCAGATCTTTTGGTGCGGGAGGTTGCAAACGACCGGATTGTGCTCGACACCAAATGGAAACTACTCGACGGAATCAATGCGAATGGCACCGACAAATACGGCCTGTCGCAAAGTGATTTTTATCAACTTTATGCCTACGGACAGAGTTACCTCAGTGGGAAGGGAGATGTAGTTCTCATCTATCCGAAGACAGACAACTTTAAAGTGGCACTCGCGGTATTTGATTTTCCAAAAGCGACTGGCCTACGCCTCTGGGTTCTACCGTTTTGTTTGAAGACCAAGGTGTTGTTGGTGCCGATAAATGCCCCGTTTGCCGCTGATTTCCGATCTTCCAGCGAAGCTACATGCAGTACAGCCGAGTTTGAAGTGGAGCGTGTGCAATGAGCCAATATCTACAAGCCAAATCGGTCCGCAGACCATGTGGAAATAGCGCAAGCAGCTACCAAAAACATAGTGAATATGAACCAAGTTGCGGAGCCGAATGTGACCGTCACTCAATGTGGCCACAATTGATAGGTTTGCGTTTAGACTGAGCATCTTGTCGGACATCTACGCCATTTGGCTCAAGGGAATCATATGAAAATACGACTTGGTTTGTATTTGGACGGCCAACACGGCGCAGCTTTCAAGGCGCAACTCGACAGCCTGACGACAGGGCCGCTGGGAATGCTCAATGTGTTGGAGACCCAGCTGGGTTTGTTGCGCCTCGAAGTATCCAACTCTGACCGCGTCCTGCAGTACCTTGAAGTTCTGAAGCGACTGGATTGTTCCGAGCGTTTTTACCACCAGAGTTTTGGTGTCGATGCCTTGGGCACTGCCGCCACCCTTTTGAACTGGCGTGACCAGTGGCACCTGCATGGATGGACGGCCACATCGCCCGAGAGCCTTCTCAATGGCGAGCAACCCAGATTGCGGGACATGGCGGCCAATGATATAGAAGCGGTCAAAACCCTGGCACCCTCCATCGGTGAACGGCTGGCCTTGGTTTCTGCGGAACTGCAATCGCGAAAGGTGCGCATCGAAACGGTAGTACTTTGTGAGCCCCTAAACAATTGGCCGACGGCATGGCGTGCCGTTCTTTCACAATTGAATTTCTCGGCCGACGAAACCAATCTTGTCCGGTCTACGGCGGGAACGATGCTGGCCGAGATTCAACAATCTTTACTCTCTCTCAACAGCAAAGGCAGTGCCCCAAAAATCCGTTGGCGCGCTGACGGCAGCGTGGCGGTGCTACAAGCTGAGTCTCAACTGTTGGCCGCAAACTGGGTGGCCGACCAGTTGCACGACCGGGACGCAGACAATTGTGAACAAGTTTTGTTGTGCGCCCCGGATGCGGCGCTGCTGGACGACGTGATCGTTGCGGCCAATCTGCCAAGGCAAGGTTTTAAGGAAAGCAGCCCTTCCCGTCCTGCACTCCAGGTTTTGCCGCTGGTGCTCAGCCAGTTATGGCTCCCAACGGATATTTATGGTCTTCTCAAGTTTTTGACCCACCCAATTTGCCCGGTGCCAGCCATTGCGCGCACGCCGGGTATTGGCAGCGGTCCGGCCTGGGTAGAAACCTTGGATCGCATTGAAAAAGCATGCGAAGAAGCAGAATACGACTGGCCTGGCGTGCGGGAACGGATCGGTATCTGGATTGAGCATCCCCGTTTTGATCCAGCAATCGGCATTTCTCTGCGGGCGCTCACAGATCGCCTGAAACAGTTGGCAAGTTACTTCCAGGGGCGCTTGCTGGACAAAGATGTCGCCAAACAAATGGCTTTTACTAGCGCCTTATCCCAGACGCTGACTCTGCAGCGCTCTGTCAATGCACTGGCGCTCCAGGGCGAGACGCATATCAAAGTGCAGCCATTGCAAACCCTGCTGTTGCAGGCCACAGCACAGGGGTCTTTCAACCCGCTTTTCGTGGCGCAAGTGGCAGCCTGCAGAACCGTCACCCAACCGGGTGCTGCCATCGATGCAGCACGAACTGTTTTCTGGTGGCAATTTTCAGCGCCCGCGTCCGCTGCGGCGTACCCATGGTCTCGTAGTGAGCTTGCGACATTGCGCAAAGCCGGTGTTGACTTGCCTGACCTAAATGAAGTCATGACCCTGGATGCCATACTCTGGCAGCGGCCGGTGCTGGCCGCTACAGATCAATTGAAATTGGTGCTGCCAGCGCCGGGCATGGAGGTACACCCCCTCTGGTTGCTGTTGGAGTCCCTCTTTGAGAAGGGGTTCCGTCCTCCTGTGGTTGAGCTGGAACGTGCGCTGACTGATACTAGTCTGGTGCCGGTACCGCCGCGTCCATTGCCAGAGCGCAAGCGCTGGTGGGAACTCCCGGACAATGTGGCTATTGAGCCAAGAGCCGCCGAATCGTATTCCAGCCTGGAGCAATACCTTTTTAATCCCTATGTGTGGGTGTTGAGGTATCCCGCCAAGCTCTCACCCAGCAGCATTCTGGATGTGAGCGAAGGCTTTTTGCTCTACGGCAACCTGTCGCATCACCTGGTAGAGCGCTGTCTGCAACAGAAAGGCGCGCTGATGCAGCCGGATGCAGCGTTCGAGGCGTGGTTTGGCCCCGCCTTCGGCGATCTCATTTCCCAGGAAGGTGCTGTCCTGCAAATGCCAGGGCGGCAGGAAGAGTTATCCACCTTCCGGCGCAAGTTGCTCTATTCCATGCGGCAGCTGCGCATTCAGTTGCGGGCGGCTGATGTGACCGTTGCACTCAGCGAAGAAAAGCTGGAAGGCCAGTTCATTGGCGGCAACATCAGCGGGTCGAGTGACTTGCTACTGACCCGCAAAGACGGTCAGCAGGCCATACTGGATCTGAAGTGGGGCAGAAAGAGCTACGAAGACAAGCTGAAAGACACCCGCCACTTGCAACTGGCCATTTAGCCTAAAAAAAGCAGTCAACCGTCATATTCGGCCTAGAATTGGGGTCAATATGGATGGTAGCGCGGTGGTGGCCAGCATAAATTTTGCAAATGCGCGAGCCAGAATCGCCTTCAACCGCTGAGCATCACTCAACTGC
>JANNXP010000242.1:0-10102 GCA_031409615.1 Haliea sp. | reverse complement strand
GGTGGGTGGCGCACTCGTTATCTACGAAACGATCAATGGTCAGCTGACGAAGAAACTGAATGAAGAAATCAATAGGTTTGAGCACAAAGCCAGCCATGACGACCTGACAGGAATACCCAATCGATTTGAGTTTTTCCGCAGACTGAAATTGGGAATCGACCAGTCGCGAGAGCGTCGACAAAAAGTCGGTGTGGTCTATATTGACTTGGACGGATTCAAACCCATTAACGACTTACTTGGGCACCACATGGGCGATGAGGCACTGAAGGCTGTCGCGCTTCGATTGCAACAGGTATTGCGGGTTTCCGATACCACTGCACGTCTGGGCGGCGACGAGTTCGCGTTAATTTTGCCGGGGATTCATGTGCCAGATGATATTGAGGTCATCATGCCCAAGATTCTCTCTGTCGTTAAAGAGCCAATCCATATCAATGGCGTGGATATTGTTGTTCGCGCGAGCTGTGGCGTTGCAATCTTTCCCAATCATTCAGAGGATCACAGCACTCTGTGTCGCTATGCCGATATGGCGATGTACCACGCAAAGAAAAAACACGATGCCTATCTGGTATTCGATGAAGGTATGAAGGTTCAAAAATTCCGCTGACTGCGATGGGTGCTATTCCTTCATGCACCAGTCTTGGCGGCGAGTTGCGATGTAACTCTGGCGTGGTCTGCGCGACTGAGACGCAGACGCGTAAAGTACCAGGACGCTACCAGAGCTAGCCCCGAAACAGAGACCATCGTAAACCAGCCCAGAGACTGCAGTACGCTCTGACTCACCTGACCCGGGTTAAGCCCTGGCGCCATACCTGCCAGGTCAATCACGATACCCGCCAGTAACGAACCGGCTCCCGTGGTAGCTTTTCCCACAAAAGCGCCAGCCGCAAAGACGACACCTTCCTGGCGTCGACCCGTCGTCAACTCCTGTTCGTCCAGTATGTCAGCCGCCAGCGAGATGCCCAGTACTTGCAGAGCGATAATCAAGATAACGCCGATACCGACGTTCAACCATTGCAAGGGATATATCAGCGGGTGTCCGTTTTCCGGTAACAGTCCCAATAAGCGCGCGCCGATAAACCACAGCAAATTGATAGCCAGTGCAAAACTGGCCGCCGCCAGCAGGGCCGGCTTGTCGAAACGACGGCCCAGGCGATTCAGTACGACAAAGGCCAGGAGAGTCGCCAACGCAGTAGGTATGATCAGGCCGGCAAGTTGGTCCGTGCTGAATTCCCAGAAGTAAGTGCCCAGATACAAACTCAGTGTGGTGTATACCCCGGCACACATGCCAAACGCCAGATTGGCTCCCATAGACATCCTGAAGTTGCGGTTCTGAAAAATCAGGCGCAGGTCATCGAGCGGTTGAGCCCAGTTGAACACCTCACCGGCGCCGGCCTGCGGCAAGCGGGGAATCGCCGTGCGAGTACCAACAATACACACCCAGGCAGTCGCCCCGGCAACTAATGCCGAGAGCACGCCATACTGCCAGTAATTGGCCGCGATCAGACGGCCATCGAGACCGTCCTGGGGGCGAAAAAAAATGGTAAACGCCACTGCGGGCAGCAACATGCCCGCCACCCAGCCCATAGTAACCCGGGCCTTGGCAATCACCGTGCGCTCGTCATAATCAGCTGACAGCTCCGCCCCCATCGCAGAGTAGGGAATAATATAAATGGTGAGGAACGTGCGCAGTAATATGGAAACCGCCAGCAGCCAGGTGAATACGCCAAGCTCGCTGAGCGCATCGGGTGGAGTGAAAAGCGCAAGGAAAAGCAATGCAGTGGGCAGAGCACCAGCTACCATCGGTGGATGACGACGCCCCCAGCGTGAGCGCAGGCTATCCGACCAACTCCCCACAACCGGATCGGCGATCGCGTCCCAGGTGAGCGCGATAAACAACGCCAGGCCTGTAAGTGTGCCGCTTAAACCCTGCACCTGCGTGTAATAGAACACAACGAAATTGATATACGCGGCATCTTTCACCGCGAACGGCATCGTACCTACGGCGTAAGTCCACTTTTCTTTACTTGAGAGGGTCTGCACTGGGCATATTGCGCGTCTGATTGATCCTGACCATATTGTCGAATAGCATAACGAGTGTCAATTTGTGCCTGCTGGCGCCCGCCTTGCTATGGCACTCAATGCGATGACATGGATTGCCCGTTAGGAGATGGAAGCAAATGGTAACCAGAGCACGAGGGCGTCCTGTGCACAGCGCCGTGTCCGATGACATGTTGCTGGAGACAGTGTTGCAGTCATTCGGGGAGAACGGCTACGACGGCGCCTCTGTGCGGGAGATCGCCCGCCGTCTTCATGTCAGCCACAACCTCATTCCTCAGCGCTTCGGTTCAAAAGAAAGCCTCTGGTATGCGGCTGTCGATCATGGCTTTGGCCGCCTGGGAAACGACCTCCTGCACGAAGCCCAGTCTTTGGGTAGTGACGAGTTGCTGGTATTGCGTGGATTGATCCTCAGCTTTATCAAGATCAATGCCCTGCACCCCTCGCTACTGCAAATCATCAACCAGGAGGCCAGCCAGCCCGGGCCCCGCCTGGACTATTTGTTCAAAACGTATATCAAACCGGTCCGTGACTTCGGCGACACATGGTTGATTCGTCTGGCGGATGAGGGGCGCATCGCACCGATCTCTGTCACCTTGCTCTATTTCCTGATGACCCACGGCGCTGGAGGTCTATTTGCCCTTCCTGCATTGACCAAACGGCTGCGCACTGGTGGTAAAAGTAGAACCAAAGTGTCTATGCAGGAAGATGCCCAGAGCGCCGTGAACATCATTTTTGACGGTTTACTGCCTCGCTAGCGTGGCATGAAGACAATGAATATCGACTTAATGTGTAAATTGACAGCTGTCACGCAGTGATCCACACTAAGTCCAGCTAGTTTAGTATCATCGTTTTGTTGACTGTCGCTTAAGCGGACCAGTGAAACCCCAGGTTTCAACAGGAGGAGCGTTCACCATGTCATCAATCAAGGCCGACATCGTTGCACAAATTGAACTCGCGGGCGGCCGCCATGACGAAGCTGATATTTACGGCGGTGCCGCCGGTGACCTGGGACTGACAGGGGGCCCTGGCAGTATGTCCTGGGAGATTAACGGCGACTTGGCCAGCGTCAGCGCCGCAGGAGTGGGCGCCATCCTGATGGAAGTTCTACACCCTTCTGTAATGCATGGCGTGTTCACGCAATCCTCCTACCGCACCAATCCCTATGCCCGCTCCCGCAATACTCTTGGCTATGTGCTGCGCACGACGTTCGGCAACACCGAGGCCGCTATCGCTGTGATTGAAAAGGTGAAGAAGATTCATGGATATGTTAACGGCACGCGCGCGGATGGTGTCGCGTATCGCGCCCTGGATCCGGAACTGATTGCCTGGGTACATACCTGCATTCCCTGGGCGATCATGATGGCCTTCGACCGTTACAACCGACCTTTGAGCAGGTCAGAAAAGGACCAGTACCTTAAGGAACAGGCGGTGATTGGCCGCATGGGCGGTGCCGACTGGGTGCCTGAAACGGTCACTGAACTGGAAGACTATGTGCAGAAGATGCGTCCATTGATGGCATACAATGACCAGACACGTCAATTCGCGGAATTCCTGCTGGGTACCAGTGGTGATATTTCGACAACGCGTAGGCAGCGTTTTGAATCGTGGATGGGCCTGCACGGCTCTATGACCATGATGCCTGACTGGGCACGCAAAATGACCGGTACGTATCATTCCGATGTCGTCGAGCGCATGGTGCTTAGGCCTAACGAAAAGTTTAAGTACCGGATCGTGCGCTGGGCGGTAGGACAGATGCCCTGCAAGGCAATGGCGCTGGCCAGAACCTCGGGATTCGGCGCACCCGTCCCGAGTGAAGGCATCACCATGCGTGCACCTGAACCCCAGCTGACCTAACGCTACTGTCAGACAGACCCAGTAATCCTGGCCTCAGTAAGAAGCCGCCATACGGATAAAAACATGTCATCAATCTGGATCACAAACGCTCGCCGCAGTCTCATTTTCATACTTGCTTGCGTGTTTGTCAGCGCCTGCTCCGAACCGGTCTCCGAGGAGATGCTGCGCCGTTCGCGCGAGGTACCGCAGTGGTATGAGGACGCGAAGCTGGGAATCTTTATCCATTGGGGGCCAGCGTCGGTTCCCGCGTTCGCCGCCGGCGCCCCTTTGCGTCCTGGTGAATTGGAGGAAATGCTGTTTTACGATGGCCCACGGAAAGAATTGCCATACGCCGACTGGTATCTGAATTCCATGAGCTATGCTGACAGTGCGACGGCGAAGCACCATGCCGCAACCTACGGCAACGCGCCCTATGCGGATTTCAAACCGCTGTTTGAGCAGCATGTCAGCGAGGGCTGGGATCCGGACGCGTGGGCCGACCTGTTTCATAAGGCGGGTGCGAAATACGTTGTTCTGGTTACCAAGCATCACGACGGTTACACCTTATGGCCGAGCGCGGTAACAAATCCCAATCGAGATAACTGGGGGTCGCAGCGCGACCTGGTCGGCGAACTGGCGACCGCCGTGCGGGCGCGGGGCATGCGCTTTGGTACCTACTACTCCACGGGACTGGACTGGACGTTCGAATTGGTTACTAAAGGCGACCGGATTCGTGACATCATGCTGAGCGCTCCCTTCAGTCAGGCCTATGCCGATTATGCGCATGCACAAATCATGGAGTTGATTGATCGCTATCATCCGGATGTGCTATGGGCAGATATTGGTTACCCATCCAAGGGACGTCAGGGCAAACTCTTCGAGTATTACTTCGCCAATGTACCGGAGGGAACCGTCAATGATCGCTGGGGAGCGGTAGACGTTTTGGGACAAATCGCCCGTATTCCCGGTGCGACGTGGGTGATGAAAGCAATGGCGAGATTCATCCTGTCCGGAGAACCAGATCCCTTGAAGGATGACCCGGCGCGATTCGGCTTCAAGACCGCGGAGTACGATAGTCTTCCGGGTATTCCCCCTTTTAAGTGGGAATCCACGCGAGGCCTGGGTGGCTCGTTTGCCTACAATGCGCGTGAAACTGCCGCTGACATGCTGTCGCCTTCCGATCTGGTTGCCTATCTGGTCGACACTGTCGCCAAAAACGGCAATGTATTGATCAACATTGGACCAGATAGCTTTGGTCGTATTCCCAAGATCCAACAAGATCCCCTGCTCGGTCTGGGTAACTGGATGGCCATTAACAGCGAGGCCATCTATGCCACTCGCCCCTGGATACGCTTTAAAAATGAGCGCGGCCGTGCTTTACGTTACACCCAGAACGACACAGCTTTGTATGCCATGGTTATGGGCGATGTGGAAGAAAATTTCACCATTGAGCAGCCTGGTATCGCATGGCGCAGTGTTGATGTGTTGGGCGCGGAGGTTGTGCGAACCGAAGATCACGACGGCCTGCTGACGCTATTCCTCGATAAACCACTGCCGGGTCCTGCCGCGGTGGTGCGCTTCAATTTTCCCCAATGAAGGAGTTCCCATGTTTGACGTCATAATTCACGGCGGCACGGTTGTAGATGGTTCTGGCGCCAAGCCCTATCGCGCCGATGTGGCTATCAGGGGTGAGAAAATTGTCGGTATAGGCGACTTTTCGGGGAAATCCAGTACACAAACCATCGATGCCAGCGGCTGCCTGGTCACGCCTGGCTGGGTGGATGTGCACACGCATTACGATGGACAGGCAACCTGGGATCCCATTCTGGCCCCGAGTAGCTGGCATGGCGTAACGACCGCGGTAATGGGTAATTGCGGCGTCGGCTTTGCACCTGTGCGGCCTGGCTCCGAGGATTTTCTCATTCAGTTAATGGAAGGTGTTGAGGATATTCCTGGAACAGCTCTGGCTGAGGGTATCGACTGGCAGTGGGAGCACTTCCCGGAATACCTGGATGCCCTGGATACGATGCCGCGCACCATCGACGTAGCGGCCCAGGTTCCCCATGGGGCGGTGCGCAGCTATGTCATGGGTGAGCGCTGTAATACAGACGAACTGCCGACTGACGCAGATATCAGTGCCATGGCCAGAATTGTGCGTGAAGGACTGGAGGCCGGTGCGGTGGGATTCTCCACCTCACGCACCTTCCTGCACAAAGACGTGAATGGGGTATTAGTGCCCGGCACTCATGCGCCCGCTGAGGAGATGCGCGCACTGGGTTATGCCATGAAGGGTCTTGACCACGGGGTATTCGAGCTGGTGTCTGATCATCTGGGTGAGGAAGAGGAGTGTCAGTGGGTGATCGATGTCGGCAAAGAGAGCGGTCGACCCATCACGGTGGTGTGGACATCATTCGATGCGATCACCGGTGATAACTTCATGGCGCTGACCCGCAAAGCTGAAAAAGAGGGCGTCAAGGTCATACCACAGGTCGCGGGCCGTCCCACCGGAATCCTGCACGGACTGCAATCCACGGTGCACGTTTTTTTGGCTCATCCGACCTATATCAGCGAACTGGCCGAGCTGCCTTTTGAACAAAAACTGGCGAAAATGCAACGCTCAGACATTCGAGAAAAAATTCTTGGCGAGGAAAGTACACTGCCTCGCACGCTTTTTGGCGGCACGTGGGAGGACCTCCTGTGGTACGTGTTTCCGCTTGGTGAAAAACCTGACTACGAGCCTTCCCGTGAACAAAGCATAGGCGGCATAGCTGCAGCGAAAGGTAAAAGCTGTTTCGAAGTCATGTATGACTTGTTGATTGCTGATGGCGGTAAAGAACTGTTTTATCAGCCGCTCAATGCGTACAAGAACTATGATTTCAGTTTTTTTGAGCGTGTATTGCCCGACTCTGGCGCCCTGTTCGGGCTGTCTGACGGCGGGGCCCACTGTGGTCTAATCGCCGATGCCGGGATGCCTACCTTTATCCTGACACATTGGGTCAGGGATCGTGTAAAAGGTAAGCGCCTGCCACTGGAACTGATGGTGCGCAAGCTCAGCTATGATACGGCCCGCGCCTATGGCATGGACGATCGCGGCTTGCTGGCTGAGGGTTATATTGCAGATGTCAATGTCATCGACTTTGACGCCCTGCAACTACGCAGACCGGAAGCCATCTATGATTTACCGGCTGGTGGCAAGCGCCTGGTGCAACAGGTGGATGGATATCGATATACACTGAAATCGGGTGTGACCACCTTTATAGCAGGCCAGCATACCGGTGAACTACCCGGGCGATTAGTGCGAGGAGGTCAGGCGTCGGCTCGCTTATAGTCACAACAATCGACCACAAGCAGGGCATCAAAGCGCTTCGGCAATTCGGTGTTGCCCTCGGCATGGGATACCCACTTTTTTAGTGGGTTTTCTGCCTGCTTACTGCAATGCTGGTCGGAGTCTGCCCCGACGCAACTGGACGTTATACCTGAGCAACTGATACGCCAGAGACAGTCTCTTCCAGAGCGAGGGGTTCTCTATTGACTCCAGGAGATCTGCCGGAAACACGCTTCGATACGTCGGTATTTTGTATTTAGACCGTATCGATTCGAGTGAATTATTCCACTCGTGCTCCCATTCAATATCCATCATGGCAGGAGTCTCGCATCCGTGCTGCCACGCCTCCGTGATAATTTGCATCAAGACAGTGAAACCTCTGGGCTCCTTGGTGGCACTCATCGCCGTGCCTGCCGCCAGAAACATGGCGGAATAGTTGTGGCCAAACTGCGCCAGTTGGAATCCAGAAATAGCAATTTCATTCGAGGAGTGTGTTGTATATCCAGCCACCAGGTGCCATACATCATGCATCTGCAAAATGCGGGCATTCAGGTAATGCAGGCAGTGGGGCATCGCACTCAGCTTGATGGACTCTCGGTCAAGAACCTCAGGGTCGTAGCCATTATCCACAATCATTTTGTACAGGGTTAAACCGAGGCTATTCGCGGGACAACGGGACAACGTATCGAAGTCAGTATGCCCGGGGATGGGCCTGGTAAGCGCCACCGCCGCCCCCGGATGGGTGCGCGCGTGATTCTCGGCAATTTGTTCAAAATCCGGGTGAAGCGCGCCCCCCAGAGAGGCAACTGCGACAGTGATGGTAAGGGCATCATAGCCTTCTACGGGACCCTCAACGACTGCCCAGAATGCTTGCCAAAAACTGTCTTCCAAAGGGGCTTCGGCAAGCCCTACAGGGATTGCCGGCGTCGGGCCATGGCCGAGCCAGGCGGAGGTAATATTGGTGTAGACGGCATTTGTAGCATCGGGGCAGGCATAGGCCACCCATGCCATGGCACCCGTAAGATGCACTCTCCCCGCAGAATCACCACGTTTGGCAGCAGCCACAGCCCGGGCGATGGACTGCTGGTCGATTCTGGTAGTGGCCTGCTGAATATCCGCCTGCACTGTCATTAACGGTCTCCTTCCTGGTAATCCACGATGCAGCAAGGTGGGGCTAGCGCGTTGCAATACTATCCGCGTTCTACGCCAAGTAATTATACGACATTAGATGCGGATGGCCAGCAGCGAAACTTAAGCATGGGAAGCTAATCAGCTTGGAAAAACGGGCCCACGCCCTGATTTCGTCACAGAGCGAACCTTGTCGCACGCCGGAAATCTTCATACACTGGATGCATGCAGGGAACCGATAAAATCAAACAGCTTGTGGGTTTTGCGCTCGCGTATTTCGTACTCGCTACCTCGCCCCTGTGCGCCTATGAAATTTCCAGCTCTGCCATTGTCAATGAGAATGGCACCCTGCGTATAAAAGGTAAGACCATTCACCTGTACGGTATTCACATTCCGCGAACCAACCGCACGTGTACAAGTTATCAACGACCTCCCGTTTGTGGATCGCGTGCGACCGTAGCACTGGATTTCAAAATTGATGGCTTTGTCCGCTGTCAAATACTAGACGAACTGGATGACGGTAGCGTCATAGGCTGGTGCCGTGTAAACGCTTCCCGATTTGATGAAGGCGAAGACCTCAGCGCATATCTCCTGGAAAATGGATGGGCGGTCGCACTACCAGATGCTCCTTTCGAGTACCAAACACTGGAGAAGATTGCCCAATCGCGACAGTTCGGCGTTTGGGGTACGCCCGTGGATAGGGTTGTGCGCCAACCCTAGGCACCACTGCTGTCCCACGCGGCCGGCATACTATTGGACATTGCGCCCTCCATGACCGTGTCCTGCTGCGAGTACTGAGCCAACATATGTGGGGCACATGCGTTACATCCTCATTCTTAATGTCGTGGTCACGTCAAAGTTCGGCCTGAGTGACAAGATCAAGGTCTGGATTGCCGCTTCCATTCTTAATCGCACTAGCGATGGGTGTAGCTGAAGCGATCTTTTCGGGGCTAACTTACTCCCCGATCCGGATCTCTGATGCCTTTGGAGTATGGCCCCCATGGCATTGACGACAGTCCGTACCCCACAAATCTGTCGACCTGGCTGGACAATACCAGTAGAGCGACCGGCGCAAAGTGTACCGCTATCGCCTGAGGATATGTTCGCAGGCTTGGATATCTACCGCTCCTAGACTCAGCCTAAACGGACACCCTACCAGTTCAAGCGAGGCCAGTTTGTCAGAGAGGCACTAAAAAGGTCCTGAACTGGAAACTATACTGCGTCAGAGCCCCTGTAATGGGATCCACAGATTCGCACACCGCGCCGTCCTCTGCCGATGAGAATAACGTCCACGGCAAACTGAAAACTGAAAACTGACTCCACTCCGGCTAACAAGAATTGCATGTGTAACGATGATGGTCGGAGCGCAAGTGGCTGCCCAAAGTCCGCATCCGACATTGCTGATTGATCCAGGTGTTTGAAGTAACGGTATCAACTTCATTAAAAACCGTTTCAGATCCGGAAAACCATAACCTCCATGGTAGGCGGTTGTAAGACTTTACGAAATCAAGACATAAAAAATGCCCGCTGGGTGAAGGCGACCCCAGCAGGCATTTGCCTATCGAAATGTATCGCCCTCGATAGAGCGATTCTTGGCCTTTTAACGCCGACCCCAAGGATTTGCCGCTTGCTCAGAAAAGTCCCGACGACCCCAAGGATTTGCCGCTTGCTCAGAAAAGTCCCGACGACCCCAAGGATTTGCCGCTTGCTCAGAAAAGTCCCGACGACCCCAAGGATTTGCCGCTTGCTCAGAAAAGT
>JANNXP010000241.1:0-19930 GCA_031409615.1 Haliea sp. | reverse complement strand
ATGGTGCTGGAATGCACCGGCGCCTTTTCCGACCGCGCTACCGCCGAAAAGCATTTGCGGCAGGGAGCGAAGAAAGTACTGTTTTCCCAGCCGGCGCAGGCCGATGTGGACAAAACGGTGGTCTTTGGGGTCAACCACCGTGACCTGCGCGCGACGCACCGCATCGCCTCCAACGCATCCTGTTCTACCAACGGCATTGTGCCGATCATAAAGGCTCTGGAAGATACCGTCGGCATCGAGAGTGGCACCATTACCACGATTCACTCGGCGATGAACGACCAGCCGGTGCTGGACGCTTATCACCATACGGATTTGCGCAAAACACGGGCCGCCTCGCAATCCATTATTCCGGTGGATACGGCATTGGCTAAAGGCATTGAGCGCTTGCTGCCCGCCATGGCGGGGCGCTTTAGTGCACAGGCGCTGCGGGTGCCAACACTCAATGTGTCGGCGCTGGATCTTACCGTGCAAACTCGTCACGACACTGATGTGGTGACGATCAATCGCATTTTGCGAGAGGCGTCACAGTCCGGGTTCGACGGCGTCCTTGGCTATACCGAGGAGCTTCTGGCATCCTGTGATTTTAATCATGATGCCCGTTCCAGTATCGTGGATGCCAGCCAGACTCGGGTGAGCGGCAAGCGGCTGGTGAAGGTCCTGACCTGGTTTGACAATGAGTGGGGATATGCCAATCGCATGCTGGATGTGGCGCAGTACTGGGGTGGGTTGTAGGCATTCACAAGACAGAGCGGGTCGCGAGAGCGCGCACACGCTGCGCCAGAGGTTAGTCGCATGACATTGAAAATGGATTTGATGCGGGATCAGAATGTGCGCGGCAAACGCGTGTTGATTCGCGAAGATCTGAATGTGCCCATCAAGCAGGGCGTGGTGACCAGCGATGCCCGTATTCGAGCGGCGCTGCCAACGATAGAGGCGGCGCGGGCCGCAGGGGCCAAGGTACTTCTCATGTCACATCTGGGCCGACCTGTGGAGGGCGAGTACGATGCACAGTACTCCCTCGCTCCAGTAGCGCAGCATTTATCGGGTCTGCTGGGACAGCCGGTCAACCTCGTGACACAGTGGCACGAGGGCGTAGAGCTGGCCGACGGCGATGTGGCCCTGCTGGAAAACGTGCGGTTTAACCCCGGTGAAAATGCGGATGACGAAAAGTTGGCGCGCGCCTATGCGGCGCTGTGCGATATTTTTGTGATGGATGCCTTTGGCACCGCACACCGTGCCCAGGCCTCTACGCATGGCGTGGCGAAGTACGCGCCGGTCGCCTGTGCCGGCCCTCTGCTCGAACAGGAACTGCGTGCCTTGACGCAGGCGTTGGCGAATCCTGCGCGTCCTCTGGTGGCCATCGTGGGCGGTTCAAAAGTTTCGACCAAGTTGGAAGTACTCGAAGCCCTTTGCGACAAAGTGGATCAACTCGTTGTGGGCGGCGGTATTGCCAATACTTTCCTGGCCGCCAGCGGCAGTCCGGTCGGCAAATCATTGTGCGAACACGATTTGATTCCCACGGCCCGCGCCCTGCTGCAAAAAACCAGTATTCCGTTGCCCGTTGATGTAGTGACGGGGAAAGCGTTCGCCGAGGACGCGCAGGCCTGCGTCAAGCTTACCGCCGAAGTAGCGGAGGATGACATGATTTTGGACATCGGCCCCGAGTCGGCGAAACAGATTGCACACATTGTCAAAACTGCCGGCACGATTCTCTGGAATGGCCCGGTCGGTGTGTTTGAGTTCGAGCAGTTTGCTGCGGGCACCAAGGCCCTGGCACTGGCTATTGCAGAAAGTTCAGCATTTTCGCTAGCCGGAGGTGGGGACACGCTCGCAGCCATCGACAAGTTTGGTATCGCGGATGACGTGTCATACATTTCTACCGGAGGAGGCGCTTTTCTGGAGTACGTGGAAGGAAAGACCCTGCCTGCGGTGGCGATGCTGGAGCAGCGCGCCGGCCGCAAACCCGAGTAACATACATTCAAATTCAACGTTACAAGTGAAAGGATTACCCCCATGGCTTTAATCAGTTTGCGTCAGTTGCTGGATCACGCCGCCGAATACAATTACGGTGTGCCGGCGTTCAATGTCAATAACCTGGAACAGACCCGCGCCATAATGGAAGCGGCGGATGCGACTAACTCACCCGTCATCATGCAAGCCAGTGCTGGCGCGCGCAAATATGCTGGCGCGCCATTCCTGCGCGCCATGATGGAAGCGGCTATGAACGAGTTTCCGCACATCCCGGTGGTGGTGCATCAGGACCATGGTGTATCGGTGGGCGTATGCCAGCGTTCGATCCAGATGGGCTTTAGCTCTGTAATGATGGACGGCTCGCTCGGCGAAGATGGCAAAACCCCCAAAGACTACGACTACAATGTGGCTGTCACGCGCCGCGCGGTGGAGATGGCCCATGCCTGTGGCGTGTCAGTGGAGGGCGAGTTGGGTTGCCTGGGTTCGCTGGAGACCGGCGAGGCCGGAGAAGAGGACGGCAGCGGCGCCGAGGGCATACTGACCCACGACCAGATGCTTACGGACCCGGAGGAAGCGGCGCAGTTCGTCAAGGCCACCGGCGTGGATGCACTGGCAATCGCCTGTGGTACCAGCCACGGCGCGTACAAGTTTTCGCGTCCGCCCACCGGTGACATTCTCGATATTAATCGCATCAAGGAAATACATGCCCGCATTCCCCATACCCATCTGGTGATGCACGGTTCCTCCGCAGTGCCGCAGGAATGGCTGGCGATCATCAACGAATTCGGCGGACAAATCGCGCAGACCTACGGTGTGCCAGTGGAGCAGGTGCAGGAGGGTATCCGTCACGGGGTGCGCAAGGTGAACATCGATACGGACCTGCGGCTGGCGTCCACCGGGGCGATTCGCCGCTTCCTGGCGCAAAATCCCGCCGAGTTTGATCCACGCAAATACCTGGCCCACACCATCACGGCGATGAGAGATATCTGCATCGCACGCTATGAAGCATTCGGCACGGCCGGTAACGCCAGCAAGATTAAGGTGCGCTCGTTGGCCGACATGCAAATCTCCTACGAATCCGGAGCACTTTCGCCCGTTGTCCATTGAGCGGTTTTACGGCATCGACGTCGGAACAACTAGAGAGGCTACGTCAGCAGCTTCCCGCCTTCGGTGATCAGGCAAAACCGTCGGCGGAATTACAGGCGTTTTGCCGTGACTACAGCATCGATTTTGCGGCGCGGCTACCGCAGGTTGAGCATCGGGCTGGCCACGTTCATTCTGGCGACTATACCCTCGCTGTCCACTACTGGTGCCAGCCTGATGCCAGCGCAAATCTGCTGTTACTGCACGGTTACTTCGACCACACGGGCGTGTTTAGCAAGCTGATTGAATGGGGTCTGTCGCGCAACTGCAATGTGCTGATCTTCGACCTCCCCGGGCATGGCCTGTCCAGTGGCGCGCCTGCGGTAATTGATAATTTTGGCGATTACAGCCGCGCCATTTATGACGTGCTTGGTGCCGTAGATTTGCCAAAGCTGCCGCTTTGGGTCATGGCACAGAGCACCGGTGGTGCGGCGTTGGTTGATTATGCAGCGAAGTATAAATGGCCATTCGTAGCGGCGGTTCTGCTGGCACCGCTCATACGCCCTGCGGGTTGGTTGCAGGTGCGACTTGCGCAAGCGGTGGCGCAGCATTTTGTGGCCAGCATACCGCGCGGATTTTCCAGTAACTCTTCGGATCTCGCGTTTCTGGCCTTCCTGCGTCGTGATCCTCTGCAGTGTCACCGAATTTCGCTGCGTTGGGTGGGCGCGTTGCGGCGCTGGCTGCGCAATTTGCAGCAACGCGATCTTGGCATGGGTCCAGCATTGATTGTTCAGGGCGATGCCGACGCGACCGTGGACTGGCGCTATAACGTCGGTGTTATCCAGACGCTGTTTCCTGGCAGCCCGGTGGAGTATCTACATGGCGCAGGACATCAGCTGGCGAATGAATCCGCAGCGTTTCGTGGCGATTATCTGGTTCGTGTCGAGCGCTGGCTGGAGCAACGCGGAGTCATGCTGACGGGTGTTTCAAGAATAAATCCCGGCTGATCTGAGCAGCTCATACAAGGGCTGCAGGGCATCACCGTAACGCTGCCAACGATTCACCGAAGTCGTATAAACACCTTGTCGTACTTGCACCGCGCTGGCGGTGGCTACGCTGGTTCTTCGCTGGTGGAACGACAGGCACTGATCTTGCCAGGTCAACTCACAATGAGCCAGTAGTTCTCGACTTATCTGCTGGGGATTTTCCACGAGAGCTTCGTACTGCACCTCGAATATGGCGCCCGGCATAACCTCGTGCCAATGACGCATCAGGCGATCAAACTCCAGGTAGTAGCGCCCACAGTCCAGTAAATCGTAGTTGTAATGATAGTGTTTGAAGTTCACCCCAAACAGTTGGCGGTAATTGCTCAGGCAGGTATCCATCGGGTCGCGGCGCAGGCAGATCAGCCTGGCGTTGGGTAGCGCGAGTTTGATAAGGCCCAGGTACAAAAAGTTGATCGGTAGTTTGTCGATGAAATGCGGTGTATGGCCGGTCCTCGGCCGGGTGCTGTCTATGTAGGCCGCGCCGAGCTTGGCCATATGCAGGTGACTGGCACGTGTAAGCGTCTCAATGTCCAGTACGTCCAACGATGGAGATTCCGTCAGGCGCTTCACCTGCTGCGGAAAGTTCAGTAGTTCACCGGCGGTATAGACCCGGGAATGGCCGCCGAGTATCTGTTCCACCAGGGTGGTACCGGTGCGCGGCATACCCGCAATAAAAATCGGTTCGTGGTTGTTGCAACCGCCGTTCGCGCTTGCAGGGTGGGAGAACATCTCTCGTGAAAATATCTCTCTTATACCGGCAAACAGTTCAGCGTCCGCCGCAGCGCTGTAGCTGACCTGTTCAGCCTGTGCCCGCTTGGCCCACGCCAGACTCGCCAGTGACTCCTGCCACAATTCCAGATCTTCCTGCTCCTTGGCGATGGCATGACCCAGGTGCAGTTGATCCCGGGGCGTAGTGATGCGGTCGCGAAGTTGCTGTAGCCGCTGGATGTGATTTCGTGCCCGTGTCTGGCGGCTCACTGTCGACAGGGCTGAATGCGCGCGGAACATATACGGCTGCAACTCTATGGCTTTTTCATAGGCCTCTGCGGCGGACTCAAACTGCCCCGCGAACTGCAGTGATGCTGCCATATTGAAATAGAGATCCGCCTGCCACTGCTTGGACAAACCCTTGGCGTGCTCTGCCCGGTGCTCAAGGGTGAGTGCGGCTCGTTGATAGCAGGCCAGCGCCTGTTCGTGTTCGCCGCAGTGACTGAAGACAGTTCCCATGGTGTTGAGTGTGGGAAGTTCGTCCGGGACCAACGATAATGCCGTTGTGGCTGCAGCAAGCGCCTCACGCGGTACACGCAGGGCAATTAGTTGCTTGCCCAGTTCCGCGTGATACTCTGCTTTACCAGGTGCCAGCATTATCGCCTTGCGGAAAATCTCAGCCGCCTTGTCCGGCAAGCCGTTATGCGCGGCAATAACACCGCACAGGAACCAGGCATCAGCAAAGTTCTGGTCTAGTTCGAGGATGGCAAGGCAGTGCTCATGTGCCCGTTGCAGCTGTCCAGCCGCGATCGCCTTTTGGGCGGCGCCGTGGTGGGCGGCAATTTCGCGGGAGCAGCCGCTAGCCGTCAAAGCGATAAGTAAATTTCAGGCCGACTTGTCGCGGGCGCACCATGTTCTGGTAGTAGCGTCGCAGCTCGAAGTCCCCGACCTCGCGGATAAAACTCCTGTCAGTACGAACACCGGTCTCGGCATAAATATCAAAGACATTGTCCGCATACAGCGACACCATCCAGGCATCCTTGAACCAGGTGGTGGAAACATTATTCAAGGCAAAACTCGGCAAACTCTCACCGAAATCGCCTTTACCCGCTTTGGTGATGACGTTGCTTTGTGCGGACATCGACCAATCGAACGCCAGATCTGAACCGTCGCTCAAAGGCATCTCATAGTGTGTCGCAAGGTAGAGCTGGTTCTCTGGTGTGCCGGGCAGCCGGTCGCCATCATAGGCGGCACACTCGGGATCTGATAGCGGACCGCAGAACAAGCCTTCCACATCGTCGGTCAGCTCCGCATTGGTGTAGGCATAAGCGCCGCTGACCGAAAGATTTGGCAGGATGAAGTACTGCGCGGATACTTCCAGGCCAGTACTTTCTGCTCCTTTACCATTGGCTACTATTGGCAGGCCGCCGTTTTCGGTTACCGATTGCAACTGCGGATCATCCCATTGCACGAAGTACACCGCACCATTCAACAACAGTGAATCGCCAAACTGGGAATGTACGCCAATTTCATAGTTGGTGGAGGTATCGGTTTCGTACGACTCCTCGCCCGGGAGGGCGCAAACGTTCTGCACACTGCCATCAAGCGGAACGGGACACAGCGTGATCGCATTCGATGCGCCCAACCTATAGCCCTCACTGATGGTCAGGTAGCTCATGATGTCGTCATTGAAATCGTAGGAGGTGTTGAACTTGTAAATCGTATCGTTGGCTTTCGTGTTGCCGGAGTCGCCGCTGATATTGATCGAATCCGGGGGCGCGCCATTAAAGACTGTGTCAGATAAAGGCAGCGCTAGACCGTTGGTAGCCTCATACTCATACTCGAACCAGCGCATACCCACAGTCACCTGCCACGCCTCGGTAATCTCATAGCCCAGCTCACCGAACGCGGCAGTTTCCTTCTGGCTTTCCTTTGCCGTCTGCTGAAACTCCAGTGCATCGGGTCGCAGCTGCACACCGCCCAGATTATCGACCGCAAACTGGTCGTATCCCGGGGTGAACTCCTGGGTAAGGAAGTCATTGTTGAAGTCATTGTAGAAACCACCGACGATCCAGTTCCAGGGGCCATCACTGGTCGATACCAGGCGCAACTCCTGGGTGAAAGTATCGGCGTCGACCTGCTCACTGGTGTAAGCGGAGAAGCTGGGGAACAATTCGTACCCGTATTCAAAGGTTAACAACAGATCAGTCTGGTCGCGGTTGCCGTGTTCAGAAAATTCAGAATAGCCGGTGGCTGACGTGAGTGCGGCAAATCCCAGGTCCGCCACCAACTCGAGTGCGTACAGCTCGTTCTTGCGCGTGTTGGGTTCCAGAAAGCGGTGCGCCGATTCGTACTTGCCGGTGTTAAAGCTGTCCTGGTGGTTGACCTGACGCGCGCCGACATCCTGATCCTGATAATAGTAGGACAGTGTGCCGTCCAGAATGTCATCTGTGTAACGTAATGCGGCCCGACCCGACCAGGTTTGCTCGGTATTGGCGTCTTTCTTCCCTTTCAGGTTGGCGTTCACGTCGTTCGGATTGCTGAAATCAGGCTGGGGATTAGACACACCCGCCTGTCGCACCAGGTAGTTGTAATCAATAAAACCCGGGTCATCCAGATAGTCCGCCGATGCACGAAACGCCAGGGTATCGGGAATAATGGGAATATTGACGGTGCCACCACCCTCGTAGCCGGCATCATCCGAATGGCTAAGCGCATACAGGTCGCCGCGCGCCTCCACGCTCAGCGCGTCCGCCTGTGGCCGGTTGGGGATATAGCGCACCGCGCCGCCCATGGTGCCGGCGCCGTACAGTGTGCCCTGCGGCCCCATCAGCACTTCCACGCGCTCCATGTCGTTCAATTTCAAATCGACGTACAACGGGATTTCACCGACATAGGTGGCCACAGTGCCACCGCCGTCGTTGCTGCCATCAGTCGCGGTGATGTTGCTGACATTCAGGCCGCGCACGGTGAGGGTATTGCTACCGCGCGGTCCCTGATCCACCACGGTCATGCCCGGCACCACACGGGCGATATCGGTCAGGTCAGTGAGGCGATCACGTTCGATTGCTGTGCTGTTCAGCGCCGTTATGTTGATGGGAATATCCTGCAGCGATTGGGCACGGCGCGTGGCCGTCACGATCACTTCTTCCAGTCCTGATTCCTGTGCTGTGGTGTAGCTGGAAACGAGAGTTGCAGCGATGGCGGCTGCTAGTGTGCTGATCTGAAAGGTTGTTCTGTTACGCATGACGGCCCCTCCCGTGCTCCCGACTCATTGTGCATCATGAGTCAGGTAAGAATAAAGGCAGCTCCCTGTCGCCCTGTTGAATTTTTATGTTTCCAGCATACCGCTAGCCTCTCGAATAGTGAGAGGCGCCACGACCTAAACTTTGGTTTAGATTAATCTATCATCTGCGTTGGGGATGTTGTTAGGATTCAAATAGCGAAAAAATAACGATCGGCCTAAACCCGACACGCACCTGTGAAGTAGGTTTATCGCCCATATCTGTCAAGAGATGCGGGTCTATCAAAACAGTACGCGGCTGCGAATGGTCCCTGCAATCGCCGCCAGTTTTTTAAGGGCGATCTCGCTGTACTCTGCGTCGATATCGATCACCACGTAGCCCACCGTGTCTCTGGTCTGTAAAAACTGTGCAGAGACATTGATCCGGTTCTCGGAAAATACACTGTTGATAGCGCTCATAACTCCCGGCACATTGCGGTGTATATGTAACAGGCGATGGCTGCCCTTATGTTCGGGTAGAGCGACCGCTGGCAGGTTGATTGACGATGTCGTGGTTCCATTGTCGCTGTAGCGCGCCAGCTTTTCCGCCACTTCCATGCCGATGTTCTCTTGCGCCTCAAGCGTGCTGCCACCGATATGCGGAGTGAGGAAGGTGTTGTCGAAGCGACGCAGAGGGGAGATGAACTCGTCCTCGTTGGAGCGCGGCTCTATTGGAAACACATCGATGCCGGCACCGCCGAGGGCACCGGATTCAAGCGCTGCAGCCAGGGCGTCGATATCCACCACGGTGCCGCGCGAGGCATTGATCAGGATACTGCCCGCAGGCATCTGCGCCAGTTGTGCGGCGCCGATCAGGTTCTGCGTCGAAGGGCTCTCAGGCACATGCAGGCTTACCACATCGGAGGTGCTCAGGAGATGGTTGAGACTCGGCACCTGCCGGGCATTGCCCAGCGGTAACTTGTTGGTTACGTCATAAAACTGCACCTGCATGCCCAAGCCCTCTGCGAGCACACCCAACTGCATGCCGATGTTGCCATAGCCGATGATACCCAGCGTCTTGCCGCGAATTTCGAAGGCGTTGGTGGCGGTCTTCTGCCATTCACCGCGGTGTGCGGCCGCGTTTTTGGCGGCCACACCGCGCAGCAGCAGGATGGCTTCAGCCAGCACCAGTTCGGCTACACTGCGGGTATTGGAAAACGGCGCGTTAAACACTGCGATGCCGCGGCGGGTAGCCGCTTCGAGATCGACCTGATTGGTGCCGATGCAAAAGCAGCCCACGGCCACGAGTTTTCCGGCGGCGGCAAATATGTCTTCGGTGAGGTGTGTCGCAGAGCGAAGGCCCACAAAGTGGGCGCCGGCAATGGCGAGTTTAAGCTCTTCCGGCGGCAACGCTTTTTTGTGCTGCTCGATGTTGCTATAACCGGACTTCTGTAATGCCTCCACGGCCGAGGGGTGTACACCCTCCAGTAGTAGGAATTTGATTTTGCTCTTCTCCAAAGATTGCTGCGCCATGATTCGTTGGTCCTTTGCTAGTTCGAGCGGGGCTGTTCGGCAAGCTGGCCGGTGCGGTAAAAAAGGGCGAGCATGTTACCATACGGGCTCCCCGCACCAACGCCATGTGAAAATTAACTAAGGAGCTTCACTTGCCAGCAATCGACAATTCCGTCCTCACCGCTTTGGAGAAGATAGTCGGCCCCGGCCGGGTGCTGACGGACTACGATTCTCTGCAGCGCTACGGCCGCGATTGGACCCGAGTTCATACACCCAACCCCGCCGCCGTGTTACTGCCTGACAGCATCGAGCAGGTACAGGCCATTGTGCGTCTCGCTGCGCAAGCGGGACTGGCGATTGTCCCCTCGGGTGGACGCACCGGTCTCAGTGCGGGCGCTGTCGCCTGTAATGGCGAGCTGGTGCTGGCACTCGACCGACTAAACTACATAGAAGATTTCAACCCGATTGACCGCACAGTACGCTGCGGCGCCGGTGTGGTGACCGAGCAATTGCAAAACTACGCGGCCGAGCACGAGTTGTTCTACCCGGTGGATTTTGCATCCAGCGGTTCCAGCCAGATCGGCGGCAATATTTCTACCAATGCCGGCGGGATCAAGGTCATTCGCCACGGTATGACCCGCGACTGGGTGGCGGGCCTGAAGCTGGTCAATGGCAGCGGTGAATTGCTGGATCTCAACCGTGGCCTGGTAAAAAATAATGCGGGTTACGACCTGCGGCAATTGGTGATCGGCGCCGAGGGCACGCTGGGTGTGGTGGTTGAGGCCACCATGCGCCTGTCACGTCCGCCGCTGGAGCTGGTCGTACTCGTACTGGGTGTACCGGATATGGCGAGCATCATGGATGTGCTGCGCACGTATCAGGGCGCCATGGAGCTCAGCGCATTCGAGTTTTTCTCCGAACTGGCCCTGCAGAAAGTCATCACGCACCAGGACTTGCAGCGCCCGTTCGAGACACCGGCTGAATTTTATGCGCTGCTGGAATTCGAACTGCGCGATGAAAAAACGCTAGAGCAGGCCATGAGTCTGTTCGAGCACTGCGTAGAACAGGGCTGGGTGCTGGACGGTGTAGTCAGCCAGAGCATCGCCCAGGCGCATTCACTGTGGCGTCTGCGCGAGGACATTTCGGAGACGATTTCACGCTGGACGCCCTACAAGAACGACATCTCCACAGTGATCTCCCACATTCCCGCATTTCTGGCGGAAGTGGAAGCGGTGGTTAACGAAAATTATCCGGAGTTCGAAATCATCTGGTTCGGCCACATCGGCGACGGCAATGTGCACCTGAATGTACTCAAGCCGGACGCCTTATCCATGGACGAGTTTCAACAGCGCTGTGGCGAGGTGAGTAAGTGGGTATTCGCTATTGTGCAGCGTTACGGTGGCAGTATTGCGGCCGAGCATGGGGTTGGGTTACTGAAGAAAGACTATCTGCACTACTCGCGTTCGGAGCTTGAGGTGTCGATTATGCGCCAGATTAAAAAGGCGTTTGATCCGCTGGGTATTATGAATCCCGGGAAGATTTTTGATAGCTGAGTGATCGAGGGCCACCACGTGACCACAGCTCCAGGCAGCACTATGCAGCGGTGTAAAATTTATTCGGCATACAACGTTTTAACGCCCTCATGTGTACCGAGCAACAGTACATCTGCAGGCCTGAGAGCAAACAGCCCATTGGTAACCACACCGGTAATATTGTTGATCTTCTCCTCCATCGCCAGCGGCTGGGGGATCGAAAAGTTGTACACGTCCAGGATGACATTGCCGTTGTCGGTGACCACCCCTTCGCGGTAAATCGGGTCGCCGCCCAGCTTGACCAGTTCCCGGGCCACGTGGCTGCGCGCCATGGGAATCACTTCCACCGGCAGCGGAAACTTCCCCAGGGTGTGCACCAACTTACTGTCGTCGGCGATACAAATAAATTTCCGCGCTACCGAGGCCACGATTTTTTCGCGGGTCAGCGCCGCGCCGCCGCCCTTGATCAGTTGCAGGGCGCGATTGCACTCGTCGGCCCCGTCCACGTAAAAATCTACCTGGTCCACCGTGTTGAGTTCATACACGGGAATGCCGTGGCTTTTGAGTCGTTGCGTGGAGGCCTCGGAGCTGGCCACAGTGGCATTGATCTGGCCTTTGATGCGGGCGAGGGCGTCGATAAAGAGATTGGCGGTAGAGCCGGTGCCGATGCCCAATACCGTATCGCTTTCCAGTTTGGGCCTGATGTATGCCAGTGCCGCTTCCGCGACCGCCTGTTTCATCTCGTCCTGGGTCATGTCGAGTCCTCGGGCATAGGGGTATGAAGCGTACGGCATTATAGAGTAGCCCACCGCTGCGATCACGGAAAAACCTGCTATCGCCATTACGGTTTGGGCTGAAAAACGTAGCCCACTCCATTAAGATGGGCGGCCCGCCCGCCGTCATTGGAAGCGAACCGGTCATGCCGCAGTCCTATATCAAACGAATTCTCGATGCGCGTGTGTATGACGTTGCCCGGGAAACGCCGATACATGAAGCCGGCCTGATGTCGCGGCGGCTGGACAACCGCGTCTGGCTGAAGAGGGAAGATTTGCAGCCGATTTTTTCGTTCAAGCTGCGCGGCGCGTATTGCAAAATGAGTCGTCTCAGCCAGGAGCAGCTCAGCCGCGGTGTTATTGCCGCATCGGCGGGAAACCACGCTCAGGGCGTTGCAGTGGCGGCCCAGAAGTTGCGCGTGAAAGCCACCATCATCATGCCGCGCACCACGCCACTGATCAAGGTGGATGCAGTGCGCAACCTTGGCGCGCGGGTCGTGCTGCATGGCGACTCCTATGATGAGGCGGCATTGCACGCGCAGGCGTTGTTGCAGGTGCAGGACCTGACCTATGTACATCCCTTTGATGACCCCGATGTGATTGCCGGGCAGGGCACTGTGGGTATGGAAATTGTGCGGCAGCACCAGGAGCCCCTCGACGCCCTGTTCGTACCGGTGGGCGGCGGCGGTCTGTTCGCCGGTGTCTCCGCCTATGTGAAATATGTGTGGCCGCACACGCGGCTGATCGGCGTGGAACCCGAAGACGCCGCCTGTTTACAGCTGGCATTGACCCGCGGGCGGCGCGCCACACTGACTGAGGTGGGCCTGTTTGCTGATGGTTGTGCCGTGGCGCAGATAGGCAAGGAGACCTTTCGCATCATTCGCAAAACGGTGTCGGAGGTTATCACTGTCACTACCGATGAAATGTGTGCGGCGATCAAGGACATTTTTGAAGACACCCGCAGCATCGCCGAGCCTGCCGGCGCTCTGGCGTTGGCGGGTCTGAAGAAGTATGTGCAGCGGACCGGCGTGCAGGGGCAAGATTTATTGGCGATCGTCAGTGGCGCCAATACCAATTTCGATCGTTTGCGCTACATCTCCGAGCGCACGGAAATTGGCGAGCAACGGGAGGCGGTGATCAGCGTCACTGTGCCGGAACGACCCGGCAGCTTTAAGCAGTTTTGCAGCGCGCTCGGTCGGCGCAATATCACCGAGTTCAATTATCGTTACGCCGATGCGCACTCCGCCCAGGTCTTTGTCGGTTTGGCGGTTATTCCCGGCGGTGAGGATCTGGCGAGCCTGCTCGCCGGTCTGCGCCAACGCGGCTATACCACCGAGGACATGACCGACAATGAGGTGGCCAAGTTACACATCCGCCATATGGTTGGCGGTCATGCGCCGGCCCAATTGCGCGATGAGCTGGTGTATCGCGTGGAATTTCCTGAGCGTCCTGGCGCTCTGCTCACGTTTTTAGCGGGCCTGGGCCAGCGCTGGAACATTTCCATGTTTCACTACCGCAACCACGGCGCTGCGTATGGGCGGATTTTGGTCGGCATTCAGGTGGGCAGAGCCGAGCGTCGGCAGTTCGAACAAGTCCTGGATCGGATCAATTACCGCTATTGGGAGGAAACCGATAACCGGGCCTATCAGTTGTATCTCGGTGGGCGCTTGCAGTAACGGCGAAACCCAGTCCCCGCGCGGCCTGCAGGGGTTCTCTTTTGCTGGGTGCTGGTATAAGATCACGCCCGTTCGCCGACTAATGAATTGCGTGTGTTTGCATCCGGACGTGGGCGCCGGTTGCCATGAAACCGCAGCCCGTTCGCACTGAGAGAAACCTGTTGAAGCGTAAACCTGATCTGGTGCTGGTTCTGGCAGCGGCCTTTGCCCTGGGGGTGTTGCTGACACTGCTGTTGCCCCTTGCCGTGAATGATTCGGTCGCCGGCCCGGTATCCGAGTTACAAGCGGGTGTCATCCTCCCGCAGTAGAGCAGCCCCGTCGTTGTCCTCCTTTCCCTGACGCCGGTACACAGCGGTATCGGTCGCAATGAAGTCCAGCCTGATATCCCAGCCGTCCTGTGGGACTTCCTCTACCTGTTGGTTATCGTGGGCTAGTCCGACCAGTAGTGGACCGGAAGTACCTGCCAGTGTTCGATCATAGAATCCCCCTCCCATCCCCAGGCGTCCGCCGTGCAGGTCCCACCCTACCAGCGGCAGAAAAATGATATCCAGTTCTGCTACCGCACAGCGCGGGGTTGCGGCGGATGGCTCGGGAATGTTGTAGCGATTGTTCGACAGGGAGTCGTCAGCGTGCCAGAGCGCAAAGCTGAGGCTGAGGTCATCGTTGATTATCGGCAGAAACAATTGTTTACCCAGGCCGCGCGCTTTAGTGGTCAGCGGTCCGGTGTCGATTTCCCCGTCCGCGGCCAGGTACACGGCAATGCGTTGGGCCTTTGTCCAGGCGGGCAGGTTGTCAATCGCAAGGAGTAAAGCGTGCGCCGCGGTGTGTTGTGCGCAGGCACTCAGTGTTTTACGGCGTTGGCGCAGCGTAGTGCGTAGTTGGATTTTTAGACGTTGGGTGTCGGTCATGGCTAAAAGATGGATTCCCGGCGTACCGCTGACAGCACTGCCCTTGAACCCGACGATTCAAGGCGGTGGCTTCTGCACTGCATAAGGCTTTCCGGTCGAAGCCGGACATGCACACCAACAGAATCGAGAAACCCCCGGTTACATAATATCGGCTCGAGGACTGTAAGTCTGGCGCATACGCCAGGGACCCAGAATCAGTATAGCCCAGATTCTGCAGCGGCAGTCCAGTTATTGCGTTACTGATCGCGTGAAATATTTGTGACCTAGCCGATTTCGAGTTGTCGCAGGTCGTGTAGGGCATCGTCGAGCTTGCGATTGAGCCGCTTGACGGGTTCAGCGCCAGTGTGGCCAGCATCCGCATGATCAGAGGCCTGCAGTAATTCGTAACTGATATTGAGGGCGGCCATCACCGCGATGCGTTCCAACCCGATGACTTTCCCCGACTCGCGAATGCCACGCATCTGCTTGTCCAGATATTTTGCCGATACCAGAAGTTCAGCTTCTTGCTCCGGAGGGCAAGCGATCTGGTAATCCTTGTCGAGAATCTTTACGGTTACGGTATTGGGTGGGCTCACGCGGGTCACTCCATTGTGCGCAGACGATCAATCATGGCTTCGACCTTGAACCGGGCCAGTTCATTTTTATCCATAAGATCTCTTCGTTCATCGCGCCACCCGGCGGTGTCCGCCTTTAGTGCACGATTTTCGCGATTGAGCTCTTGGCACAGCGCGATGAGTTCGTCGATCTTATGTTCAAGGTCTTTGAGTGAGTTATCAGCCATGCGGGTATACTGGGATAGTTATTATGGAAACCCTACTATAGTGGCGCTTGGCATTGAGGTCAACGCCACAAAATTCATAAATATCAATAGCCTGCCAACCCTTTTACAGTTGACGGTGGAAGTGACTCGACAAGCTATCGGGCACGACCTCCCAGGGAGAACACCTTATGTACGATGAATTGCCTGATGACGTTGGTGTATTCGACTTCGATGAATTCGCCAATCACCTGTTGGACCAGGGTGTGCTGGCATCGCCCTCCCAGTTGCATGGTTGTCTTTGTGGGTTGCTCGGCGCAGGGGCCCCGGCCCAGCCGGAGTATGGCCTGAATGCCCTTGCTCAGGCACTGGACCTTGATCTGTATGGCGAACTGGCCAGCCGCATTATGCAACTGTACACCGTGACAGACGCTGCGCTGCAGGACGAGGAGTTCACCTTCGCACCTCTGCTGCCCGACGACGAGGAAGAAATCGCGCTGCGCACCGCGGCTCTGGCAAATTGGTGCGATGGCTTTATGGCGGGTTTTGCCTACGTGGCTGCGGCCCAGGAAAAAAACGGCGCGGCGCTGTCGCAAGAAGTGGGCGAGATACTGAGGGATATCACCGCCATGGCTCAGGCCGAGCCAGCCGAGGACGAAAGCGACGAAGACGCTGAGGACAGCTACATCGAGCTGGTAGAGTATTTGCGCGTGGCGGTGGTCAATGTATTTATGGACAACATGGCGACGTCTCCACCTCAGGATTTCTCCAGTGCAACGCAGCGGCCGCTGCACTAGCTATGCTAATCTGCGTTTACCTGAACAGCAGCTGCGCCGGTACTGGCGAGTTACATCATGAGCATTAGCAAGACGGAGTTTGCCCGCCGGCGAAAAAATCTGATGGCGCTTATGGCGCCCAATAGCATCGCTATTATCCCCTCGGCACGCGAGCAGGTGCGCAGTCGTGACACCGGGTACCCCTTTCGTCAGGACAGTGATTTTTATTACTTGTGCGGATTCACCGAGCCAGACGCAGTGTTGGTGTTACTGCCCGGTCGCCGCCATGGTCAGTTCGTCATGTTTTGCCGGGAACGCGATCCGGGCCTGGAATTGTGGCATGGCCTACGCGCCGGGCCTGAGGGCGTCTGCGAAAATTTCGGCGCGGATGACGCCTTCCCCATTGGCGACGTCGATGACATTTTGCCCGGCCTGCTCGAAGGCAGGGCGCGGGTCTACTATTCCATGGGACGCAGCGCGGAATTTGATCGCCAGATCATGGCTTGGGTGAACAGTATCCGCACCAAGGAGTCGTCCGGGGCAGTGCCCCCGGGAGACTTTACCGACCTCGACCACATGCTGCATGAACTGCGCTTGTACAAAAGCGCCGCGGAATTGCGCCTTATGCGCAGGGCTGCCGACATTACTGCCCGCGCCCATCGCCGCGCCATGCAGGCTTGCCGGGGTGGGCTCTACGAATATCAGCTGGAAGCTGAATTACAGCACGAGTTCACAAACGGCGGTGCGAGGTTCCCTGCCTATCCCAGCATTGTGGGCAGCGGCCAGAATGCCTGTGTCATGCACTATATTGAAAATGGCGACAAAATGCGTGACGGTGACCTGGTGTTGATCGATGCGGGCTGTGAGCTGGAATATTATGCGGCCGATGTCACTCGCACATTTCCCATTAACGGCCGCTTCAGCGTGGAGCAGCGCGCACTGTACGAACTGGTGTTAAGCGCCCAGTTGGCCGCTATTGCGCAAATAAGGCCTGGCAACCACTGGAACCAGCCGCACGATGCCAGCGTCAGGGCATTTACCGAGGGTTTGGTGGAATTGGGTTTACTCAAGGGCAGCGTGACGGATTTAATCGAGCACCACGCATATCGCGCCTTTTATATGCACCGCGTCGGGCATTGGCTGGGACTGGATGTACACGATGTCGGTGATTATCGTGTGAATGACGAATGGCGCATGCTGGAGCCCGGCATGGTGATGACCGTGGAGCCCGGTCTTTATATTGCGCAGGACAATACCAATGTGGCAAAGAAGTGGCGTGGCATCGGCATTCGCATCGAGGACGATGTGGTGGTTACCGAGGCCGGCTGTGAGGTGATTTCTTCAGGCGTACCTAAAACCGTAGAGGAGATAGAGGCGTTGATGGCCGCTTGAGTTATGCCTGATTATTTTGACATTGTTATCGCCGGCGGCGGCATGGTGGGCGTGAGCCTGGCGCTGCAGCTGGGCGCCGTGTTGCCACCACCCACCACGATCCTGTTGGTGGAGAGCATTCCTCTGCCCGCACCAGTGGCAGCTAATCTGTCGGATTACCATCCGGCGTTTGATGCGCGCTCTACGGCGTTGAGTTACAGCTCTCGCCTGATCTATGAACACATTCAGGTATGGGACGATCTGCGCCAATGGCTCTGCGCCATTGACAGCATCCACGTCTCCAGTCGCGGGCGTTTCGGCAGCGCGCTGTTGCGCGCCAGTGATCACAACTGGCCGGCGCTGGGCTATGTGGTGGAGAACACCTGGCTGGGTAATGCTCTAATGCAGCAGCTGCATCGCCGGGGTCGGGTTGAGGTGCGCAGTCCCGCCCGGGTGGTGAGTGTGAAGCCGGCCGGTGCGGGCGTCAGCCTGCAGCTGGAAGACGAGCAGGCCACTATCAGCGCGGGCCTGCTGCTGGTGGCAGACGGTGCGAGTTCAGGACTGCGCGAGCAGCTGGGTGTGGCAGTCAACGAGAAGCATTATCGGCAACACGCGCTGGTGGCGAATATCGCTTCCGCCGAGCCGCATCGCGGTTGCGCCTACGAGCGCTTTACCGACGAGGGGCCGTTGGCGCTGCTACCGCTGTTGCCAGCCGCCGGTGGCGAGCAGCGCAGTGCCCTGGTGTGGACCCTGCCCCCGGAGCGAGCGCGGCATTTTGTCGACTGCCCCGCAGCGGAGTTTTTGTCCGCACTGCAGGAGCGCTTCGGCTATCGGCTGGGGCGTATGTTGCAGGTCGGTGAGCGCCACGCGTATCCACTGTCGCTGGTGCAGTCCCGTGAGCAGGTGCGCCAGGGTGTGGTGGTCATGGGCAATGCCGCCCACGCATTGCACCCGGTGGCCGGGCAGGGCTACAACCTGGCGCTGCGCGACGTCGCCGAGTTGGGTCGGGTGCTGGCCGAGGGTTTGGCCGCTGGATTGGTGCTGGGGGATCTCGCCCTCTTGCAGCGGTACCAGCGGCGACAACAGCAGGACCAGGACAGAACTATCCAATTCAGTGACCGTGTGCCCGCGCTGTTTATGCACGCCGATCCGTTGTTAGGTCTGGGCCGTGATCTGGCGCTGGCGGGGCTGGATATCATGCCCGGGCTGAAGCGCGAATTTGTGCGCTACGCGGCTGGGATGGTCGGGAGCCCGGGGCAGGCGCATGGCTGAACCCCGACAGTTTGATGTGGTGATCGTGGGGGCCGGCATTGCCGGAGCTTCTCTGGCGGTAGCCCTCAGCGGCACTGGGCTGTCCATCGCACTGATTGAGGCGCAAGCGCTGGAATCGTCCCCGCTGCCCCCAGCCCATGACTTACACAACTTCGATCCCAGGGTCAGCGCATTGACGCCGCGTTCGCGCGCCTTGCTGGAAAAACTGGGGGCGTGGGAGGCAATCATCGCCTACCGCTATTGCGCCTACCATCACATGACAGTGTGGGATGCCGAGGGCACCGGGCAGATCGAGTTCGACCGGGGGGAGGTCAATGCGCCCGAACTGGGTCATATCGTGGAAAATCGCGCCATCGTCAGCGCGCTGCTGCACCGGGTCCGTGCCGCTACCGATATCAAACTGTTGTGTCCGGTCGCGCTTAAGTCCTGCACGCGGCTCGATTCTTCGCGCATGCTGTTGGAACTTGATGGGGGCGAGACGCTGACAGCCGATTTGCTGGTGGCTGCCGACGGGGCCATGTCTCGCGTCAGAGAGATGATGGGCTTCCAAAGTCGGGAGTGGGATTATGGCCATTGCGCCATCGTGGCCACGGTAGAGGTTGCACACACACATGAAGAAACAGCCTGGCAGCGCTTTTTGCCCAGCGGGCCGTTGGCATTGCTGCCGCTACCGGCAGTGGACGGGCATCACTACTGCTCCATCGTGTGGTCGCTGCAGGAACACTTGGTCGATGGCGTGATGGCACTGGACGACCTGGCATTTTGCGCCGCGCTGGAACGGGCCTGTGAAAGCAGACTCGGCGCGGTGCTGGGCAGCTCCAGGCGTTTCGCCCATCAGCTGCGCCAGCGTCACGCGATGGACTATGTGCAACCCGGGGTCGCTCTGGTGGCGGACGCCGCGCACACCATTCACCCGCTGGCGGGCCAGGGTATTAATCTGGGCCTGCAAGATGTGGCCGTATTGGCTGAGGAGATTGTGGCGGGTCACGCCTGTGGTGTCAGCGCAGGACAGTTGGAGTTGTTGCGCCGCTATCAGCGTCGCCGCAAGGGTGAAAACCTGATGATGATGACCGCCATGGACGGCTTCAAGCGTTTGTTCGAGCAACAGTCGCTGCCGCTGCGCTGGCTGCGCAATGCCGGTATGCGCACGGTGAATCAACTGCCGCCGCTGAAGCAACAACTGATGCGTCATGCGATGGGACTCGGGTGATCCGTTACCCGCGGAGCACCCACACCGGACATTGTTTTTCACCGGTGGGTAGTTAGAATGGGAACTTGCGAGTTTGGGAGTTTGGGGTCAGAGTAAAAACCTCTCAAGGTTT
>JANNXP010000240.1:0-2895 GCA_031409615.1 Haliea sp. | reverse complement strand
ATCCGTGAGAAATTGTTCGCCTACGGCTTGAGAAGATGTTGCCATGATAATTTTCCGCTATGGTGGTTTAAAGAGAGGCGAACTTTACCATATCAAGCGGCTGACGGGAGTATCGCGCATGACGGACACCATTACCGATATCCACGATTTCTGGTTCGGGGAACTGGATGAGAACGGTCTGTGCAAAACAGATCGCAATGCGTTGTGGTTTGGCACGAACAAGGAGACTGATGCGAGCTGTCGCGTTCGCTTCGGCGCGTCACTGACACTCGCCCTGGCTGGAAAGCTTGCGTCATGGGCACCGACCGAGCGAGGCCTGGTCGCACTGGTGGTGCTGCTGGATCAGTTCTCGCGCAATATCCACCGCGGCACGGCGCAGGCCTTTGGTGGCGATGCACTGGCTCTCGCGCTGGCCGAACAGGCCATCGCCAGTGGCCACCACCTGCGCCTGCCGACAATCCACCGCGTGTTCCTGTACCTGCCATTGGAGCACAGCGAAGACCTTGTCCTGCAAAATACATGTGTCGCGCTGTTCGACGAACTTGAAAAGGTCGGTGACCATCCGCAATTTGCGCGCTTCACGCACTACGCACGCGCTCACCGCGATGTCATTGCGAAGTTCGGTCGCTTTCCGCATCGCAATGCGGTGTTAGGGCGCGAGTCAAAGCCCGGTGAACTTGAATACCTGGAGCAGCACGGTGGCTTTTAGCGCAGCATCGCATTGCGTGCCCAGCACCCGCTATGTCTAATCTCAATGAGACGCCTGTGCTATCGTGCAGGGATCATAAATTCCAACAGCTAACTGAGACCCGCCCCATGCAGATCAAAGGTAAGTAGCAGGATCCAAACACGGAGGTAGAGAGCATGTCTTCACTGAAAAAGAATACGCTCAACGTAATCGTCGGGCTGCGCTACCACGACGCGCCGGCGGCGATCGACTGGCTGTGCCGCGCACTCGGCTTCGAGCGGCACCTGGTGGTACCCGGCGAGGAGGAAGGCAACATCGCCCACGCCCAGCTGCGCTTTGGCAACGGTATGATCATGCTGGGGACAGCGAATCGCCACAGCGGCGGCTTCGACGAGCTGATGACCACGCCGCGTGATATCGGCGGCCGTAACACCCAGAGCGCGTACGTGGTGGTCGAGGATATTGACGTGCACTACATTCGAGCTATCGCCGCTGGCGCCGAGATCGTGATGCCTCTAGAGGACAAGGACTACGGCGGCCGCGGCTACAGTTGCCGTGACCTCGAAGGGCACGTCTGGAGCTTCGGCGACTACGACCCGCTGGCGCGTTGAGAGACCGGTCGCAATTCATAATGGCTCTCGGTCATCTGCGCCTGCCACACTTCGAAGGTGCCACTATCCAGATCATCGTAGGCCTGGCGGATCGAGTCATTGACCTGCGGATAGGCCACTTGGTCCCACGGACACTCGTCGCGCGTGAAGAACCGACAGTCCATGGACTCGTCGCCCGGCACGCAGGAATCCGTTGCCACTGTCGCGCGAAAACCCATGTATACCTGGTTGATAAACGTGATGCTGCCGGTCATGTACAACTGCAATTGCTCCGGTGGCAATAAAATTCCCGCCTCCTCATGCAACTCCCGCGCGGCACCCTCGGCCAGGGTCTCACCCTGCTCCAGGAAGCCGCCCGGAATGGCCCACTTACCACGTTGCGGCTGCAAGCCGCGCCGCACCCACAACAGGCGATCACCATAGGCGATAAACGCGGTAACAACGACTCTGGGAGAAACATGGTGCGGAGTCTGGCAGCGCTGGCAAAACCAGTGGTTGCGCGGCTGCTCACCCACTATGCGTTGCAGCAGGGGGCCGCCGCACTCGGGGCAGAAATTGATATCGGGCAAGTGTGCGCTCCTTATAAAGAAACGATAGCACTTTGCCCTGGCAAAAGCATTGGCGCCAGGCTAGCCAGGCCGCGGCGACCTGGCGCAGCCGCTGTGCGACGGGCAGCGCACGCGGACTAACGCGCAGCCGGCTGCTCGCGTGTCTTCCACAACGACACCAGCACACCGCCCACGATCAGGCCGAAGGTCACGCTCAGTGAGATCACGGGCGGAATCTTGCCGATGATGCCGACCAGGAAGATCTTCGAACCGATGAACACCAGCACCAGAGCCAGCGCGTACTTCAGGTACTTGAAGCGGTGGATCATAGCGGCCAGCGCGAAGTAAAGCGCCCGCAGACCCAGGACGGCAAAGATGTTGCTGGTGTAGACGATGAATGGGTCGGTGGTGATGGCGAAGATCGCCGGCACCGAGTCAACCGCAAACACCAGGTCGACGAACTCCACCAGCACCAGCGCCAGGAATAGCGGCGTGGCAAACCGCGTCAACTTGCCGGTGGAGGGGTCGATCTCCTGCACCCAGAAGGCTTTACCGCGCAGGCCTTCAGTGACCCGCATGTGTTTCTTCAGGAACTTCAGCAGCGGGTTGTTCGCGATGTCGGGCTCGTGGTCGGCAATGATCCACATCTTGATGCCGGTGAACACCAGGAAGGCGCCGAAGATGAACAGGATCCAGCTGAACTGGCTGACCAGCGTAGCGCCCAACCCGATCATGATGCCGCGCAGCACGATCACGCCCAGAATGCCCCAGAACAGCACCCGATGCTGGTACCGCCGCGGGACGCCCAGGTACGTGAAGATCAGCGCGATGACGAAGACGTTGTCCATCGACAGCGACTTCTCGATCAGGAAACCGGTGTAGTACTCCATGCCGCTTTGCGCGCCCATGTACCACCAGACCCAGGCCCCGAAGATCAGCGCGACACTGATGTAGCCTGCCGACAGCAGCAGGCTCTCACGCACGCCAATTTCATGGTCGTCGCTGTGCAGCACACCCAGGTCAAGGGTCAGCAGGGTAACCACGATGG
>JANNXP010000239.1:0-7722 GCA_031409615.1 Haliea sp. | reverse complement strand
AAATTTTACCAACAGCGCCACCAGCAAGTAGCACCTGCCCCATGAACTCACCTGCCGCTTTGCCTTTTTCATAGGGATCTGCTATCGCTTGTACAGTCCCTACAACGCACCCGGCTTCAAACCCGTACATACCGTTTGCAGCGCCGCGCCAGTGCAGGTCTCAGGGACGATTCCTGAGGATATCGAAGGCGTCTACCTGCGCAACGGTACCAATCTGCAATTTGAACAGACCAATGGCCGCTACCACATGTTCAATGGCGCCGGCATGTTGCATCAAGTGCAGATCACGGGCGGCAAGGCAACCTACTCCAATACGTATGTCAAAACGCCGCGCTATCAGATAGAAGATACAATGGGTAAAGACCAGTACTTGCATTTCGGCGATCTGGCCGGTGGCGGCAAGGCTGGCGTGGCTAGAATGGCAATCACCGCCCTGAAACAACGCTTCGGGGTGTTACCTTCGTTAGCAGTACTTGAAAGCGGCTCATCTACCACGGCGGTTCAGTACCATCATGGCAAACTGTATTGCCTGCAGGAAACAGGATTCCCGTTCGCGCTGAATACCCGCGTGCAAAACGGTCAGTTGATACTCGATGGCGAAGGCCAGTGGGATACCTTCGAGGGCAAACTCGACAGCCCTTATACCGCGCACCCAAAAATCGATCCGGCGACCGGCGACTGGTATACCTTCAGTACTCAGTTCAGCAGCGGCCGTCTGTATCACTCGATACTGCGCCAGGGAAAACTGGCTCACCACAGCGTCATCGATCAACAAAAGCCCGCGCTGGCGTTCCTGCACGACTACTTCCTGACAGAACACTATCTGGTATTCCCCGACCTCTCACTGCGCTTCAATCCCAAAGACTTGTTCGGACCAGAAAAGAGCCCGATGGTATTCGATCCGAATTACAACATGCGTTGGGGTGTCATAAAACGTGATCATCAGGCCGGCGACCCTGTGCAATGGTTCACCACTGCGCAACCCGGTCACCTGTGGCATGTGGTCAACGGCTGGGAGGAAGCCCGCGAAGGTGGCGGGACCGATATTGTGTTGTTCGCGCCGGTCTTTCGCAGCTATCCCTCAAATCTTCCCATTCACAATCCCCAGGAGCCTCATACCAAATTCAATAAATGGCGCCTGAATCTCGACAACGGCCAGGTCACCGAGGACCGGGTTTTACTCGATCATTTCTATGAGCGCCCCAGCTTCAATACCGCCTATATTGGCCGCCAAAGCCGCTATGCGTATCTGCTTGACGAGGAAAAGGAAGGCATGATGGCTAAGGGTGTGCTGAAGTACGACGTGCTCGACGAGCGTGAAGTCGCCTATTTCGATTATGGCGATTTTTACGGCGGTGAGGCGCTGTTCGTGCCGCGTAAAAACGCTGTAAGCGAAGATGACGGCTACTTATTGGACTTGCTGATGACTGCGGATCGTGCCGAGCTACTGATTCTCGATGCCGCAAGCATGGAAGAAGTGGCCCGCCTGCATCTACCCCAGCGTGTCCCCTTCGGCGTACATTCCTGCTGGCTAAACCAGGGACAGGTCACCAGTCTCGGTTAAAGTGCAGCCGTCCATGGCCAACACTAGCGGGCATTATTGACACGTGAAAAATGTTTGTCCATAAACGAAAGTTTAGCGCCATGCGCTGGCGCAGTGTTCGCCGCGACGTCCAGCAACGGTCAGTGTGCCACTAGCACCCCGGGGGGAGCTCGGTGGCACGCACCCGAAAGGCGGCAATAGTAGGCGCTGTTCGATCTATCGCGTCGGCATTCTCCGAGCGACCGACAACCCCGGTGGGTACACCGTTATAGAGAATATTGGCGTTGGAAAAATGACCTACGCGTACACACCCTCCAACGCACGCATAGGACATTATCGTGCGAAATGTACTGTCGGGTGCCTGATACCCATAGGCGTCGGGGAAAACGGCTGCACCAGTGGCGCTCTCCGTGTTGTGGTGAGCACCCTGATTGTGGCCAATTTCATGGGCGAAGGAGTAGTAGCCCGTGGCACAGCTGTGGTGGACGATACTGAAGGCACTGGATGCGAAGCTGGATGATAACGTGGCCATACGATAAGACAGGCCGCAATACTGTGGTTCATTTTCAATCAGGCTCACCAGGTCCGCTCCGTAGAGGTTTCGCAGCCCGTGAAGTTCATCCATAAATCCATCATTGGTTGCGCGTAGCCTGCTTAGGTCTGTGGTCATATCTCTGGATTCGGTGTAGTTCGTCAGTATGCTGCGGAGCAGGTTAAGGCGGGTTGCCATGCCACTATTGGTGTAAGCCTGGTTCGCTTCGGCGACTGCCTGAAGCACGAGTGCGTCGGCGCCCGCCTTGCCATAAAGCGCCTCAATGGCCGGTGTGTACGCCACCAGTACGTCGATAACAGAACCGCTGGTATCCGCAGCAACACTTCCACTGGCAGCAGCCGTCGATGGAGAAATGCTGGCGCTCTTATCATAGACGGCAATCGGGTCGAGTTCGGGAGCCGGATCGGTTGGCTTCACCTCACTCACCACGTGGCTCCCGTTCGCCCGCGGTTCAAGTTTGAACATTTTCCCGCGGTAGTTGAATGTCCCCGCGACAGCATCTCCGCTGATGCCCAGCACTACCGTATTATCCGGATCGTCGCCCGCCGCGCGCCCCGCCCAAGATGAGCGTCCCTTGCCGTGATCTTTCTGCGACTCGCGGACTGCCTCAAACGATACGCCACCGGGGAGGTTGACTAAAAAGCGGGCTTTATGCAGTTTTTCGCGATCGAGCTTCACTCCACGGGATTTACCTGCAATGGCCTGTTTGGGTAGTACGAGGCCCGCGGTACTGGGTAGCTCAGAGAAGAGTCCGGACCGGTCCGCAGTACTGGCAAACGCATTCAGGTTCGTCAACGAGATGATTCCCGCCAACGCAGCAACCAGTGTGGCGCGCGATGGTAAGTTACAGTTGTTCATGTTCAGTGCCCCTGGGGTTTTCTGCCCCGCTTGACATTAAAGTCGTCGCCTCTACTTTTTGGCTGTGTGAGCCAGTGGACGTTTTATAAATGCTACAGGAACATTTTTGTGAACGACTACTGAAATCTGGAGAAAACCACAGAAAAAGGATCGACTATCGCGTTATATCGCGAAAGAGTTCGAGGTTATATCTCGCGCTCTAAAGGGAAATCGGCGGCGGCAAGTCGGACTTATTCAAATGTCATACTATTCATTGTGGGAACACCCGTATTTCCAGTACTCTTCGGTTAAAGCGAGGCTGCTGGAAGTACCTTTGTGGAAGATGATTATACCGACAGGCGCAAGCACCAACGCATCGAGATAGTAAGAGCGATTTTTATTGAGGTCGTCAGCCGAAAGAGTCGACGTGAATCAGATAACACCATACTGCGATGCGAAACCGTCGACGTCTCATTGAGCGGATTACGAATCTACGTTACGCAACGTATCGCACAAGGCAGTCAATTAAATATCGCAGTACCGATGGACGACTGGAAAGAAAATCTGGAGCTGGTAGGCGAGGCCGTCTGGGTTAAACCGGCGGAGAAGGGCGAGGGCTTCTGGGTAGGTCTCGAACTGCGCGATTCCAACCGGGAGAACATGGCGAAGTGGTTCAAGGTGGTACATTCCTTGTCGAGCACTCCGCCGCTTACGCCGGTATAACTTTATGAATCACCGCTTCACTGTCTAGCGCGCCTGTCGCACACGAAAGTACCTCTCGCCCTCAAACCAAATTAGAGTCATCGCGGTTTCCAGGATCATTTCGGGGTGAACTCCAGCACCTGCTGGAATGTCGGTCGATTGGTGGGCCGAAAGGTGTTGGGGATCAACCTAGGGACGAAGCTGGCTCTGCCGGCTGTTTTGAGCCAGGTGTTGGGATCGCCGCCCTGCTCAGCAGCGAGTTTCTGGGAGATTTCGTCCACCACCTGCCACAGCGAGTTTCTACAGTCGTCAAGATCGCCGTTGCCGCAGTAACTGAGATTGAATTTCCCTTCGACAGCCTTCCCAAGGACGGTGCGCAAGTCCTTGTCGACTAAACTCGCACCGTCATTGCCATTCAGATTTCGGATATCGTCAAGGGCCTCAATGGCGTCGCCAAACACCGGGCGCAGCGCCGCTTCGGCCAAGGGCTCCCAAAGGGCATCCATGATGGTCACGCCAGCATCGTCGTAGAATCCGTCGAGGTCGGCGTCGAGCTGGGGCGCATCGTCGTCTACCCAGGCATCAAGTAGATCGATGACTTCAGCTGCTAGCGGGCTCGGGGCATCACTCCCCCGCAGTACCGCACTCACCACTGGCCACACCGGCGAGCGCACGTCCTCGGTGGCTGACCGGTTCATCACACTGACCACTCCGGCCAAGTCGACCTGAGCTGGGAACCGGTCGAACAACTCGACCCGGTGTACCGAGCCATAGGGCTCGTCGTCGCCGTGCATGAAACCCGGTGCGGACTGGTTGTTCCAGTTAAGTAGTCGCCCCGACGGGCCCTGAGCCGCATGCGGATGGGAAGCCATATCCAGAAAACCCTGCCATTCGTAGTCGCCAGTGCCCCAGGTGGGTAGCCGCCGGTCCAGGCCGGCCGCGCGCACCGGGAGATAGCCTGAGGAAAAATAGGCCACGTTGGTGCGCGACATGTAGCCCCAGTTGAAGGTAAATCCGAACTTGTTGGCAGCGTCCCAGAATTTCTCCGGGGTGGACCCGTCACCCTCCGTCATATCTTTTAGACCGGCCAGGTTCAGGCCATCGCGCCCAAATGTCGACCGTTTACGCGTGAGCGCAATGGGCTGACCATTGGACGTTGCAGTGCCGATCATTGGCCCATGGACCGACTGCGGATACCGGATCAGATCGCCGTTGAGCGTTCCAGCAGTGAATATCTCGAAGGGGCGGCACTCGCCGTTGAACTCATAATGGGTTGACTCGCGAGTGGGATCGGAGCCGTCGGGGTTGCACAATACTTCGGCGAACACGTCACGCACATCGTGGCTGGCTGACGTCAGGCTCCAGGCATAGTTCTGAGTACGCCCCACCAGAAGGTACATAGCAAGTCCGGGCACTGCCGCGCCCTGCGCCTCGATACCCGGACCGCTTAAGTGGATCTGCATAACGATCTCTGGGTAGTAGTAGCCAAGCTGCGGGCCCATGACGGCGAGATTATTCCCGTTGGCTGACTGCGGGGAATCCACGATCAGGAAGTTCGAGGCGCGCCGCTTTACCAGCGGTCCGGCTGCAGGGATCAACGCATCTTGCTCATTGCCGGCCAACGTCGCGGCAACGGCTGGCACACGAGGGTTGAGCGAGACCACGGAGTCCTTATCGATAACCGCTGTTCCAGTGATCGCGCCACCAGTCAGCGGGCCGTAGTCAAAACGGGTGTCTATAGTGGTCGGCGCTTCCGCGTCATTGAACAGCATGGCGTCCTCCCATGCGAGTTGCCCCTGGCCCTCTCCGAGCCCTTGAATCAATGTCGAGAGGAACTCGGCATTCGATGCCTCGGCGCCACCACCGGCTCCGAAGATTGAGCCGATAAAAGCGGTAACGGCAACGACATCGTTAACGTTGTAGGGTATTTCCGGAGCGCCGCCATTGGCTTCCAAATAGGCGTTCAGGCCGTCAGCATAGGCCTGCGCGTCGGCAATGATCTGGCGGCCTTCATCACCGTAGACCTCAGCAAGGAGATTGACCTGATCAGTCACCAGCTGCTCGGTCGCGGCACTGGGTATGAATGACTGCCCGCTGGTTACCAGCGAGAAAGCGTCGATGCCGGGAACGTCGGCCACCGCCGCCCGAGACGGACCGCGCCCTAGACTCAACAACAGAAACCGGTCGCGGCCGGTTACCCAGCCGGCGCCGAAGGCCAGGTCTTCGCGGGTTTCACCGGTAATATGCGCCACACCGAATTCGTCATAAAGAATTGTCGTACCCGGACGACCAGTGGGTTCCTCGACGGTCTCTCCGACCGGCTTGAAGTTCTCGGGGAGGAAGTACTTCTCGATGTCTGTGTCAGTGACGTTACCACGCAACGGTGTCAGCGCATCATACAGCGGTAGCTGATCAAGCGAATTGACGGTGGTTGGCAGGCCGCCGTAGTTACCGGGCGGCAAGATGTAATAGGCTCGATCCTGCAGGGCGGCGGCCTCCAACCCGGAATTGGAATTTGAGCCATCTGAGCATCCCGCCATAAAGACGGAGAACGCCAGTCCGGGGACCAACAGTAATCTGTTGGTAACAGTGCGGTTACGGGGAGAGTAAGTAGACATGGCAGAGCCTTTGATCGTACAAAAAATTATTATGGCGTGGTTGCCGCTTGCATGACTGTAGAAAGTACTGGAATTAACTCGACTATAAGACGCTAGCGAACACTTCGTCAATCATTGTCCCAATTACGCCCATTTTCGCTTCCGGCTCACCGCTGACTTGCCCTATACTTTTGCAGTACACACAGCGAGCAAGGGCATAATGAAAGAAAACTCCCACCAGCTCCTGAGCGAGGCAACACCCGATGAGCTTCTGTCCTGTATCCAGCTATTGGCCATCAGCGTGGTCCAGCACCGGGCGAAATGCGGCTTCGTGACGTTAAGGAACTCCACAGAACAGCTTCGTGCGCCAGCGGAGGAAGCGCAAGCAACCGGTCTGTTTGTGCAGAGCCAAGAGATATTGGAAGAGGCGCTGGAGATCGTAAGAACGCTCGCTGCGGAGACCGCATCAACACCAGCGCCACATGAGGAGCAGCCTGCCACCGCGCCCGCCGAAAATAGAACACAGTTTCGAATCAGAGTGGCGGCATCCGTCAAGGTGTTGTGGCCACAGGACTCAAAACCCGTCAACGCAACATTGGAAGACATTTCCTGGGGTGGTGCGTCAATCCGCGTCGAGGAGGCGAAGATTGACGCGGGTGATACGTTGCAGATTATTCTGCCCAGACACCAGGGCGGCTCAATATCAATTGAGGCAAAAATACTGAGAACCTGGCCACAGCCCGATGACAATGGTTACGGAATGGCGACACGTTTTTCCAGGCTCAGTACAAGAGATGAAGCGAAACTGGAAGAAATACTACAACATCTGTCCCAGTCAGCGGATGACGAGGGCCAACGCAAATATGCGCGGTTGTCGCAGCGCCTCGATATTCAATACGACGATGAACAAGAACTCATGTCGACGCTGGACGACATATCCGCTGGCGGTTTGGGGATAACGGTGCCTGATCCATTGCAGATCGGACAATCGTTGCAGATTGTGATTAGTGCTCTCAATGAAAGTTGCAGCTTGAAGTTACGCGCTCGCGTGGTTCGCCAGGAACCCGTGAAATTACGCATGATGGAAGTTTACCGGGTGGGATTGACGTTCGAGCATCCTTCCGACGAATTGAAGAAGCGCACCAACGAGCTGGTCGGCAAAATAGCGGCGATGAGGAAAAAATGAACGCAGTCCCTGTTCTGGGCAGTCTGAGAATTCAATAACTGATAGCCTTTGGTGTGTATCAGAAGACAACAAGTCAGGAGGTAGTCGTGCGCGCAATGAAATTGAAGAAACCCGGTGGACTCAATCATCTGGCATTGGTAGAGATAGAAATAGTAGAGCCGCAGTGTGGTGAAATCCGTGTCCGTAATCATGCCAGTTCACTCAATTTTCATGACTATGTAGTGGCGATAGGCCTTCTGCCCGTTGCAGATGGACGCATCCCTATGTCCGATGGCGCAGGAGTGGTCGAGGCAGTCGGCCCAGG
>JANNXP010000238.1:0-58742 GCA_031409615.1 Haliea sp. | reverse complement strand
GTATCGAATTATAATCCATGGACGGCCCTGCACTGGATGGTGACGGGTGAAAGCATCGGTGGAACGCAGTTGTTGAATCAGGACAACCGGCTCACGCGGGAAGAGGCCCTGCGGCTCTACACGCTCGGCAGCGCATGGTTTTCCGGCGAGGAAGCTCGCAAGGGGCGCATCGCTCCCGGTCAATTCGCAGATATTGCCGTGCTCAGTGAAGACTACTTTGAGGTTCCAGCGGCTCGCATCGACAAGATAGAATCGCTACTGACTTTGGTCGGTGGTCGCGCCGTCTATGCGGCGGGCGAGTATCAATCCCTGGCACCTGCAGCGCTGCCAGTATCACCGACCTGGTCGCCTGTGACGCAATTTGGAGGTCATTGGCGAGCACAGTAACGGGTGATTTTCCGATTGAAGGACAGTGCCAGAGAACTGCTGGGGATCAACAAGCTACGGGAAGGGGAACATACTATGAGTTACTTCAGCGCAGACGAGATGCCCTGTGCAAAACACGCGGGTGCCATAGCGCTAATCATCGAGCCGAAGTCGACCGACCTCGGCGAGTTCACGGTGCGCCGGGCATTGCCGTCCCAGGATCGTCGCATGGTCGGTCCCTTCGTATTTTTTGATCACATGGGTCCGGCGCAGTTTCCGCCGGGCAAGGGTATCGCGGTGCGGCCCCACCCCCATATTGGCATCGCGACCATTACCTACCTGTTCGATGGCGAGATCATGCACCGAGACAGTCTCGGGGTGGAGCAAGCCATTCAGGCGGGCGCAGTGAACCTGATGGTGGCGGGTCGCGGCATTGTGCACTCGGAGCGGGCGGGTGCGGATTTGGCCGAGGTGTCACACCTGCACGGTATCCAGAGCTGGATCGCGCTGCCGGTGGCACAGCAGGAGCGCGCGCCGGCGTTTACGCACTACAGCGCAGCGGCGCTTCCTGAGCGGGAGCATGAGGGCGCGCGCATTCGCATTATCATGGGGTCGGCCTATGGTGAATGCTCGCCGGTGCAGACTTTTTCAGACACTCTGTACCTCGACTGCGATGTCAAGGCTGGCGCAGAGCTGACGCTGCCAGATGATGCCGAGGAGCTGGCGTTTTATGTTGCCGTCGGGTCTGTGGTGGTGGGTGACAAAACCATCGGGACAGGGGTAATGGCCGTGGCATCTCCCGGTCGCCTCCTGACCCTGCGTGCACTGTCCGACAGTCGCGTCATGGTGATCGGCGGTGCTAATATCGGGCCGCGGCACCTCTACTGGAACTTCGTATCCGACTCGCTGGAGCGTATCGAGCAGGCCAAGCAGGACTGGCGCGCTGGCAATTTTCCGGGCGTGCCCGGCGATCTTGAATGTATTCCACTACCCGACTGAATGGAGACACCCATGAACCGTGATGCCAAACCCGAACACCCCATCCACGAGCTGTTGATCAAGCGCCATAGCCCGTATGCATTTGATCCGGCACAAGCGGTGGATGCCGATACAGTGCATGCACTGTTCGAAGCGGCGCGCTGGACCATGTCCTCCTACAACGCGCAGCCGTGGCGCTATATTGTCGGCATCAAGGATAACGGCACGGCAACGTGGAAGAAGATTCATGGCTGCCTGGTGGCGAGCAACCAGCCCTGGGCACAGAATGCGCCGGTGCTGGTATTGGGCCTGACCAAAACGACCTTTGACCACAATGGCCAACCCAACAGCGCCGCAGAGCATGACCTCGGCGCGGCGTCTGCCTTCCTGACGCTGGAAGCCGTGTCCCGCGGCCTGTGTGTACACCAGATGATCGGTATTGATCCGGGCAAGGTCCTGGCGGCGTTTGCGCCGGGGCCCGATATCAAACCTCTGACGGCGCTGGCGATAGGCTACCGTGGCGAGCCTGAGCATATCCCTCAGGCCTATGCCGAGCGCGACCAGAATCCCCGAATGCGCCTCATGCAAAGCGAATTTCTGCTGTAGGTGCTTGTAATCCATGTAGACTGGGCTGTATAAATCTGGTGAGGCGTGTAGTGCACCCGGACGCACGACCCGACCCATAGCAGTGGCCGAGGGACAAAGCGACATGGACACCACCAAATTGCTTGATCGTGTCAGAGGCATCCTCCTGCGCCCCGATACCGAGTGGGGCGTCATCGCCAAGGAGACCACTACTGTTGCCGATCTGTACAAAAACTATATCGTCATTCTTGCCGCCATTCCCGCCATCTTTGCCTTCATCAAGGGCAGTCTCATTGGATTCGATGTGCCGCTGCTCGGCTCCTATCGCGTCGGCATGGGCGCGGGACTCGCCGGACTGGTCGTCAGCTACGTCCTGAGCCTCGTCCAGATCTACGTGATGGCCCTGGTTGTTGACGCCTTGGCGACGACCTTTGGTGGTCAAAGGAATCTGCTGCAGGCGCTCAAGACGGTTGGCTACGCATTCACGGCATCCTTCGTTGCCGGTATCGGTCAGATCATACCGTGGCTCGCACCACTGATAGCGATTGCCGGGGTGGCATACAGCATCTATCTGTTGAAAGTAGGCCTGCCGCAGACGATGGCTTGTCCACCGCAACGCGCGGCTGCCTATACTGCAATCAGCATTGTCGCCGCCATCGTACTCAGTCTCGTGATCGGAGCCGTCGTGCGTGCAGTCACTGGGCCGGTAGGCATACCCGGCGCGGCTCTTGGCTCTGACACAGTGCAGTTTGACCAGGACAGCCCGCTCGCGCAGCTCGATGGCTATGCCAATAAACTCGAAGAGGCCTCGAAAAAGATCGAAGCGGCGCAGGCGTCAGGCGATACGGCGGCGCAGAGTGAAGCCATGGGTGCCATGTTCGGCGCCGTGCTCGGCGGTGGTACGGTCGAGGCGCTGGCACCGGAGCGGCTGCAGGCTTTTGTGCCGGAATCCCTCGCCGGTCTGCCGCGCACCACACTATCGGTGGAGCGCAACGGTGCCATGGGCATGCAGGTTGCGCAGGCGCAGGCGACGTTTGCCAACGATGTCGGTCGCGTCATCGATCTTCAGATCACCGATGCCGGTTCCGCCAAGGGGATACTTGCGCTGGCGGGCATGGCATCGCTGGAGGAAGACCAGACGACCGATCACGGATTCAGTAAGACGTACACTGTCGACGGTCGCATGGTGCATGAGGAATGGGATAACAGCGGCCACGGCGAATACATGCAGGTCGTTGGTGAGCGCTTTACCGTTAAGGTCTCTGGCAACGTCGAGTCAATCGACGCGCTGAAGGGGGCACTCAACGACATCAATCTGGACGGACTTGCCGCGCTGAAAGACGAGGGGGTCAAGGAGCAGTGAGGGAAGGGCGCTCCAGGACTGCCACCATGTCGCCCCCGACTGAGTAGTCGACACGCAACACCAATTGCAGTTCGTGCGAGGTGTCACCCACGAGCTCGCCATTGAGCAACAGGGTAGACCGAATGGGATACATGCCCTGGGGCATCCCTTCAGGCAGTGCGAAGGTGAATTCACCGTTGAACTCGCCGCCTCGGCCCGCGCCTGGCGCGGCCGGTTTGGTCATGCTCTTCAGTACCAGGCTCGTATCTTCGCTATCAAAAATGGTGAGGCTCTCCTCGATATTGGCAGCCACACCACTCTTTCCGGGTATGACTGCAATCACTGACTTGACGATCACCTTGGTGCCCGGAGTGACGGAGGGGCCCGGGAGAATTTCGGTTTGATAGGATGACACTGTGGTGTTCTCGGGCAGGGAGCCATTTTCCGCTTCATACTCCCGGGATACCTCCTCGTCTGTCCTGGTTTGCTCACTGCTGTAATCAATGATCATATTGATGATCAGCTCTGTCGCCTTTGCGGTAACGACGGTAGTTGCAGTCAACACCGCTTGATCTTTGACAGCATTCACCATCTGGTCAAGAAAATCCGCACTGGATCGGCTGCAAAAAAAGCCGGCAAGCAAAAAAACACATACTGTCATTTTCATAGTCATTCCCCTGCGACAATTACGGTTGCTTGGCAGCCTCGACGTTACTCAATCACTATAGTCCTTTTCGCCTGGTTTTGTGCCTCTGTGGCTCTGTTTTTCATCGCCACGGCTTTACTCGAGTTCGGCATGATGGCCAATGCTGATTCCGACTTGGCAATGGCACAACTGTAGTTTTTCTTCTGAAAACAGCTTTCGGCTTCGTGTAAAAAAGTGTCCATTGTTGCCGTATTGGCCTGGCGTTGTTCCCCGGCCAATTTCATCGACTGCTTCAATTCTATCGCTGCCGTGTTGACGCTATCGAGGGCCAATACCGCGTCAGCTTTGGTTCGCGAGCAGCCAAAATCTCCGGCGGAAAAACAGGCTTGCGCCTGTGCCAGCAGCGCGTCGATGGTGTGGTCTTTGGCGCGCTGTTCATCCGCCTGCTTGTCCACAGTGGCGTCGGCACGCTTGCGCGCCTCGTAGAGTTCAGCGGGTTGCGCTCCTGCTACTGCGGCCTCGTCCAATGCCGTATTGGCACATTCAACATCACCGGCATCAAGACAGGTGTCAGCTTTTGCCAAAAAAGTGTCCAATTCCTGACGGTGGCTTTCACGAGAGATCTGTTCCAGCAATTGCTGCGCCTGCAACTGCGCCGGGTCAAGGCTCAGCACCTCCCGAGCCTTGACCTTTGCGCAGGCAAAGTCAGCCTCCGTCAGGCAGGCACTGGAAGCTTGCAATAGTCCTTCTATCTGTTGCTGGTGTTCTGCTTGTTGCTGCGCCTGTTCGGCGCCCTGCAAAATATTCTGTGCGTCGGCATTGTCCGGCGCGAGACTGGTCACAACTCTCGCATTATCAATAGCGCACTGATACGAACGCTCAAAAAAGCACGCTTTTGCGGCTGCCAGCTTTTCATCTATCGCGGCCTGTTGTTCCTGTCCCAACATGTATTGCCGGATACCCAGCCCGGCACTGCCAACTAAAACCACCAACGCCATTGCGCCCGCTATCATGGGCAGGACAGAGCGCTGTTTAGGAACAAAGGCGGCGCGAAACTGTGCAATGGTGGCGGGCCGCTTGGCTTTGGAGAAACTGAGGGCCTGACTCAGGACATGCCATTCCTTGCTGTTCAATACGGCAGGACGCGCGGGTTTGAGGTTCTTGCCCTGGGCCTCGACCGCACTCAGGCGCTCATAGGGATGTTTCCCCGTCAGCATGTAATAGAACACGCAGGCGAGGGCATAGATATCGTCGCTAAAGCTGGGCGGCTCGCCCTTGACCATTTCAACGGTGGCGTAAGCGGGAGTCAGTGCGCCCAATTTTCCCGCATCAAAGTTGCTGTCCAGGTTGTCATTGACGGCGGCTCGAGCAATGCCAAAATCAAGGATCTTGACCGTACCACCGGCAGTGACAAATATGTTTGCGGGCTTGAAGTCCGAGTGAATGAGCCCACGTTTATGCGCGTAATCAAGTCCGCTGCACAGCTCATTGAAATAGCGCAGGCAGGTCTCCCTGCTGAACGGTGCTTCCAGCTTGAGCAAAGTGTCGAGAGGGTCGCCCTTGAGCAGCTCCATGGTCATGAATATCGTATTACCGTCACGATCGAAATCGTGCACCGTCACAATATTTGGATGCGCCAGTTTTTGGGATTTTACGGCCTCTTGTTGCAACGTGACAAAGGCACTGGGATGATTCTGAAAATTCTTGGACAGGACTTTCGCGGCAATATAGGGATCGTTGTCCTCGGCCTCGACTTTGCGCAGGTCTCGAGCTTTATAAACAATGCCCATGCCACCGCGACCCAATTCATCTTCGAGGACAAAGCGCTTTTTTAACAGGCGACCGTTGTGCGCCTGTGCATTGTCGGCAAGGGATTTGGCCTTATCAAATCCAGTGGAAGCAGGCGCACCTGACGTCCTGTATTGCGTGTAGTCGGGGGGAGCAGGCCCAGCGGCGCTTGACCCCGGCTGCTGGTTTAGCTCAGTGTCATCGGAGTCTGTTGGGTCTGCCAACTGGCATGTGCTCCGTTGCGAGGTTTTTAGATATCTATTTATAGCGTAATTGGACCGTTAACTCTAGCAGGTTCGGGAAATCGAATGCGCGTGCGCACTGCGACCCTCGGGTTGCTTAAGGTAGGCTGTCGCGCTGGACTGTCGCGCTGGACAAGTGATGCCGTCAGGTGAATACTGTTTGGGATTGCAGTGACAAAACGTGTGTTTTCCAACATGGGTTGTATATGAATCCTCAGGCACTATCATTCAGCGTTTTTCGGCGTGAATTGAAGCGCCGTAAAGTGCTTCGAGCCTGCATCGTTTACCTGCTGGCCTGCTGGGGTGGATTGAAGTCTGCCGACGTCATACTGTCCTTCTTTGAATTTGACCCGGACCTGGCGTCACAGGGATTACTGGGGGCGGCGATAGTCGGCTTGCCCGTTACCGCTGTGGTGTCGTGGTTCTATGAGATATCACTCGCTGGCATCGCGCGCAGACCCCCGTTTGTCGAACGCCGATTTCTGGACAACATTGCGCCATTGGATGATCGCCGCAAAGAGGCGCCCCTACGCGGCCGTCGATCCCGCCCCGAAGCGACCTACGACTGGATTCTGGACGTCGAATCCGGCCCCTTGGCAGGTCATCGCTACGGACTGGAAGGCCGTGTCGTCGTAGGGCGTTCCACTGAATGCGACCTCACCATTCCCGTACCCCGGATTTCGCGCGAGCATGCCCGCTTTACAGTGGATGGCAACACACTGCTGATTGAAGACCTGAAATCCTCCAACGGGACCACCGTCAATGGGACCAAAATAGACACCATCGTCAGCCTGAACCACCAGGACACCGTCCGCTTGCTGGAGGTGACGTTCAAAATCAAAGAGAACCAGGCGCACTTCCACGCCCAGGATTCCACCGTGTTACACGACGCGACACCGCACAGCAGCATGGAACCCCAAAAAAACACAGCGCAATCTTAACCTTTGCATGGAGCAGCGGGATGGATGATTGGCTCGACCCAATGGCTGATGACAATGCCGCAGTGTCGCAGCCGCTTGCGGCTGTTTCCAGCACCTGCAGGGGTGACCGGTGAATCGGTTTGTCGCTGCAGAACATCTGGACATCGGCGGCTATAGCGATGTGGGGCAACGCGAGCAGAACGAAGACACCTATCTGATAGATCGGGAACTTGGTCTGGTCATTGTGGCGGATGGTATAGGTGGCCATCAGTGCGGAGAGGTCGCCAGCGCTATTACCTGCGCAGTGATACAGCGCGAGATTGCCGCCGGTGCCACCCTGGCTACAGCCATTACTCGGGCCAACAACGAAGTCATCAACGCCGTGCACAGCGGTAGCGGAAAGCCCGGTATGGGCTCTACCGTGATCGCCGTTCTGTTGACACCCGGCGGCTACGAACTGGCCTGGGTGGGAGACAGTCGAATCTACCTGTGGGATGGGAAGCTCAGCCTGTTGACGCGGGACCATTCCCTTGTTCAATCGCAACTGGCCAGCGGACAGATCAGCATGGAGGAAGCCCGCACGCATCCGCATCGCCATGTGATTCTGCAGGCGGTCGGTTCGCAGGCAGCGGGGCAGTTGGAGATCGGTACTAATGCGGGACGATTGTCGCCCAACAGCTGTCTGCTACTGTGCAGTGATGGCATCACTGATCCCCTGGACAGCGCACAGTTGTGCCAGGTGTTACGTTGCAGCGCCACCGCGGATGAAACATGCGAGCGCCTGGTCACTATGGCCTTGCAGTGTGGCGGCAAGGACAATGCGACAGCGCTACTGATTGCCTATAGAGGCGTTGCGAACGATCCGCCCCAGCCAATGGCGCCGGACCAGGTCGTGTGGGTTTATGATCCCGCCACGTCGACTTACGCCGGGCTGCCAGATCGCACTGTGCGACATGTTGACTACAAGGTCGAGATCGAACGGTCACCGGTACAACACAGTAAGCCCACCCCCGCCAGGCCGCTATTGTCCCCAGCGCGAGCCGTCACAGGAGAATCTGACACCGACAGGCGCTCTGCTACGTGGCGATTCTTCTGGCTGACGACTCTGCTGGGTACACTGGCAGTCGCTGTCGTTTGGTCAGTGTTTTAATCAGGCCGGACCCATTCAGACCCGTTGCACCGCGCCTAGATGCTGACGCCTTTCGGCGCTTTACGGTCCATAAAGCCAAACATATAACCGGCTATGCGTCGCTTCTGTATCTCCTCGGTGCCCTCGGTAATGCGGTAGCGGCGGTGGTGGCGGTAGATATGCTCGAAGGGAGCGTGACGCGAATAGCCGAGGCCGCCGTGCACCTGCATGGCCTGGTCGGCGGCGTCGCAGCACAGGCGGTTGGCGACGAAATTGCACATGGAGATTTTGTCCGACACGGAGAATGCGCCGTAGGTATCCATCTGCCACGCTGTCTTGTGGATCAGGGCGCGCAGCATTTCTGCCTGCGTCTGTAACTCAACCAGCGGAAACTGGATCCCCTGGTGACTGGACAACGGTTTGCCGAAAGGCGCACGCTGCAACGCGTACTGCACGGACTCGTTGATGCAGTACTGCGCCGCACCCAGCGAGGACGCCGCTTGGCGAATGCGGTTTTCGTTGAAGAAATGCTGCACCACCTGCAGAGCCTTACCCTCGCCGCCCAGGATACAACTGTCGGGCACCTGCATACGGGTGAACGACACCCGGCCGTGATCGGTGGGCATGTTGAAGGTCCACAGCATTTCCTCGAGTTTGAATCCGGGCGTAGTGGTCGGCACGAGAAAGGCAGTCAGGCCGGTGGCGTCACCCGCTTTGCCACTGGTGCGCGCGATCACCAGAATATGGCTCGCGCGGTGAATGCCGGTATTCCAGGACTTTTCGCCATTGATGGTCCAGGTGTCACCGCTGCGCGTGGCGTTGGTTTCCATGTGCGTCGCATCGGAGCCGTGGGCGGTTTCGGTAATACCCACGGTAAAATAGCGGCGACATTCCGACAGGTCATCAATCCACTCAGCTTTTTGTTGCTCGGTGCCGTAGTGGATCATCAGCAGCAGGCCGACATTGTTGCCGACGATGGAGTGTTCATTTTGCAGGTCGTTGTGCAGGCCCAGCCCCTTTGCAGCAAGGTGTTCGCGGATGATCGCCATGTCCAGGTTACTGCCGTCTTTGCCGCCGAATGCTTTGGGTGAGGAAAAGCGAAAGTGGCCGGCGATATCGGCACGGCGTTTGGCTTCCAGCAACAAGTCTTCCCACGCTTCGTTGGGTAGTCCATCGCGCTCCCAGTCGGTGCGCGCGTCTTCGCGGCGATAATCGAAGAAACGATTATTGTCATCCTGCATCTGCAGCGGCAGGATCTGTGTCTCGATAAAATCGTCCAGTTCCTTTAGGTACTGCGCCAAGTGCGCAGGGATATCAAAATTCATCATGGCCTGGATCTCACTTTCGTGGGGAGTTAAAAGGAATACCGCACCTGCAAGGCGATGGTGCGTGGCCGGTTCAGGCTGCCGATGGTGGCCTCGCCTTCGGGTACCATGCGTCCGCCAAAGATGGGAAAGTCGAAGCCGAAGGACGTGGTTTGATCCAGCAGGTTGCGGCCCAGCAGCGCCACCTCCCAGTTGTCATTGCTGGATGCCAGCGCAATGCGCAGGTCAAACAGGGTCAGTGGACCATCCGGGCTACGCTCGCCGCGTTGCATGTACTGTTCATCGCGGTAGTTGAGCATCGCATCGACGCGCCACTGCAGATTGGCGGCGGCCCAGGGGTGTTCGTAGTGAGCATCCAGCGCGGCCGACACTTTCGGCGCATAGGGCAGACGCTCGCCGCTGTCGTCTTCCGTGGCATCGCTGTAGGTGGCACTGCTGCCGAGGGTGATGCGGTCAGTGGCTGCCCAGCGGCCTTCAATTTCCAGACCTTGCGTCTTGGCGGGTACCGTCTCGGTGAGAAAACCCAGGCCGACGAAGGACACAATCTGGAAATTGTCGATCTTGGTATGGAACGCGGCGAGGTTCAGTTGCACGGCGTCGTTCGCAAGATTCATTTTTGCGCCCAGTTCTGCGGTATCAGCTTGTTCCGTCTCAAACTCCGCATCTTCGGGTAGCGCTACCTCGGTGGTAAAGCCACCGCTCTTGCTGCCGCGTGCCCAGGACACATAGCCCATCGTGTTGTCCTGGATATCGTATTGCACGTTGATGGAGCCATCGAGGTTGTCCTCGGAGCGATCGAGTGGTGTGTTGGGTGTCGCCGGAGCCAGCAGGTCGGCCACGATATCGGCCAGTGGGCCGCCGGAGCGTATCTGCAGTCGTTCCCAGTGCGCTTTCTTCTGTTCATCGGTATAGCGCAGGCCCAGTGTAGTGCGCCAGCGCTCATTGATGTGCAGCGTGCCCTGGCCAAACAACGATCCTACATCGGTATCCTGGTCATAGTTGAGTTGGTTGGCGCCGTCCAGCGGCAGGCCTGCGAAACTGTACTCGGGTATCTGTGGAAAGCGCAGATCGGTGATGCCGGAGTAGTTCAGGCTGGCGTCCAGAAAGAACAGCCCGGCGATGTATTCAATGCGCGCGTCGCTTGGTGAGGCGATACGAAACTCCTGGCTGTACTGCTCATTGCCGCTGTCATAGGCTGTATTGAGGTAGTCGACCGCCATAAAGTCGGAATCGACGAAGCGCTTGTTGTCGTACCAGGTCCAGCCGGTGAGAGACGTGAACTGGTAGTCGCCCCAGGCGTGCTGGTACTGCACGATGGCGCGCTGGGAATCCTGATCGTCCTCGGCATCCCCGGAGGCGGTATAGGAGGTCCAGCTGTTCTTGTCCTGGTCGATGCCGATGTCCGTGCCCGGATCCATGCGGTCCAGGAAGCCCGTGCTATCCGTGTCGGGCTGGAAGGTATCCCCAAGGATACTGAGGTCGTCGTACTGGTAACTCAGCAGCAGGTCGCTATTGGCGGAAATGTCGTACAAGGCCATGGTGCGTATCGTGGACTGCTCGCGCTTGGGCACCTCGTTGCCGGTGGCGGCGTTGTCGACGTAGCCTTCTTCATCGACTTTGTTAACCGCGATGCGGTAGTTGCCGACCTCGGTTGGAATATCCAGCGCGCCGTTCAGGTAGGTGCTGCCATACTCAAATTCGTAGTCACCCTGTACGTAGCCGCCCAACTCGTCACCCGGTCGGCGGGAAATAATACTGATGGCGCCCAGGCTGGTGTTTTTACCCAGCAGCGTGGTCTGGCTACCCTTGATGACTTCAATCCGCTCAACGTCGAACAGTGCCGCCTGAAACTCCCGGATGCGCCCGGCCCAGATGCCATCGATGAACAGGCCTACGGACTGATCCAGGCTTTCACCGCCGGCGCCGGTGCCCAGGCCGCGGACCGTAATCTGCGACAGATTCTGCGGTGTTTCCTGGATGACCAGCCCCGGCACAGCATCCGCCAGGTCATTGGTATCGCGGATACTGAAATTATCCAGCATCTCTCCCGTCACCACATTAATGGTGATCGGTACGTCCTGAATGTTCTCGACCCGTTTCTGGGCAGTGACAATCACCTCTTCCAGAACGGGTTGCTGGGCCTGTGCAAGGCCCGCTGACGTGACAAAAGGCAGCGCGATAACTATTAGGCGCGGGGCTCGGCGGAAGAGACGGTCCATACGGTTTATCCTTTGGTCAGCAGGTGCAATGTGCGCATCATGCTCACAACGGTTTGGTGACAGCCAGGTAAAAGAGCAGCGGCACGAAGACTATGATCACAGGTGTGCTCACCCGAAAAAATTGCCAATGAAAACGGATCATGGCCTCATAGCGCAGCATGTTTCCCGCGGCACGAATGTTCTTTTTATTGCCCCCAAAATGGGAGAGGTAATAGTCAATGATCTCCAGCGGGAGAAAGATGCCCAGCACCACCCCCAGCTTGAGGCTGAGCCAGTTCACTTCTTGCCATGACCATCCAGCGAGCCACACCATGAGCAAGCCGCTGGCCAGTACGATCGGGAACGCGATGTGTTCCAATACGGCGCCCTGATCAAAGCGTTCCATCACTGCGTTGCGCCGCGCGATTACCTGCTCGTTATCGGGATTCCGCTGCCAGGCGCGGAAGGCGGGGATAATGAAATTTCGATACGCGACTGCGGTACTGAATGACCACATTGCCACCATAAACAGGTGAACAAACTTTACCTGAAGATACCAGGGTAGGAGCAGAATGCGCAGTTCTTCCAGGGAAAAGCCTTTTCGTTATTGTAATGGCCGCGAGGGTTCCTCCCACGGTGGGCCCAAAGTAGTCCACGCGCCCCGATAGAGTCAAGACGGGTCGAATGATGGCCAGTTGCTCAGGAACCCCGGGGCGGTTCAGCGGTCATACCGCCACAGACAGCGGTTTCAAGTTTCATCCGCGCACCCTATAATCGGGTGATCATAAAACCCGGCGCGGTCGTGGCAGTCGGGAATTCGGGGGAGTAGGCTGTGCCGGCTCAATGGCTCAATAATTCCAGTGCGATGTCGGGGCGCGCAGGCACCGCCCTGAGCGGCGTGCTTAACGCAATGGCGCAACCCGCCAACGCGCGCCGCCTGCGCCAGGTACTGATGTGCCTATTGGCCGTGTGGGCAATGCTGGCGCTTACCCGGCTGCTGTGGGCCCTCGTGCCCACCGCCGCCCCCGTCAATGCTACCCCTCCCAATATCCTCAATCCGGTGTCTGCCGGCCCTGCCAGCAAGGCCGCTGCGCCGGTGGATATCGAGCGTATGATGGCCTGGCATCTCTTCGGGGTGGCGGGGGCCACGGCCCCGGTCGTTGCCGCAGCGGAGGCGCCCCCCCAAACCAGTACCCGCGCGGGTATCGAGGAGGGTGCCCAGCAAACCCGGCTGCAGCTCAAGTTGAACGGTATTGTAGCGTCCACCGCTGACGGCCTGGGGCACGCCATTATCGAGTATCAGAACCAGCAGGCGGTGTATGCGGTGGATGATACGTTACCGGTGGCGGGACAGGTGAAACTGGCCAAAGTCATGCCGCAGCAGGTCGTACTGGACAATGGCGGCACCTATGAACTGCTCGAGTTGTTCGACGAATCCAGTATCGGTACCGCGGCGCCATCCGCGCCTGCGGCGGCCGTCGCGCCGCCTGCCAGTGAGCAGGTCGACAAGCGCAGTGATACGGAGGCCACCAGTCTGGCCCAGACGTATCGACAGCGGCTATACGAGAATCCGCAGTCGCTGGCGGAAGTCGTGAGCATTAGCGCTGTGCGTGAAGGCCCCACCCTGCTGGGCTATCGGGTGAGTCCTGGCCAGGATCAGGAACAATTTACGAAATTGGGGTTCCAAGCGGGCGACCTGGTGACATCAGTCAACGGTGTAAGTCTCGACAACCCCGCCAATACCATGGTTTTGTACAATGCGATGCGCGATGCCAGTGAAGCCGTATTCGAACTGCAGCGCGCGGATCAATCACTTACACTCAGCGTAAACCTCGACAGTGGCGCGACCGAGTGAAATTCTGCCAAAGGATGAAGCGTTAGTGAAAGTCACCCATCGGTTCAACGCCGTCACCACGCTCGCCTTGCTATGCACCCTGCTGTTTGGGAGTGCCCCGCTGGTTGCGCAGGATTACACGGTCAACCTGAAAGACACCGATATTCAGGAGCTGATCAAGTTTGTGGCGGACGCCACCGGCACCACCATCGTGGTTGATCCCACCGTGAAGGGTAAAGTCAAGGTGGTCTCCTCCAAGCCGGTGTCGGCCAGTGAACTGTATCAGCTGTTCCTGTCGATTCTGGAAGTGCACGGCTACACCGCGGTGCGCTCCGGTGATGTCGTGCGCGTGATACAGAACAAGGATGCCCGCTCGGCGGCGGTGGGCGTGAGCGATGGCAGCTCCCACTTAACCTCTGACGAATATGTCACCGCCGTTATTCGCCTGGACAATATATCGGCTGCCAAGTTGATTCCGGTGCTGCGGCCACTGGTGCCGCAGCAGGCGCATATGGCCGCCTATGCGCCCAGCAATGCCATTATTATCTCCGATGTCTCCGCCAATATTGACAAGATCCGCGACATCATCCAGCGCATGGATAAATCCGCTGTACAGCAAACGGATGTGATCAAACTGCGCTACGCCGTGGCCGAGGACGTGGTGAAGATGCTGGACCAGCTCAATAAGTCCGAGGCTAAAGCGGCCGGTGGTGAGCAGGAAACATTACTGGTGGCCGACCAGCGCACCAACAGTGTACTGATCAGTGGCGATGAGCTGGAGCGCGCCAGGATGCGCAAGTTGATCGATCACATGGATACGCCACTGGAGCAGAGCGGCAACGTCAAAGTTATTTACCTGGAATACGCCGATGCCAAAGAAATCGCCGAGGTGTTGAGTAAGGTGATGAAGAATATGAGTGAGATGGACGGTGCCGACGGTGGCAAGCCGGGGAAGGGCTCGCGCAGCACAGCCACCATCGAGGCCGATGAGGGTACCAATGCGCTGATCATTACTGCGGCAAAGGATGAAATGGCGGCACTGGAAGCGGTGATTGGTCGCCTGGACATTCGCCGGGCGCAGGTATTGGTGGAAGCCATTATCGTCGAAATGGAAGTTATTGACGGCCAGGACCTGGGGCTGCAGTGGCTGTTCGCCTCGAGTGAGGGTGCCTTTGGCAGCAATATCAATTCCGGTGACGCGCGCGCACGGAATATCGCCGAGGCGGTGCTGCCGGGGAATGATGACGATGGCAACCCACAGGACTTCGATCTCGGCACACTGGCCGGTGCCCTGGCGGCCACGCCAGGTCTATCGTTGGGCTGGGGCCAGCTGGATGACAATCTCAACATGGCGGTGATTCTCAGTGCGCTCAAGGAAACGAAAAATGCGAATATCCTTTCCACGCCCAGTCTGCTGACCCTGGACAATCAGGAGGCCTTTATCACCGTGGGCCAGAACGTGCCGTTTGTCACTGGCTCCTTTACCAATTCCGGCGGTGGGGACGGCGCGCAAAATCCGTTCCAGACCATTGAGCGACAGAATGTGGGTATTACACTCACCGTGACGCCACACATCAATGACGGCGATGCGATCGTGCTGGATATCGAACAGGAGGTCTCCAGCCTCAGTGGTCTGTCGGTGACGCAAACGGCGTCGGACATTATCACCAATGAGCGCAAAATCCAGACCAAGGTGCTGGCGGTAGACGGTCGCGTGGTGGTGCTGGGCGGCCTGATCAAGGATGACGTGCAGGATGCACAGCAGAAAATACCGCTGCTGGGCGATATCCCCTATCTGGGTAGGCTGTTTCGTTCCGACGCCGAGAAGGTGACGAAATCCAATCTGATGGTGTTTATACGCTCGACGATTATCCGCGACAATGAGCAACTGGCCGGAGCCAGCGCCCAGAAGTACCGCTACATTCGCGATCAGCAGGCACTGCGCAAGGACCGGGGATTGACGTATCTGGACGATGCGAACTTACCGCTGATGTCGGAGTGGGAAGACCAGATAAAGCAGTTGGATACGATTCAGGACTCTGGTGAGGTCAGCCCCGGCGCTCCGGCTCCTCCGGTAGACGGTCGGTGAGCACGCGCGCTGTGCTGGCAGTGACAGACGCACCCAGTGTGAGCGCGGCGGTAAGAGCGACCCTGCCGTTTACCTTTGCCCAGCAACACGGCGTGTTGTTGGACGTCGACGACAACGGTGCTCCGGTGGTGGTACATACGGGTCAGCCGCGTGTGCAGGTGTTGATCGAGTTGCGCCGTTTCCTGGGAACAGCCTTTGCACTGCAGGGCGTGGCGGACAGTGATTTCAAGCGGCGCCTGACGTTGGCGTACCAGCGCAACAACAATGAAGCGGTGCAGATGGCCGAGGACATCGGTGCCGATGTCGATCTCAGTCGGCTGGCCGATGAAATTCCGGAGTCGGGCGACCTCATGGACACGGAGGACGATGCGCCCATCATCCGCCTGATCAATGCCATCCTGTCGCAGGCAGTGCGCGAGCAGGCGTCGGATATCCATATAGAGACGTTCGAGGACAGGCTCAGCGTGCGCTACCGTATCGACGGGGTACTGGCGGAAGTGCTGTCGCCCAAGCGCATGCTGGCACCGTTGCTGGTGTCGCGCTTGAAGGTCATGGCCAGGCTCGATATTGCCGAGAAGCGCGTCCCCCAGGACGGCAGAATTTCCGTGAAGATCGCCGGGCATGCGGTGGATATTCGCATGTCGACCATCCCCTCCGCGCATGGCGAACGTGTGGTGCTGCGACTGCTGGACACGGCGGCTGGTCAATTGCAGCTGGCCCAGTTGGCCATGAACGAGCAGGTGTTGGCGGCCTACAACAAGCACCTGCACAGTCCGCACGGGATTATTCTGGTAACCGGCCCTACCGGCTCGGGTAAAACCACGACGCTGTATGCCGGGCTGGCGGAAATCAATGAGACCACCCGCAACATTCTCACCATCGAAGATCCCGTCGAGTATATGTTGCCCGGCATCGGCCAGACGCAGGTGAATCCCAAGGTCGAAATGACCTTCGCGCGCGGCCTGCGGGCCATCCTGCGCCAGGATCCGGACGTGGTGATGGTGGGTGAAATTCGCGATCTGGAGACGGCGGAAATCGCCGTGCAGGCCTCCCTCACCGGTCACCTGGTGTTGTCCACGCTGCACACCAATACGGCGATCGGTGCGATCACCCGTCTGAAGGACATGGGCATCGAACCCTTTTTGTTATCCTCCAGCCTGGTGGCCGTGATGTCACAACGTCTGGTGCGACTGTTGTGCAATGAGTGCAAGGAATCGGTGGCGCCCAATCCCGCCGAGCGTGAGTTGTTGCGCCTGGATCCCACGACACAGGCGATGATCCATCACGCCAAGGGTTGCGAGCGCTGCAAGTACACCGGTTATCGCGGCCGTACGGGTATTTATGAAATGATCGAGATCGATGACGCCATGCGCCAGATGATCTATGAGAGCGCCAATGAGCAGGATATTTTGAAAGTGGCACGCAAGCACTATCCGGGCATAGAGAGCGACGGTCGACGCCGGATACTCGCGGGCGAGACCAGTATTGAGGAAGTCATGCGCGTGACTTCCATCGTCTGATTGCGAGTGGCTGACGCATGACTGCGTATCGCTACCGTGCGCTTAACACCACTGGAAAACTCGTCAAGGGTGTGCTGGAAGGCGACTCCGAGCGCCAGATACGTGCCCAGCTGCGTACCCAGAATCTGCGCCCGGTGGAGGTCGCCACGGCCAACCAGGCGGAGCCTGGCAACACCAGTTGGCGCCCCTCCATTATTTTGTCGCGGGTCAGTGTCGGCGACCTGGCCTTGATCACCCGTCAGCTGGCCACCCTGGTGGAGGCCAACCTGCCATTGGACGAGGCCCTGCAGGCGGCCGCCGAGCAGAGCCGCAGCACTGGCATCAAGGGGATGCTGTTGCAAGTGCGCTCCCGCGTGGCTGAGGGCCACACCCTGGCCAATGCCATGGGAGAGTTTCCGCGGGTGTTTAATGAAATGTATCGCGCGATGGTAAATGCCGGCGAACACGCAGGTTATCTGGGCCCGGTATTGCAGCAGCTGGCGGATTACACCGAGCAGCGCCAGTACACCGGCCAGAAACTGAAAATGGCGATGATCTATCCCTTTATCCTGGTCGGGGTGGCGATTGCCGTCGTGCTGTTGTTGTTGATTTTCGTGGTGCCGGAGTTGGTGGGTATCTTCGCCCACAGTCACCGACAGTTGCCGGCGCTGACCCGCGGCCTTATCGCCACCAGTAACTTTTTCCAGCACTACGGAATCTACCTGCTGCTGGGAGTGACGGCGATGTTTCTGCTGTTCCAGCGCCTGCTGCGCGAGCCGCGGCGCAAAAAGCGCTGGCATCGCGCGCTGCTGCGCGTGCCCGGCATTTCGCGGGTGCTGATCGCTATGGATACGGCACGCTTTGCCTCTACGCTCAGCATCCTGATGGCCAGCGGTGTGCCCCTGCTGCAGTCTCTGCGCATTGCCGGACAGGTGTTGACGAATCTGGTACTGCGTGACGACAGCGAAGCGGTGGCGGAGCGTGTGCAGGAGGGCAGCAGTCTGAATCGGGCGTTGCGGCAAAGCGGTCGCTTCCCGCCGATGATGGTACATATGGTGGCCAGCGGCGAGGCCAGCGGCGAGTTGGAGACCATGCTCGAACGTTCGGCGACCAATCAGGAGCGCGAGCTGGAAATGACCCTGGGTACTATGATGAGCTTGTTTGAACCGCTGATGGTGGTGTTCATGGGGGGCATGGTCCTGACCATTGTGCTCGCCATCCTGTTGCCCATATTCGATCTCAATACAATGGTGAAGTAAATGATGAAAGCGAGAAGCAATGCAGGATTTTCCCTGGTGGAAATCCTGGTCGTGCTGGTGATCATGGGCCTGCTGATCAGTGTGGTGGCGCCCACTGTACTCAACCGTGCGGATGAGGCCCGAGTGGGAAAAGTCCTGGCGGACTTTAAGAACATTGAGACCGCCCTGAAAATCTACCGGCTGGACAATTACGTCTACCCGACCACCGAGCAGGGCCTGGAAGCGCTGGTGGAACCCAGTACCCTGGATCCCGAACCGCGCAACTTTAAAGAGGGCGGCTATCTCGAGGATGTGCCGATCGATCCCTGGGGCAAACCCTACCTCTACCTGAGTCCCGGTGAGCATGGCGAAGTCGATATCTATTCACTGGGCGCCGATGGCTTGTCCGGCGGTGAGGACCAGAGCATCGACATCGGCAACTGGAAAGACAAGGCGAACTAAACCCTCATGCGTAACCGCGCCGTGGCGCTGACCGGCAGGCTGGTTTGTGCCACGGCGTACACTCGCCAGTACGGTTTCAGTCTACTGGAGTTACTCATTGCCCTGTTTGTCGTCGTGCTGATCACCACTATGGCGAGTCTCACCGTCAATTCCGGCGGACAGGACATACGCTTGGAAGCGATGGTGCGCAGTCTGGCGGATGTGGGCAGCTACGCCCTCGATGAAGCGCAGATGACCGGTGTGGACTACGGCTTGCTGATCGAAGAGGAGCAGGCGGCGGGGGAGACCAGTTACAGCGTGCGCTGGCTGGAGCGCTACATCGATGTGCAGCGGCGCGTCGAAGAATGGCGTGAACCGGCCAGTGGCAAGGACGTGTTCACGCGGCAACAACTGCCACCGGGGATCGAGCTGGAACTGGAGTTGGAGGACGCGCCGGTGGTGGAGCTGTCACTGGATGAGGACGACAACCAGAAAAAGGGCGAGAAAATCTCCCCTCAGGTCATTTTTTATGCCAGTGGTGAAGCGACGGTAGGGGCGATCAATGTGCGCCAGGTGGATCAGGATGATCTGCTGTGGCGCGTCGAGTGGGATTTGTTAGGTCGTTTCGACGTATTGCGCCGTGGCGAGCCGGAAACTGAAGACGATGAGGACGAGTAGTTGTGAAAGCCACCTGGTTGTTCACTGAGATGACTGTCCTGTTGATCCGCATCAGATTGGTTAGCCTGGCGGGTTCGACCGGCAGGAGTGCGATTCGCCCGCTTCCCCGATACTCGCGGACGAATCGCACTCCTTCCGCTCAAACCCTCGTTCCGTGCTATTACACCTATTCATGTTCCGTTCAGGCGCATGTCGAGGCTCCGGCCGGGAACGATTTTTCGTATGCGAGGATCGGGGAAGCAGTCGAAAAAGCGTTCCCGGCCGGAGCCGATCGCAGCGCTGAACAGGCGATGTCTTCGTTCGGCCGGAGCCATTCGCAGCAATCAATAGGCGATGTCAATGTGGCCACGTCGATCCCCCGGTTGAGTCCCCAGTGAACAACCCGCTGAAAGATTACAACTAGTGCGTGCCAGGGGTTTTACATTGGTGGAGGTGATGGTCGCGCTGGCGATTGTCGCGATCGCGCTGCCCGCGGTGCTGATGTCGCTGTACCAGCAGATTGACGACACGGGCTACCTGCGCGATAAAACCATGGCCCAGATGGTGGCGGCCAACAAGTTGGCAGAGATGCGCCTGGTGATTGCATCAACCCGCGTCCTCACCGCGGGCAAGGCCAACGGCGTTGCCATTATGGCCGATCGCGATTGGTACTGGTGGGTGGAAACCAAACCCAACAGCGAGCAGTTTCCGCAGTTCTTTCGCATTGAAATCCGCGTGGCGCTGGCGGAGGAGCAGCAGGCGCAGCCGCTGTATACACTGACGGCGTTTATGTCCAGTGACCTGCAGATCGATGATCCTGCGGGCCCGGGTGGGACGGGCGAGACGGGCGAGACGGGCGAGACTTCGCAGGAAGTGGGCAACGATACGGGTACCGGAACGGATACCGGCGCCGGCCAGGGCGCTATACCGGGCCTGGACAGTTCCCTGGGCCTGCCGCAGGGAATCCTACCCGATGGCCAATAGAAAACCTGCCGGTTTTACCCTGGTCGAAGTGTTGATCGCGCTGGCGATCACCGCGTTTGTCAGCGTGATGGCCTACACCAGCCTGTCCACGGTCATGACCGGTGTGGAGCGGCTGCGGGAAAACACCGATCGCATTTACGAAATTAATCGCGCGTTTATGATTCTGTCGCGCGACCTGCGCCAGTTCACTGCCAGACCGGTGCGCGACGAATTCGGTGAACTTGAAGCGGCCTTCACCGGCGGCGAATTGGCGCGCTTCGCCCTGAGTTTTACCCGCACCGGATGGCACAATCCCAACAGCTATCCGCGCAGTACCTTGCAGCGCGTCAACTATCGCCTGGAGGACGAGGCCTTGTGGCGTGACACCTACCCGGTGTTGGATCGGGTGTCAGATACAGAGCCGGTCAGCGTGCTGCTGTTGGATGGGGTAGAGACTGTGCAGCTGGCGTTTCTAGGCACGTTGGATGCGCTACAGATAGAGACCGTCAGCGGCGCACCCGACACCACCAACTGGCCGGAAAACTGGGTGAGCGATGGCAGTGGACTCCCGGGCGCTGTGCTGGAGCCTCCGGCAGCTGTGGAAATTACCCTGCAGTTAAAAGGCTGGGGCGAGATGAGGCGCTTGTATGCACTGCCACCGCTCTGAGCGCACCGATCGCCCCCGCGGGTTGGCGCACCAGAGCGGCGCCGCCCTGATTGTGGCCATGCTGGTCTTTGCCCTGGCCACCGCGCTGGTGGTGGCCATGAAGAGTGAGTTCAATCGTTTTTACGAGCGCAGCGCGAATATCCTGTTAGAGGAGCAGGCGCAGGCCTATCTGCGCAGTACGGAGGAACTCGCAGGTATGATCCTGCTGCTTGACTCCGACGAGGACAAACTCAAGGGCCTGCAGCGGGATACTCTGTCGGACGCCTGGGCCCGGACCCCTCCGCCTTACGCCCTGGACGAAGGCTGGATGCGCGGTACGCTGGAGGACCTGCAGGGGCGCTTCAACCTCAATCACCTGGCCGCGTCGGTGCAGAGTGGCACGGGGCCAGTGAACCGCTTTACACCGGCGCAAGAGCAGTTTATTCGCTTGCTACAGGCGCTGGGCAAACCGGAAGTGAGTGAGCTGGATGCCATTCTGATCACCGAGTCCGTGAAGGACTGGCTGGATGCCGATCCCAACCCTTCACAGGACGGCGCGGAGGACGACTATTATGGCGCGCAGACCCCCGCGTATCGCGCGGCCAATCGCACGATGTCCAGTGTCAGTGAACTGCGCGCGGTGGCCAACATGACACCGGATATTTATCAGGCGTTGTTGCCGTGGGTGACGGTGTGGCCAGAGGCGCCTGCGAAGCTGAACATTCACACCGCCCCGGCGATGTTATTGCGCAGCATCAATAGCGACAAGGATCTCAGTCCGCTCAGTGAGGCAGAGGGGCAGTCACTGTTTGAGTCTCGCCCGGAAACGGGTTTTGAGGATATGGAGACTTTTTTGGCCAATCCGGTGTTTGTGGGGAAGCAGGAAAATATGACGGGCATCAAGGGTTTGCTGGGGGAGCGTTCCTCTTACTTCCTATTGCAGGCGGAGGTGGAGGTTGCCGACAGGAACATGCGCTTGTACAGTGTGCTGGAGCGCAGCAGCAATCGCAAGCTCAGTACCCTCGCCAGGGCCAGTGGCAGCCTCTAGATTGACATCGGCTCCAGAGATGCGATGTACCGGGAAAAACACACAATGGGGATGAGACAGTTTTGCGCAACACCGCCGTAGTACGTCTGGTCGAGGGCCGCCTGGCTTGGTACCCGCCGGGCGCCAGTCTGGAGCCGCAGTGGCTCGACGATGACAGCGCCGCCGATACGTTGCGCGCGACACTGGCGCAGCGCCGCGTGAAAGTGTGCTTTGCGGTGCCGGGAGCAGACGCGCGCGTAACGACGCTGGTGGTGGCGCCAGAGGAACGCAAGCACTTGAGCAAATCGCTGCCGTTCATGCTGGAGGAGCAGTTCGCGGCGGATGTCGACAAATTGCACTTTGCTTTTTGCGCGTTGGACAATGGCATGGTTGCTGTCGCGAGCACCGCGCAGGCGAAGATGGAGGAGTGGCAGTTGCTCCTCGCGGATTTTCCGGGCATTGCGCAGTGGTTGCCCGAGCCCCTGTTGCTGCCTTGGCAGGCCGGTGAATGGTGTCTGGTGCTGGAGGGCGACAGCGCGATCATTCGGGTCGGACAGTGCGATGGCTTTAGTGTCGAACGCCATTTGGTGGATGCCCTGTTGCAGGGTGTATTGCGCGAGTCCGGCGCGCCGCAGGCGGTGATCGTGTACGGCAGTGACCAGGGTGCCGATACTGAGCTGTTGCCTGAGGAGTTGCGCGATCGGGTGCAATGGCGGCGCGGCAATCTGTGTGCTGCGCTGCTGCTGAGTGATACCGGGAAGCTGAATCTTAACCTGTTACAGGGGAATTTTGTCACGCGTCTGCCGCTGGCGTTGTGGTGGCACCAGTGGCGCATGGTCGCTGCCGTATTGGCGGCGGCATTTTGCCTGCAACTGGTCGCTGCCTATGCAGAGTATCGCAGTCTGTCGGCGCAGAATCTGGCTCTGCGCGGCGCTGTGGAGGCGAGCTATCGCAGAGCATTGCCAGAGGGCGCGGTGGTGGATGCCGAGAAGCAGCTGCGCCGCCAGCTGGATGTATTGGGTGGCACCGGTCAGGGCAGCGGTTTTGTCGGCCTGATGGATCGCGTGGGCGGCGCCATAGCCGGTATGCCCGGCACCACCATCGCCAGTATCAACTACAACGACAAGGGCAACGAAATGCGCCTGAATATCGTGGCCACAGACTTTGCCGGCGTCGAGCAATTGCGCAGCCGCATTAACGAGGCCGGACTGGATGCGATTATGGAAAGCAGCAGCACTCAGGGCACCCGTGTCAGCGCTCGCCTACGGGTGACGGAGCGCTCATGAAGGAGTGGTTTACCCAGCTCAACCAACGTGAGCAGATGAGTCTGCTAGCGCTGGCTGTGGCGTTGGCCCTGTATCTGCTGTATGTGCTGGTCTGGTCACCCCTGAGTACACAGCGCGAGCAATTGGCGCTGCAGAACACGGCTGTCGCTGCATCCCAGGTGCGGGTCGATGCCATGGTGTCGCAGTTGTTAGAGCTGCGCGCCGGAGGCACTGTAACCGGTGCTCAGCGCAACCTCACCTCCGTGATCAATGAGTCCACCAGTCGCCTGAATTTGCCGGTGATCCGCCTGCAGCCTAACAGTCGCGGCGAAATTCAGGTGCGCGTGGAAAATGCGTCGTTTGATGACCTGTTGAAGTGGCTGCACGAGATGGAGTACGGCGAGGGCCTGCTGGTGCGCGAAGTCGCCGTGACCCAGGCCGATACGGCCGGTCGCGTCAACGTCACTGTGCGTATCGCAGAGGCGGGATGACGTGAAAAAGTCCCGCCTTATCTGGGCTGCGCTGCTGGCCCTGCTGCTCTTGATCAACCTGGTAGTGTCCGCGCCCGCCCGCCTGTTGTCCCTGGTGGTGCCGCCTGAGCAGCTGTTGCTGCAAGGATTGACCGGCACCCTATGGCACGGCAAAGCCAGCAGTGTGCTGTTGCGCCTGCCCCAGGGGTATGTGCAGCTGGGCGCAGTGCAGTGGTGGTTGCAGCCGCTGTCTCTGGTGTTGCTGGCGCCGCATCTGACCCTGCACAGTGTGTGGGGCAACCAGACCCTGTTGGTTGAACTGGTGTTGCGCGGCCAGCGCGACCTGGATGTGTTTAATCTGGAAGGCCAGGTGCCTGCCAATCTGTTGGGCCACTTTGCGCCCGTCGCGGTGGACGGCATGCTCAACTTGCAATTGCAATCACTGCAACTGCGCGATGGCCTGCCCTACAGCGCTGCCGGGCGCCTGGTATGGCAGGACGGAGTGTGGCGCTCGCCCCGCGGTCCGGTGCCGCTGGGCTCGTATGCGATGGACGTGCAGCAGCCGGAGGGAGAGGCCTTACAGGGACAGGTCATTACCCTGTCGGGGCCGCTGCAAGCCAATGGCAGCGTGCAACTGCAGCAGCGGCAGTATGAGGTGAATATTCTATTGGGTAGCGAAACCACCCTGGACGCACAGTTACAGCAAATGCTGTCCCTGATAGCCGTGCCGGAGGATGCAGGCTATCGCATCAGCGTGCAGGGCGACTTTTGAGGGGGTCAGAGCCCTTTTTCACTTTTAAGTGAAAAAGGGCTCTGACCCCGGGGTTGCTCAGTCTACAGCAACCAACAACGCCGCCCTGCGCCCACGACGAATCGAGTTGCGGAGATAGCCGAGCCCCTCGAAGCGACCCAGTGTTACCAGAATAGAGTTTGCGATCAGGCCGAGGATGAGCCAAGCCCAACCACCGAGTTGCGCGTAACTGTAACCCAGCAGATGTATTTCTCCGTAGATATCGGAGTCCCAGCCGTTCAGGACGTGCCAGAGATCGTGCATATCGACGACGCGTGCCGCCATGGCCGAGCGAGAGGTAGCTCAGGGTCAGAGCCCTTTTTTGACGTTGCTCTGGCCTTTCAATGCCGTAAACTCGGGATGAGCAGGGAATCAAATCATGGATGATTTGCAATGCCACGAAAACCCCGATTCTTTTTACCCGGTCTGGCCGCACATGTCGTTCAGCGCGGCAATAATCGCCAGCCGATTTTCTTCGAGCGCAGTGACTATGAACAGTATCTGTTACTGCTTGGCAAAGGTTGTGACCGCTATCACTGCGCAATACATGCCTATGTGTTGATGAGCAATCATGTGCACCTGCTTCTCACCCCGGCGGAGCAGCCATCAGTGAGTCGCATGATGCAGTACCTCGGGCGGCACTACGTGCCTTACGTAAACCATAAGTATTCCCGCAGCGGCACCCTGTGGGAAGGGCGCTTCAAAGCGAGTCTCGTGGACACATCCTCTTATCTGCTGGCCTGCTACCGCTATATTGAATCCAACCCCGTGCGCGCCGGGATGGTGGAAAATGTCAGTGATTACCGCTGGTCGAGCTTTCAACACAATGGCCTTGGTTTGTTCAATGGCCTGATAACCCCGCATGCGGAGTATGAGAATCTTGGTATTACACTGCCGCAGCGCACGGCAGCCTATCGCCTACTCTTCGAGCAGCCCGCAGAGGAGGGGCTTCTCGTCTCACTCAGGGCACACACTCAATCAGGTACACCGCTTGGCAGCGATCGCTTTCGCGACGACATCGCGGCGGTGCTGGCCACCAGAATTGGGAAGCCCGATCGCGGACGACCGCGAAAAAGGCCGCTGGGCCCATTCGAAAAAGGGCTCTGACCCCTTATACTGGACCCCTTATCCTGGTCACATTCCACGTGAGAGACGAGCAAAAATGAGTGATTCCGCTTACCAGAAATACGAGTGTGTGATTTGTGGCTTTATCTACGACGAGGCGGAAGGGTTACCCGACGACGGCATTCCCCCAGGGACACGCTGGAAGGATATACCGGACGACTGGGAGTGCCCGGATTGCGGTATCTCCAAGTCAGATTTTGACCTGTACACGCAGTAGTACGTGATTTCTCGCCTGGCGGCAGTGCGCGCACTGATGGCCACAGCGCAGTACGACGCGCTGGTGGTGCCCCGCGCCGACGAGTATCTGGGCGAGTATATTCCCCTGCACAAGGAGCGCCTGCGCTGGATCAGCGGGTTCACCGGATCGGCCGGGGTAGCGCTGGTGCTGGCAGACCGCGCGGCGATTTTTGTCGATGGCCGCTACACGGTGCAGGTGCGCGCGGAAGTCCCCTTTGATCTGTTTGAATACCATCACCTGATCGACGAGCCGCCGGTGCAATGGCTGGCAGCAGTACTTCCGACAGGAGCCAGAGTGGCATGCGATCCGCGCCTGCACAGCCTGCAATGGTATCGCGATACGAAAAGTATTCTCGCGGCAGCAGACGTGCAACTGGTCGCAGATACGGACAACCTGATTGACCGCTGCTGGCAGGATCGGCCCGCGCCGGTGTGTACTCCCGCACTGCTACTGGACGAGGGCTTCACCGGCGAGTCCAGCCGTGCCAAGCGCCAGCGTATCGCTGCCCAGGTGCGCGCGCGCGATTGCGCTGCGGCGCTGATATTCGCACCCGACTCGGTCAGCTGGCTGCTGAATATCCGTGGCACAGATATGCCACAACTGCCGGTAGTGCAGAGCTTCGCCATGCTGGAAGCCTCTGGAGAGCTGACCCTATTTGTCGATCCACGCCGCGTGCCTGATGGATTTCACGCGCATGTGGGTGACGGTGTGCGCGTGCTGGCAGAGACCGATGCCAGCAGTGCATTGGCCGCGTATGCCAACCGCGGGGTACTCAGCGACGCCAGGAATGCGAGCGCCTGGATCCAGTTGGAACTGGCGCGCCTCGGAGCAATCCTCAACGAGGGAGAAGATCCTGCAGTGATTCCCAAGGCATGCAAGAATCCGGTGGAGCTGGCGGGCACGCGCAGCGCCCATCAGCGCGATGCCGTGGCAGAAGTTCGTTTTCTGGCGTGGCTTGACGGTGAGGTCGCGGCCGGGCGCTTGCACGACGAAGCCGTGTTATCGGATACACTGCTCAGCCTGCGGCAGAAGGGCGAGCACTTTCACGCGGTGTCGTTCAATACCATTTCCGCCGCGGGCGCCAATGCCGCGATGTGTCATTACAATCACCAGAATGGTGTACCGGCTCGACTGACAATGGACAGTGTCTACCTGCTCGACAGTGGCGGACAATACACCGATGGCACCACTGACATCACACGCACCGTGGCCATCGGCGACCCCGGGCCTGAGGCGCGTCGCCTGTTTACACTCGTTTTGAAGGGTCATATTGCGTTGGCGCAAGCGCGCTTCCCGCGCGGCACCACCGGCACGCAACTGGATGCACTGGCGCGGCAGTTTTTATGGCGGGAGGGCTATGACTACGACCACGGTACCGGGCACGGCGTGGGTGTTTTTCTCAGCGTGCACGAAGGCCCGCAGCGCATTTCCAAACAACACAACGGCGTGGCGCTGCGCCCGGGCATGATCGTCAGCAATGAGCCGGGCTATTATCGCGACGGGGCATTCGGCATACGCTGTGAAAATTTGCAGGTGGTGCGTCCCGCCGAGGCATGCCAGGGTGACACGCCGATGCTCGAATTCGAAACCCTCACCCTCGTACCGTTCGACACCCGCATGCTGGACTCGCAGCTAATGGATGAGAAGGAAATCGCCTGGCTCAACGACTACCACCAGCGCGTGGCGGAGACCATTGGCCCGCTGTTGCAGGGCGGGGACCGAGGCTGGCTTGCCCAGGCAACGCGTAATTTGGGGTCAGAGTAAAAACTCCATCGAGCGCTTTGAAATAGAGCTAGACTCAACAAGCCAGCCACTGTTCAAGGAAGAACGTTATGGCCCGATTAAGACGCTATTGCCCTGCGGGGATCCCCCAGCACGTCATTCAGCGCGGTAACAATCGCACCCCTTGTTTTGCCTCGGATCAGGATATGGGGGCCTACGCGCATTATCTCTGCGAGGCAGCGTCAAAATTTCGGCTCGCAATCCATGGCTGGGTGTTTATGACCAATCATGTGCATCTATTGCTTACGCCCGCAGAGGACCATTCGCTGTCGATGGGTATGCAGTATCTGGGTCGCCACTATGTCCGCTATTTCAATCAAACCTATCAACGTACGGGTACATTGTTTGAGGGGCGATTTAAATCGTGCATAGTGCAGCAGAGCACTTATTTCCTGGTGTGCCTGCGCTACATTGAACTGAATCCGGTGCGGGCGGGGATGGCGGAGGATCCGGCGGACTATCATTGGTCCAGCTATCACGCCAACGGATTCGGTCGCGCTTCAAAACTGTGGACACCACATCCGCTCTACTTGGGGTTGGGAGATACGGACAGTGAGCGTCAAGCGCGCTACCGCAACCTGTTTGAATCCGACATGGGAGTGGAATTTCTATCCGATGTGCGTCAATCTGTTAATCGCGGTCTGGCGCTTGGGTCCGAGCAGTTCAGGCAGGAGGTTGAAGCGTTGGGAGGTAGAAGGCAGCGATTGCTTAAGCGTGGGCCCAGGATTAGAGTGGAACGATAAAGTTTTTACTCTGACCCCAAATATTATGAGAATAAGAATACGTCCCGTTTATAAACTGATTGGCTGCTGTTTTTTTGTGCTGTCATTCTTGATAACGCGGTCGGCCGCAGCACAAATTGAAACAGACCATTACATTATCGAACTGTCTCCCCCTGTACCCACCACCGCGGACCTCGTGACATTAATTTTCACCAAGAAGGCGGGTGCGCCATGTTGGCTTACCAACAATGCAATTTCCGTGGACATCATCAACCGTGTTGTTGATGTCTCTGTGTATCCCCTCGAAGCGATGTTTACGGGTTGCCAGTCACCAAACATTATCCGGTTTGTATTGGGGTATATGTCAGAACAAGGCGCATACGGCCTCAATGTATACGAAGAGTCGGGGTTTCAGGGTGTGAAGTCTTTTAACCCCGATAATGTCACCGTGCAAGATGGGTTCGAAGTGATAAGGGCTAGCGTTCTGGTAAATCCGGAAGTACCGCAGCAGGGTTCGGTTCAAAGTGGGGTCGGTGTTATTCGCGGTTGGGCTTGCGATGCCACACGGGTTGAAGTGCAATTTGACGATTATCCCCTGATGCAGATTGCTTACGGCACATCGCGCGACGACACCCTGGTACAGTGTGGTGACAGCAACAACGGCTACGGCAGCGTCATTGCCTGGGGATTGCTGGGCTATGGCACCCACACCATGACGACATTTATAGATGGCGTCGAAAAGTCCGCAGTGACCTTTGAAGTGACTGGATTAGATGAGCCTTTCATCCAGGGACTAATAGGCACATACGAGTTGGCCGATTTTCCCAGCCCGGGCGAATCGGTCACCGTGGAGTGGAGCGAGGCAGATCAAAACTTCATCATTACCGACTACAGAAAATGACTACGCTCCAGCAGCGGTGGATGTGCTGAGCAGCGTGGCGCGCAACTGTGCAATATCGGCGTCGGTCAGTTCCAGTCCGTCGCGAACGTAGTTATCAAAGCTGCCCCAGCTGCGATCAATCTGCTCGAAGGCCGCATTCAGCCAGGCTTCCTCCACGCCCAATAGCACGGCCAGTTTATCGGCAGCCTCCGTACCCTTGAACAGGCGCAGTAATAATAGCTGGGACCTGCGGGCATCCAGCGCGTACCGTTTGCTGGCCATGTAATCCTGCATGATGACGTCTCGGGGGACACCCAGAATACGCAGCAGGATGGCGGCAGCAAAGCCGGTGCGATCCTTGCCGGCCGTGCAATGCCAGACGATGGGCGCGCCATCTGCCTCCAGCACGGTGTGGATAAACTGCCGAAACTGCGGCGTGAAGGTGCTGGCGAACTGGCGATTGGCCTCCAACATCAATGCATTGGGATCAAATCCATCGAAATCCCCCGACTCTATACGCGCCATGATTTCTCCGACGATGGCCTTGTTGCCCTCATCGAGCGTCGGAATCTCTACTACCGTGAAACCAGGTGGGTCGGAGAGCTGATTGGGTTCCTCCTCCTTCTCGGCGGCGGAGCGAAAATCGATCAGGGTCGCGAGCTTGAGCTGTTCAAGACTGCGCAAATCGGCCTTTGATGACTCCGCCAGGCTGGCGGCGCGGTACAACACTCCCCATTTGACCTGCTCACCGTCAGTTGTGGGATAACCCCCGAGATCGCGAAAATTGGTGACGCCCTCGAAGTTGAGCAGACGGTGCGCCTCGCGCTGCTCTGCGGGTAGTGCGGCCGGTATCATCAGCGCAGGCGCGGGGACAAACTGGGTAACCGCGATGCCCAACAGTGCCAGCGTGATCACCGACCAGAACAGTTTTTTCATACCCACCATTGATTTCATCAGGCATCGCCAGGGGAGCGGGAAGCATAGCACCGTGGTCTTACTGGGCAAGCCTTGCGGTGCCCTGCGCTAGTCTCTCATTTGCCAGCAAGGGCACGATTAACGATAATGGAGTCTCCAAACGGCATTCATAGAGTCCACGCCATGGCATCCCTGCAAGATCAACTCCTTCAAGCTGGCCTGGTCGATAAAAAGAAGGCCAAGCAAGTCAACAAGGAACAACGCAAGGAAGCCAAGGTTCGTCATAAGGGCCAGCCGCAACCCGATGAAAAGAAGGAAGAGGCAAAGCGTGTCCTGCTCGAAAAGACGGAGCGCGACCGCCAGCTGAACAAGCAGCTGCAAGCCGAGGCTGACAAAAAGGCGATACGGGCCCAGATTGTCCAACTGATCCAAATGAATCGTGTTGCACGCGAGCGCGGAGAGATTGCTTATCAGTTCAAGGATGGCACCACGATAAAAAAACTATACCTCACGCAGCAGCTGCAAAACGATGTGATCAATGGGCGCCTGGCCATCGCAAAATTGGCCGACGGCTATGAGCTGCTGCCCGCGGCGGCGGCAGAAAAAATCATGCAGCGCGACGCAAGTGTCATTGTGTTACTCAATCGCGATGAACGGGCCACTGTGGATGAAGATGACCCCTATGCAAATTACCAGATTCCCGATGATTTGATGTGGTAGAGAGAAAGGCCTGTCGTTTGCAAAAAAATGTCGTTTATCGTTGCTGTGTTCAGTTGGTTACTGGCTACGGCGGGGTGCAGTACACGCGGCAAATAAGTCGTTAAGACCGGAGGTCGTGGGTGAGTACAGCGCTATCTGATTTGTTGCCCACGTTTCTATTGGGGTTTAGTTCCCTTTTTCCCTTGATCAATCCAATTGGGACGGCCTTCATCATCCAGCCGTATTTTTCTGCTCTCGACGATGTCGCCCGAAGGCGGTATGTCCTGCGCATAGTGTTCATCTGCTTTGTGATGGGCTTGGTCGCCCTGCATCTGGGCAGTTTTGTGCTGAAGTTGATGGGCGTGTCCATTCCCGCAACGCAGGCGGCGGGGGGCATTGTTATCGCGATACTCGGTTTTAAGCTGCTGAACAGCGAGGCAACTACCTCTACGACTGTCGCTTGCGACACTAAAATCGACGACAGTATCTTCTACCCCTTGTCCTTCCCGCTCACTCTGGGTCCTGGCGGTATATCGACCCTGATCGCTTTGAGCGCCCATGTGCACAGCCAAACGGGTAATTGGCTTTCCCCCAAAATGACTGCAATCACCTTGTCCTTGCTCGTGGTCCTGGTGATCGCTTATTTCTGTTTCTTCAACGCCACCAGGCTCGTTCGAAGACTGGGCCCCAACGGCAGTCAGGTGGTCAACCGGATGATGTCTTTTTTGGTGTTCTGCATCGGTATACAGATGACGTTCACGGGTGTCATGGCGTTAATCAGGGCTGCCAACTGAAAACCAGTGACGGGTCCGATTAATCATTGCGACCAGCGATAACATCACGGGAACCTCTACCAGCACGCCGACAACAGTGGCCAATGCGGCGCCCGAATGGAGTCCAAACAGCGAGATGGCCACCGCAACGGCCAGTTCAAAGAAGTTGGACGCCCCGATCAGGCATGCGGGTGCGGCAATATTGTGCGGCAAGCGCATTGCCTTGGCTGCCGCATAGCCTATCGCAAAAATGCCGTAGGTCTGGATCAGTAGTGGTATTGCGATGAGTAGGATTGTTTGCGGTTGGCCGATAATTTTCTCTGCCTGAAAACCGAATAGCAGTAATACAGTGCCTAGCAACCCGATCATAGACCATGGTTTGAGCCTCTGAATGAAAGCCTCAACGCGGTGATTGTTGCCGCCCGCCTCCAATCGATACCGGGTGAATATGCCCGCGACCAGTGGTAAGAGAACATACAGCACGGTCGAGAACAGCAGTGTCTCCCAGGGCACTTCAATGTTGCTGACCCCCAGCAGAAATGCCGCAATTGGCGCGAACGCAAAAATCATCACGATATCATTCGCCGCCACCTGCACCAGCGTGTAATTGGGGTCGCCCTTGGTGAGTTGGCTCCAGACAAATACCATCGCTGTACACGGTGCTACGCCCAGCAAGATCATTCCCGCGATGTATTCGGTGGCAGATTGGGGATCGACCCAATCCACAAAGAGGACTCTGAAAAAGAGCCAGCCCAATGCGGCCATGGTGAATGGCTTGATCAACCAGTTCACCACCAGAGTCAGGAAGATGCCCTTGGGCTTCTTGCCGACATCCCTGACGGCAGAAAAGTCGATCTGCACCATCATGGGATAGATCATGATCCAGATGAGCAGGGCCACGACGAGGTTGACGTGCGCGTAATCGAAACCGGCGATCCATTGAAATGTGGCCGGGATATAATTTCCCAGCGCAACGCCTAAAAGGATGCACAGGCCAACCCAGAGGGTGAGGTAGCGCTCAAATATCCCCATCAGCCGTGTTCTCCAATGTCGTTCAATAGCCGCGTCAACTGCTCGTCGGTCATGGTCTCGAATGGTTGTTGTAGCACGCGATTGATGCGCTGCTCTATGGTCGCCATCACCGTGCCAAAGGCGTTGTCTCTATCCATGACGGAGCCAGTCAAGCGAGAGGGATCAGGTAGACTCCAATGTGCATTGAGGGCCTGTCCGAGCCAAATCGGGCAACTTTCCCTGGCCGCGCTGTCGCAGACAGTGATCACAACATCGGGCTCGAATGACCTGACTTCCTCAATACGTTTGCTGCACAAGCCCGCAGTGTCAAAGCCGTTTTGATGGAGAAACTGAAGAGTCTGGGGGTTAACCTGAACCGCTGGGCTGGTTCCTGCGCTCGCCGTCTCAATGCGCCCAGCCGCAAGGCGACGTGTGATGGCCTCGCTCAAAATACTGCGACAGGCGTTGTGGGTGCACAGAAAAAGTACTTTCATGGGTTGCGTCCTGACGTTCTTCTTTGCAAGTCACTCGGCTTCAGCTACGATAGTTTCAATATTCCATTCACAGTATATTCCAATTAATGCATATAGAACAAGCCAAACTGTTCTCAGTTCTCAGTAACCACATTCGACTGCGCTGCCTTTACCTGCTCGCGGTAAACGGCGAAGTGTGTGTGTGTGAAGTCGTTGATGCCCTGTGCATTACCCAGCCGTCTGCATCAAAGTCCCTGATTAGCTTGAAGACCGCGGGGCTTGTAAGCGATCGTCGGGACGCTAACTGGATCTACTACAGTCTCAGGAATGACCTGCCCGCTTGGGTCATCACGATTTTGCGCACCACCGTGGCCGAGTTAGGGGCATCGAGAGCCTGCGTCGCAGACGAGAAGCGATTTAAGCGCCTGGTTATCAGGCCAAGAAGCATCGCTTGCCCTTAGTTAAGGGCAGAAACCAGCGAAAAGTACTTTTCCTTTTCCCTTTACCGTTCCGGCAACAGCACCCAGCGTAATTGTGCAGAGCTCTTGCGGATTTTGGTCCAGCGCGACTGGCCGAGGGTGAGGTGTGCCGCAGCGCACGTGGGAAACGTATCGATTGGCGCTCCTGTCAGCCAGCACAGAGTCTCGAGCATGGCCGGATTGTGCCCCACGATCATCACATCAAAGAGTTTGTCATTGAGTTGCCGGATGGTTTGCAGAAGTCCGTCGCGCTCGAAGGTATAGAAGCTTTGGTCGAAGGTCAGTTGCGTATCCTGTGACGGCAGTGAAAGCAACATTCTGGTGATGGTTTCTCGTGTACGACGCGCAGGGCTTGCGAAAATCGTTTTGAACGTGGCGCCGTGCTCCTTCAGTCGCAAGGCCATAAGGTCCGCATCTCGGCGGCCCCGTTTGTTGAGAGGACGTTCCATATCCGTGAGATCCGGGTCTTGCCACGAGGATTTGGCGTGACGTAGTAGAATCAGGGTGCGTTCACGCATGTTAATGAATGCGATCAGCGATAACAGTGTTGTCGCTGACCCCTACCCCGACTACAAGAATTTGAACCGCAAGCATGATTCGGGGCGCGCTGTATTGACACATTGAAGGCATACGTGGTCCCTTGAAATGTCATGTTTTTCGCCAAGGAAAAACACCGGCCAATGGGAGCAAGCGCTTGAACTTTATCACAGTAGGATCGATCAGTATTGCATTACTCTTTACCCAGGCCTGTAGCCACCCGATCGACATTACAGGGGAGGGCGACGTCATGTCTGCGAGCGGTACCAGGAACTGTTTGCTGGGCGATTTTCAGGCGGGAGCCAATGTCTGCAGCAAGAACTACGTCGTTGGCGAGTATCAGGAAACGTATTCCGCGATACCGCACGTCGGCTGGCAGTTTGATCGCTGGGGCAATTACTGCACCACTGCCACAACTAACGAATGCAGTTTTAGTGTAGATGCGGCAACGGTTCAGAAAGTCTGGGGTAAAACCATGCCGCCGCTCCAGGCTATTTTTGCGAAGTACAAATTGACGGGACCGGTGCTGCCCGACAGCGACATTTCCCTTGGGCTGGGGCTCCCGATACCCAGCTACCAGAAAAAGGAATTTTTTCTGGCCGGTACCGGCCACAGTTACACACCCGCGCTGCCACTGCCCAGTGACGGCAAGCTGGTGGTTACCGCTGACTCTGACATTGCGGCCGGGAATTACAAGACGCGACTGGTCGTCCTGCGGCCGATTGATGCGGCGCAGTTTAACGGCACCGTCATTGTTGAATGGCTCAATGTGACCGCCGGTGCCGACATCGCAACTGACTGGATCATGACCCGCAATGAGCTCATTCGCAGCGGCTATGCCTACATCGGCGTGTCGGCTCAGGCCGTGGGCGTGAACAACCTCAAGTTGACTGCGCGCTACGCCTCGCTGCTCCATCCGGGCGACAGTTACTCTTACAGCATCTTCAGTCAGGCTGGCCAGCTTGCCCAGGACCCGGCCTCGCCATTGCTGGGCGGACTCACGGCTGAGCGGGTCATTGCCGTTGGTGAGTCGCAGTCGGCCAGCCGTATGGTCACCTATATCAACGCGGTCCAGCCTATCGAGCACGTGTACGACGGCTTCCTTGTGCACAGTCGTTCCGGCTCCGGCTCGTCGCTGAGGCAGTCGCCGCTGGTGCCTTCGGTGACAATGCCCGCGCCCTTGCCGATTCGTGACGACCTCGATGTGCCGGTGATGGTGGTACAGGCCGAGGGTGACGTGATCAACTCCAACCTGGCGGCCCGCCAACCTGACACGTTGCTGTTTCGCGCGTGGGAGTTGGCCGGAACGTCCCATGCCGACGCTTACACACTGCAGGGAAGCAGCGATCCCGGCGATGGCAGCGGCGCCTCTGTGATGTTCCAGTTTATGCGCACTCCGAACAATCCCTTTGGCTGTGACAGCCCGATCAACGCCGGAGGGCATCACTGGAACCTGCAGGCGGCGTATCACGGCCTCGACACCTGGGTGCGTACCGGGGTCGCCCCGCCGACCGGGCCGCTGCTGGAAGTGACTCAGTTCCCGCCCTCACCGGTGCTGCTGGCGCGCGACACTAATGGCAATGCGCTCGGCGGAGTGCGCTCCCCGCATGTCGATGTCCCCGTCGCCACTCTGGACAGCGTGAACGGTGGTATTTTCTTCTGTCGGCTCTTTGGCAGGACTATACCCCTCTCTCCAGCACAGATTCTCGCGTTGTACCCGACCAAAGCGGATTTTATGACCCTGTGGCTGGACGCGATCAACGACAATGTGGCCAGCGGCTTCCTGCTCCCGGCCGATGTCAATGAGTTACAGGCCGCTCCCAATGCGTGGGACTTCCCCAACTGACGGCCCACCCCGCTGCCGTTCATCGTAACCAGCGGGTCACACAGCCAACAAACGCAGCGGCTCTTTCGGGGGCCGTTGTCTTTTCTATGGCCGCCGCCTCCGTTGATCTGCCTCAGCTGACCTGCCAAATGTGATCCGCCAATTTGCAAATTCATCACCATGGTCTAGGCTGAAAACCATAAGAATGAATATGATGAGGGACATCGGGGCATCATCTGACGTTGGAGGAGACGATGGAGCTGCAGCCAAAAAACCAGAATTCCCTGCACAAACGAGTCAATGAGTACCTGCGCGGTACATCTATGCTCTATTTGGTCGAGGAGAATGAAGACGCATCGCTTGCTGCCATTTTTGATCAGTTACACGAGGCGCAGGAGGAGCTAGAGGTGATTCAGGCGCGTGTCGACCGCCTGCAGTGGGAGCTGGCAAAAGATAGGTCGTAAATGGGTAGGTGTAGCGCAGTTACTGGGGAGCGGACCTCTAACGTTACCAGTCCTGCCGATAGGCTGAACCCATTATAAACGGTAAAAAAACCGCTAATTTACTGTCCGATAACGTCGTGTGCCGAACTATTCTTCTACCTAACCTTGTGCAGGTCAGGGGTCACGACAAAGGAGTCAGGCAGATGCTGTATCAGATCATTGATTTCGTGCTGTTCTTTCTGGTGTTGTACTTTGTATTGCCGACGATAATGATTTTCGCAGTGTTAATACGCAATTTCATCCGCCAACATCGCGCACAGGCGGAATATCACAAACATCTGGCGGCAAAGCCTGCTGGCTGGTAGTAACGCGCTGAGGCGGAGCCATCCACTTCAGCGATTTTCGTATCGGTTCAGGTCGAACAGACCCGCTTCACGCGGATAGTGCGTTTGGTAGTAAGTGTGCAAGGTGTCGGACAGCGGCCAGAACGTGCTGTCAGCGCGACGTACACCGTAGCGTGACACGAGGGTGGCATAGTCCCCCGCGCTGCGCATTGATTGTATCTCCCCAACGAAGTCATCCAGATCCTGGTCCTGCACCTGAAAAAAGGCGTTGGGGTAAGAGCCAATGAAACCCTTGACCACCGTCAGGTAGTCCTCTTGCGGGACACGTCGCTTGGCCTCGCCAAAAACCTGGGCATTATTGGAATAACCGTCGTTGTGCACGATCGTGTAGACATGCTCTGCAGAGTCCTTCCCGAGTACTTTAAGAAAGGAGACTTCGGGCATCAGGCTGAACGGTGGACCCTGCAGGGTTTGCACCTTGTCGAAGCGCGGCTCCATGGTCTGGTAGCGATGGGCCGCAGCGCCGGGCAGGCGTTGTTGCAGCATGCCCAGCAGCTCCTGCTTGGGGTCAGTCGTTTGGTATTGAATATCGGCGGGGCGCTCGAGAGCCACCGCGTCTGACATCACAAACTGTTTTGCCTCATCCTCGGCATCTCGATACCAGAAATCGCGCAGTACAATGCGTTCTTGCGGCGGCAGGAAGAGCAGAAAGTTTTGCTCGCCTTCCATGCGCAGGAAATCCATATAGAGGCGCGATTCAAGCTGGTGCGCCACGGTGCCAAAGACATCGAAGCCTGCCACCAGCAGATAGTGAATGCGCTCCAGCAGCGAGTAATCGATGATCCAGGCCGTTTTAGGCTGCTGGCCGACAAAGCCCTTGACCACTGAGGCGCTGTCCTCGTGCCGAAACACCGTCAGCGCAGCGTTATCGTTGTGGCCTGCGCCATCCCAGATCAGGTCCAGATTGACTTTCGTGCCGTCCGCGCCGGTGGCCTGCTGGATATACTCGTACTTGGCCTTGAGGAATTTCAGCTGTTCGCTGGAATAGCCGCGCCACTCGATCAGCGAAATTAGCGCGCCGCCCGTTTTGTCGTTGGGCAGACGCAGGTTCTTGCTCTCGCGGGCCAGAAACTCGGCGCTGTCCAGGGCGCGCTCCCGGTCGGGGTTGAGGAAGGCGACCCAGAAGTGGTCGTCAATGACGTTCAGCGCCACCTGGCCACGGCATACCGGCCCCTTGATGAAACCCATAATGGTGAACTGGGCTTCATCCAACATGAATTTGTAGCGGGCGGTCTCAGGCAGTTCGCGGAACGCAACAAAGGGATTGGCCGCCAGATCTGTCTCGTAGGAGGGCAGGGCAGTGACGTCGTAGTCCGGATCGAGAAAGAGCGACTGCCAGCGCTGCATGCGCGCCGTATTCAATGCATAGGGCATATGCCGCTTGTCCAGCACGGCTGTGCGCAGGGGTTGCAGGCGATAGTAAAACGCAGCCTGACCCGGATCGTCATAGGGAAGCCGGGTGGCGATGATGTCAATGGGCTGACCGGGTGGCGTGCGCGAGCGCACCAGATTGTAGTAGCGGCTGCTCTCCCCCAGATCAGAAAAATACAGATTGCCGATAAACAGGTGCTCGTACATGTAGCGCGCCATCAGCTGCTGCTTCAGGCTCGCGCCGTTAAAAAACGCTTCCCAGTCCCGCACTTCATTCGCCTCACGGACAGGCGGTGCTGCGATCGGCACTCCGGGCGAGCCTTTGCCCAACCAGTTGGTCAGGGTGGCATGTTCTTCCTGGTTCAGGCCGGGCAGGCCATAGGGCATACCCCACAGCGGATTATCTGCAGCAAATTTGTCGAAGTCCTCGGGTTTGGTGCACTGCTGCTCGCGGTCCATGCCCAGGGTGATGGTGTCAGGTAACAGTTGACCAGTGGGGAGCGGGTGCTGCTGTTTCAATGCCAGCATGCGGGCCAGCACACCCTGGTCGGGTGTCTGCTCATTCACTACCGGGAAGAAACCCTTGGCGCGCCACTGCTCAACCGTCTGCGCATCCACGAACAGGCGGGTCGGGTCGGCGGCTTCCAGACGTGCTCCGTTGTAGACCATCTCTTTGCTGGCACCTCTGTGCACACCCGCCCAAGCATCCATTTTCAATTGGCAGGGCGCGTCGTAGCAGCCGTGACAGACCATACAGCGCTGTTCGACGATGGCTTTGACGTTGGGTGGGTAGTCGCTGTCGGCGAGCGCAGCAAGAGAGAGCAGCGAGGCTACTAATACGAGGGTAAATCCGCAGGTTATTTTCATAGCGAAATTCTGTGGGTTTACCGATGCATATGCAACCGTGAATGTTACCGATGCCACCCTTGGGTGCAGCAACATTCTGCGTGCGGCGTGCGGCTGGATGAAGGGGTTTAACTGGCTGCGACGTTAGTTGCTACCCGGTGCTTGAACTCCTCAGCAATATGATCACCGAGGCGGGTGAGGTAGGCACTACCGCCGCCCAGGGTCAATTCCAGCTGCTTGGCCCACAGACAATAGCGAAACAGTGGATACTCGCGATCGACACCGATGCCGCCGTGCAGGTGTTGCGACGACTGGCTGACTCTATGGGCGACATCCGTAGCCCAGATTTTGGCGATCAGCACCGCTTCACTGGCATCGAGTCGTGCGCTCAGTAGTGATGCTGCCTGTTGGCAGGCGAGACGCAGGTTTTCCACATCGATATACGCATCGGCGGCGCGATGGGAAACGGCCTGGAAGGTCGCGATGGCGCGACCGAACTGCACTCTTTCAGAGGTGTAAGCGGCGGTCATCTTCAGCATGGTCTCAGTCACCCCGAGCGTCATCACACTGTTGGCCACCAGGGTGTGCTGCACCATTGACTGCACCGCGCAGCGGGCGTTGGGGCCGCGCGCAATAATGTCTTCTGGCGCAACAGTCGCCCCGTCAAAATGCAGACTGTACTGTGGTTCACCAGTTGTTACGTGCTGCGGAATCAGGCGCACTCCGGCAACCGTTGGATTGATCGCCAGCAGTACGAGCTCCCCGTCAAGGTGAGCAGACAGCAACACCGCGCTGGCGCGGTCGGCGCACACGACCATATGTTTGCGACCATGGAGGGTCCACGCGTCATCTGCTTGCGTCAATTGTGTGCAGGGGCGTGCGGGATCGTCGCACCCCGGTTCGGTCAGGGCGACCGTAATGAGCAATGTGCCAGCGGCCACGCCGGGCAGCCATTGCTCGCACTGCGCTGGACTGGCAAACTGCTGTAACGTCAGGGCTGCGCTGGCCAGCACGGGAACCACCGGCACGGCCGCCACCGTCTTACCGACCTCCTCCAGCAGCAGGCATAACGTCTCGAAGTCGAAACCCATGCCACCGTAGTTCTCGGCGATGGCAGCGCCCAATAGTCCAGCCTCGGCGAGTTGCTGCCACAGCGGTTCGTCAAAGCGTTCCTCGCCTGCCTCAATAGCCTTGAGGCGATCAACCGTCACCTCTTGGCTAAGAATGTGCGCGGCCAGTTTTTGTACATCCTGCTGTTCTTCCGACAGTGAAAAATCCATGATCTATCTCCCTTAACGGTAACGTGGCATCAGTAAGCCGGCAGCGGCCACGATATCGCGCTGCACCTCGTTGGTGCCGCCACCAAACGTCAACACAGAACCGGAGCGATAGCGGTGCTCCAGAGTCCCCTGCAATATGGCACCTTCCGAATCGCTGCACAGGGCACCTGCGTGGCCGACAATCTCGAGCATCAGGCGCCATGCCTCCACAAAAAACTCTGAGCCGTAGACCTTCGCGGCAGAGGCCTGCGCCATGCCCAGATTCGCATGGCTCATGCTCCAGGCCTGCTTGAAGCAGACCAGGCGCAGAATCTCCAGGCCCGCTTTGACGCGCGCCAGGTTGGTGCGCACCCAGGGCAGATCGATGACCTTGCCGCCCTCGCCACCGGCGTCGGTGAGCGCCGCCCAGCTTGCCACGCGTTCGTAGAGCAACTCGCAGGGGCCATGATTGACCAGACTGAGACGTTCGCGATTGAGTTGCGCCGTGATCATCTGCCAGCCCTGATTGAGAGGTCCTACCTGCCACTTATCCTCGAGTTCAATATTTTCGTAGTAGGTGGCATTGGTGCGCACCCCCAGCGTGTGGATGGGAGTGAAGCTGAAGCCCGGCGCCGAGGTCGGCACGAGAAACATAGAAATGCCATGGTGTTTCTTGGCCGCATGCGGGTCAGTGCGCGCGGCCAACCACACGTAATCAGCAACATTGCCGTAGCTCGTCCAGATTTTCTGGCCGTTGATCAACCACCGGTCACCGTGGCGCTCTGCGCGAGTGGTCAGCGATGCCAGATCGGTACCCGCGGCGGGTTCTGAGTAGCCGATGGCGATAATGCATTCACCGCGCAGGATGGGATCGACGACGGCGGCGCGAATGTCATCGCTGGCGACGTTGGCCAGTACCGGGCCCACGCCATCGGTGGTCAGGAAAGGATACGGAAATCCAGCGCGGATCACCTCGTCACAGAAAATGTATTGCTCAATCGGTCCGGCGTCCTGTCCGCCATATTCGCGCGGCCAACTGCGCACGATCCAGCCATCGGAGCCCATCTGCCGCAGGGCCCTGCGGTGCTCTGGTCCGCCGCCTTCACGCGCCTCGCCGGACAATTCAGCAAGCAGCGCAGGTGTCAACAGACTGGCCATGTAGGCGCGAATCTCATCGCGCAAGGACAGCTGCTCAGGGGTTAAGGCGATATTCATCAATTTCTCCAGAGTCTGGCACGGCACTTTACCGGTCCACATGGTACGCACATTGCCGGTATCCGGACTGCTGTCGTGGAAAGAAGCCTCTGCAGAGTCAATTAGTTGAACCGCCAGCGCGGCTGGCCCACACAGGTGTCCGTGTGCAGTGGCGCTGGAGGTGTGCGCGGGCGGTGTGATAGGCTCGATGCAAAGCAGCAGGTTCAGCGTGGCTGCGGTGTTGTGCTTTGTGCAAATACACTCCGTTGGTACTGTCGCGCAACACCGTGAGGATTTAGCATGAGAAAACGATGGTTGGGTTTGGTCGCGGTCCTGCTGACGGGCTGTCTCGGCCATCCCGCGTCGGTAACGCCAGTACAGGACTTTGAGGTTGCCAGGTATCTGGGTACCTGGTACGAAATCGCGCGCCTGGATCACTCCTTTGAACGGGGTCTGGACAATGTCACGGCCGAGTACGTGTTGCGAGAGGACGGCGGTGTCAGCGTGACGAATCGTGGCTTCCTGACGGGCGAGAACCGGTGGAAGGAAGCGCAGGGCAAAGCCTATTTTGTCGAAAAGCCAGAGGAAGGCTATCTGAAAGTATCGTTCTTCGGACCGTTCTATGGCTCGTACGTGATCTTTGAGCTGGATAAGGAACACTACCAGTATGCGTTTGTGGCCGGCCCCGATACGTCTTACCTGTGGTTGCTGTCGCGCACGCCAGAGGTTGATCCGGCGCTGGTCACGCGGTTCATCGAGCGGGCCGGGAGTCTTGGCTTTGATACCAATAACCTTATTTTTCCACGACAGAAATAGACACCCGTCTGGCATCTTGCTGGCTCATAGTGTGGTGATGAAGGCGGGGCTTTTTGGGAGTTGTCATGCTGTTCCCTGAGCACAGCACCACCGCAAGCGATGATTTGGGTCTGGATCACGAGCGCCTTGCGGACCTGCGCCAGCGCGTGCAGCACGCCATCGATAAAGGTCCGCTGCCGTCAATCCAGATTGCGCTCGCCAGGCACGGCAAGCTGGCGCTGTTTGAAACCTTTGGCGCGGCGGACAATCACACCCGCTACAACATTTTTTCCTGCACCAAGCCGCTGGTGGCATCGGCGATCTGGCAGCTGATGGGCACGGGCGCAATGGCGATCGACCGTCCCGTGGCGCACTACATTCCGCGCTTCGCCGAGCACGGCAAACAAGACGTGACCGTGGAACAGGTACTGTGCCATACCGCCGGTCTGCCCCGCGCACCGATGGCCGCACCTGACTGGTGGACGCGCGCGGGGCGGCTGGACAGGATGCGCCAGTGGCACCTGAACTGGGAGCCCGGTAGCCGGATGGAGTACCACGCGCTCTCCGCACACTGGATACTGGCCGAGTTGATCGAAGGTGTCACCGGCACTGACTACCGCGAGTCTATTCAGTCCAGCATTATCGAACCTCTGGGTCTCTCCCACCTGCGTCTGGGCGTGCCACCCGCCGAGCAGGGCGATATCGCCACGCTGCAGCAGGTGGGTGAGCCACCGACATCGCAAGAACTTAAGGCGCTCTTGGGTACGGCAATTCAATGGCCCAATACCGTGGACGATTCCCTGCTACCGTTCAACGCGGCGGAGGTGCGCGCCCTCGGTGTGCCCGGCGGTGGTGCAGTGTCCACGGCGGCGGATATGGCGCTGTTCTATCAGGGCCTGCTGCACAACCCCGGTGAGTTGTGGTCGCCAGTGATACTGGGCGATGCAGTTGGCCGGGTGCGTGTTGAATATCCCGACCCGATTACGGGCGCACCAGCCAACCGCGGCCTCGGTGTGGTGATTGCCGGCAGCGGCAAATACCTGGCCTACCGGGGCATGGGAACGAATGTATCGCCGCAGGCGTTCGGACACCAGGGTGTTGGCGGGCAAGTGGCCTGGGCAGACCCGGTAAGCGGCATTTCATTTTGTTTACTGACCAACGGCCTGGATGCGAACCCGCTGCGCTCTGCGCAACTGTGCGCGGCGAGCAGCAATCGAGCCGGGGCTTGTGTGGTAAAACACTGAAGAGAGACAGCACGTCATGACGATTCCCAAGACACCAGCAAAAAGCTTCAACCAGGTGCGCGCCGAACAGCTGCAGTACAACGCCAAGCGCGAAAGCGGCTATCGCGAACGTGCACTCAAACTCTACCCGTGGATCTGCGGTCGTTGTGCGCGGGAGTTCGAGCGTAAGAACCTGTCGGAGCTGACCGTGCACCACCGGGATCATAACCATGACAACAACCCCAACGATGGCAGCAACTGGGAGTTGCTCTGTCTTTATTGTCACGATGAAGAACATACCAAGTTCGAGAATCTTGTGCGCTATGGCAGCACTACCGATACAGCACCGGCGGCGGCGACCTACAATCCCTTCGCGGGTTTGAAGGCGAAGATGGAGGGCAAGGAGTGAGCGTCATTGTGGGGCATGGCAGGGCCCAAGGGCACATTTGGTGCCACACTGGCTGATGGGCAATTGTTGCCGGGTCGACGTTGCTCTACCCCTAGAAAGCCATCGAGACGCCACCGCTCAGAAGCCAGTCGGGCTCACTCTGTGTACCATTGAGGTCTTTGTACAGCGGCAGGCCTACAGAGAGATGCGTGCCCCAGTCGCCGAAACCCCAGCGTAATCCGGCGGATGCGAATATCACATCGCCGCCGGTATTGTCTTCGTCACTACCATCGATCTCAGTGTTGTCATGCCACTCGCCGTTCAACTCCAGCACATACAGCCACGTCTGTTCTGTGTGACTGGTGCTGGTATCACTGTGATGGCTATGATTGGCGGGTACCCACAACACGGCGGCGTTGTACATCAGGCTGTCACCAATCGTAGTCGCGCGCGCGCCCTCGGTGGTCAGGTGATAGAGCAGATTGCTGCTGACACTCCATTGCGCGCTGAGCTGATTACTATAGGCAATACCCAATAACGGGTCCCAGGAGCCCGAACCGGGCTGATGGTCGACCTCGGCTCTTTCGCCATCGCTGAGTTTTTCATTGGTATTGCCGGTGGGCGCCTTGAGGCCTGCGAGCAGCGCATAGTAGCGCTTGCCGGGATCATGCTTATTCAGGGCAAAACGTCCCAGCAGCGAGACATCGCCCCAGCCGGAAATATCGCTGCTGAAAACATTTCCCTCCGGGTCTGATTCCGATTCTTCCTCGTGATGCGCATCCATCGCGCCTTCTTCATGGTGTTCTGATGTCTCGCTCTCATCGTGATGTTCATGCTCGGCTTCCCGAAATTCGTCGCGGCTTACATAGGGCAGTGCCACACTCAATGTGAAGCGGTCAGTGATGCCCATGCTATAGCCAATGGAGGCTTGGGAGAATGCCTTCACGGAGTGCAGGGAGTCATCCGAGTCCAGCAGCTTCTCATCCGACAACTCATCGAGATCCAGATATTGATAGTGTAGTGCAAGGGTTTTCTGTCCCCTTGGCAGTGTCTCTGCGCCCATGGTGGTAATGGCTGAGCCGAGGCCGCCGTCGATCTGCAGCGCGGCATGGTCTGCGAGGGAAGACAGAGGTGCTAACAGGATGGCATGTGCCAATAGAGTCTTTTTACGCATTGCTGTCTGGTCCGGGATGAATTCGCGGCGCAGTCTAGCAGGGCACGTTGCGGTACAGGGAGTGACAAATTGTCGCAGTCCTCGCCTAATACGTGCCGACGATATCGTCCTCTATGAGGCGCTCAATCGCCTCATCACTGTAGCCAGCCTCGCGCAGCACGTCTTTGCTGTGCTCGCCCAGACGCGGCGGATGACGGTGCAGGCAGGCGGGCGTTTCGGAAAAGTGCCCTGGGTAGCGCACGTAGCGCAGGGTGCCGGCATCCGGATGTTCGGCATCGAAGAGGGTGCGGTTGTGTTGCGCCTGCGGATCCTCGGCGAATTCGCGCATCGTTTTGACCGGACCAAAGGGCACGCCGGCGGCATCGAGTCGCGCCAACAATTCCCGCGTAGAGAAACGCAGCATCACTTCGCCGATGGCATCCAGCCAGGGCTTGAACTCCTTGATGCGTTCGCCCACGTTGCGCATGCCCGGTATGTCCAGTAGCTCAGGACATTCCAGCGCATGGCACAACGCCTGAAAGTGGTTGTCCTGCAGTGCCATTCCCACCACGTAGCCATCGTTGGTCTCAAAGGTGCGCAGTACCGCCAGTGGCGCCGGGTCAGGCATTTCATTGGGCATGAAACTGTCTACCGGCATCATATCGGGCAGGCAGTTGGCGGCCCAGGCGTCGATCATCGGCACATCGACACGCTGTCCCCGCCCGGTGCCGCCCGGACGGTCGCGCGCATAGAGTGCTGCCAGTGCAGCACCGGCGGCTGTGGTGGCTGTGGTTTTATCGACGATGGCCGACTGGATGAGTTGCGGTTTGCCGCCGAAAGGCTTGCCCTGAATAGGCATCATGCCGACCAGACCCTGGGCAATGGGATCATAGGCGGGGCGGTCGGCATACGGCCCGGTAGGACCAAAGCCGGTAATGGAGACGTAAATCAACTTTTCATTGAGCGCGCGCAGTGCGTCGTAGCCGATACCCAGGCGGTCGATTACCCCGCCACGGAAGTTCTCCACCAGAATGTCGGCGCTCTCGGCCAGTTTTTTGATGATATTGATGCCCTCAGGGTTTTTCAGGTCAAGCGCCAGACTGCGCTTGTTGCGGTTCATCTGGGTGTAAAAGCCGGTCAGGCCCGCTTTCTGCGGTGGCGACATCCAGCGCGATATCTCGCCGTAGGTGGGTTCGATCTTGATCACGTCGGCGCCCAGGTCGCCCAGTTGTTGGGCGCACAAGGGGCCGGTGATCATGGTAGTGATATCAATCACGCGGATACCCTTGAGGGGGCCTTGCGGTGAACCTGAGAGTTTTACATCCATGGGAAAGAGCCTCGAGTTATTGTTCGGTGATTCTACACGCCACGAACTCGGCAGGCGATGCACAGTCGCAAACGAAGTCCCTGCGGGACACCCGCCTGCAGAGCGAATGAGCTCTTTGAGCGAACAGGCGGGTGTCCCGCAGGGACGTCAGCTCAAGCGTGTCTCCCGCCGGCAGCCGGCTCCAGCCTGGCCCGGCTTGTTCGAAACGCTCACTCACCGCCGGACCAGCCCGGAACCGGCTGCCTCGCATCGCGCACTGTGCCTGTGTTTGCTTTGACCGGCGGGCTTGTCATACTCTGACGACTCCATTGTGTAGAGCTGCGTTATGCACGGCGACAATCCCAATGATGCCCGGCTCAAGGCCAGTTGGGACAATTTTTGCGAGCAGCTGAAAAGTGCCGGCGACCTGGTGTTTCGCGATACCACGCCTGCGCAGGATATCGATCGCGCCAAGGGTTTTCGCCTGCTGGCCCGCAACATCGCCCTTGGCCTGCAATTTCACGTGGAAAATAACAACGCGGATTTTCCGGAGCTGTTGCACTATTTCGATCCGCTGCGCAAACAGGGCGGTGACAATACCGATGCCTTGTACGTCGGTGCGCCGATCAATGGCGCGCACACCTATAGAATAACCGGTCAGCGCGGCAGCGCCCGCTACTTCGCCGTAACGGTGCTGGAAGACGGCGCGACGCCCTGGGGTGGCGCCGTGGTAGGCAGCCTGATCGATGGCGAGATTGCAGTGGCCATCGACGGTAGTTTTGAGATTGTCCTCAGCCCGCAGGAACATTCGGGAAACTGGATCAGGACCACCCCCGGCAGTTGGCGTGTTACCGTGCGACAGTTTTTTGCCGACTGGGAAAACGAGCAGCCGATGGTCGCGCGCATCGATCGGCTGGGGGATCTGCAACACGATCCGAATTTTACGCCGGCGCAGCTCGAGCGGGGCCTTGCAGATACGGCGGCTTGGGTACATGACTCCACCCACTACTGGGCGAACATGTTGGACAAGTGGCAGGCGCAGCCCAATCGCTTTCTCTCCTACCGCCAGCTCGACGACAATGCCATTGATGCCACACCGGGCGGCGAGCCGCTGATCTGTTATTGGCGAGTACCTATCGGCGAGGCGCTGGTGGTGCGCGTGACACCGCCGCAGGCCCGCTACTGGGCCGTGGAATTCGGCAATTACTGGTGGGAAACCATGGACTACCGCTACCGGCTGTGCAGCACCAATTGCCACCACGCCGTGCTGGAGGATAACGGCGAACTCATTCTGGTGGTCACTCACAGTGATCCCGGTGTGCCGAACTGGCTGGATCCCTCGGGCCACGTGGAGGGTTATATCACGGTGCGCTGGATCGGCGCGGCGCACTATCCAGTGCCGCAGTGCATACAAATGCCGTGTGTTGAGGTGCCCAACTACTTGCCCTCCGGCGTAAAAAAACTGCCGCCTGACGCGCGCCGTGAACAGTTGGCCGGCCGCCGTCGCGGCGCACTAAAACGCTTTCCACTGTAGCCAGGAATAACAGATGAGTAGACCAGACACCCCGCTGTGGACGCCGCCGCCACATCCCGAGTGGCTCAGTGCCATGAACAGGGAAGGGAGTTACTTCAATCTCCCTGCGGTAGTGCCGCTGGATGAGGAGTCACTGCTGCAGCACGCGCGCCGCGCGACCGGCGTGGATGATTTCGGTGACGAACTGTGGCGGGAACCGTTCCGGGTGCTCATAAAATCGTTGGAGGAAGAGGCACAGCTGACCCTGATGGGCCGCCTGATGGCCAGGAGCGATATCATCCTGTGGCTGAGTACGCGGCTTAAGGTGACCGACACGCTCAAGAAAAATCCGCAGATACTGGAGGAGAAAATCAACGCACCCATGGTGATCGTCGGTCTGCCGCGCTCGGGTACCTCTATTCTGTTCGAGTTGTTATCGCAGGACCCCAACGTCGGCGTACCCCTGATGTGGGAGGCTTTGCAACCGTGTCCGCCACCAGCGGCTGCAACCTACACTACCGATGCGCGCATCGAACAGGCTGACAAACTGTTTACCCAGTGGAACCGTGTGGCGCCGGAATTCGCCAGCATGCACGAGATGCGTGGCACCATCCCCGCCGAGTGTGGCTTGCTGATGGCGGGCACGTTTATCAGCGACCACATCGCCTCCCTGCACCAGACGCACAGTTACAGCGCTTGGTGTATCGAAGCAGATTTTCTGCCGGTCTATGAGTATCACAAGACCATCCTGCAGATACTGCAATGGCATAATCCGCGCCAACGTTGGTTGCTGAAAGCTCCCGAGCACCAGGTGCATCTTGATACCTTGCTACAGGTGTACCCGGATGCGCGCATCGTGCAGACGCACCGCGATCCGATCAAATGCATGGCCTCCTCTACCAGCCTGATGGGCACCCTGTACTACATGCGCAGCGACCAGCCTTTCAACGCGCAGTTGTTCGACAATATCATCATGGGCGATGCGACCGCGCAGCGGCTGGAGCAGGTGATTGAGCAGCGCAAGAAGGGTGTCGTGCCGGCGGCCAATATCGTCGACTCGCGTTACCAGGACCTGATGGATGATCCCATGGCCTGTATCGGCACGATCTATTCGCATTTTGGTATCGTCTTGTCGGAAATCGTGAAGGCGCGTATGCAGGGTTACCTTGCCGATAAGCCCAAAGGGAAATTCGGGCAGCACAGTTATGAGGTCGATAAGTACAAGGCTCGCGACAGGCCGCTGTTCAAACGCTATCAGGCGCTGTATGACATTCCTGATGAACTGTAGGCTGTTTGTGCAGTACTTGAAAGACGACATCCACCGTGACCGAAAAATTGTCCAGTTGGGCCGCGCGCTCTTTGCCCGCGTAAGTGGCACGAAACAAGTGCGGTGTCATACTGAGTAGTTGCTGGACTTCTGGCTGACGCAGTGACGCGGTTCTATATCGCAGTGTGGAGGTATCGCCCAAAGAAAAGCCTGCTGCCTGTGCTTGCGTTATCACTGTCGATGACGAGTACCGTACCGTAGGGTAGAGTATCTCCCGCAGTTCAATCAGGTGTTGCGGGCCTGCATTGACCGTCAGCAGGCTGCCGCCGTCCTTTAACACGCCTTGAAACGACACATACACCGGAAATCCGAACAGGCTGAGGAGGCAGTCGGCGCTGTCAGGGGCAAGCGGAATATTGCGGTTGCTCGCCACCAGCCAGGTGGCGGCAAACCTGCGCGTGGCAGCCTGCACAGCGGACCTGGAAATATCAAAGCCAATCATCGTCGGGTTGCTGTGTCTGCTTACCGGTAGCTGCGCTCGCAATTTTTCAAGGTAGTAACCTTCGCCGCAGCCCGCATCAACGATGACTGAGTCCACGCCGATGAGCGGCCTGACAAGATCGGCAAGCCTGTGCGCCACCGGCTCATAGTGACCGCTGTTGAGAAATGCACGTCGCGCTGCCACCATATCCTTGCTGTCACCGGGCTCACGGCTACGTTTATCGCCAGGCCCCAGTAGATTTACATAGCCCTGCCTGGCGATATCGAAACTGTGTCCATTGGCGCAGTGCAGCTGTGAGTTATCCTGCTGCAGCGCCAGTTGATCGAGCGGGCAAAGCAGCAGGTCGCTGCCCAGGAATTTCATCTAAACATCCTGATGCGCGCTCACCGTAACTGCGCCGTGAAATAGGCCAGGATCTCATTCAGAGCCTCGCGCGTGGGGTGTCTGTTTTCATCGACGAAATCCAACGTCAATACCGAGTGACCTTTGCCGGGCAGTGTGTGGGTGACCACGCGTGTGACACCATCGTTATTGAAAGCGGCATCAATGGCCTGGTATTTCGCGGCAGTACACATGGGATCTCCAGCAAAGCGGTATGCGTGTATCGGTGCCGTGGCCTCAATGCGTTGGCGGACAGAGGCAATCTCATCTGCCGACATATGCAGCTCTGTGGCTTTCATCAGCGGCATGGATGGCTGCGAGCTTACGGCGGCCAGCACACTGTCGTCGCCCATCAGGGAGATAGCAAAATTACCGGTCAGGCACATGCCGATCACGCCCACACCTTTGTGCTGACCGCTCTCCTTTACATCCCGGCACAGCGCCTTCAGCCAGTCGACTATGGGGCTGGAGCGGCGCGCCTCGAACAGGCTGAACTCCCGTCGCATGCAAAACACGCGCAGCAGATTGCCGCCGGTGCTGATCTTTTCCAGCGGGCCGAACAGGTGCGGTAGTACGACTTCGAAGCCCCGGTCGACAAATTGATCCGCCAGACGCAGCGTTTCCGGACCGATGCCAGGGAGCTCTTGGATGATGACTATCGGTGCGCCACTGCCACGGCGATAGACATCATGGCGGATACTCGCTCCGGAGGCGCCGGTTGCGGAGAATGGTGCACAACGGTAGTCGGCGATGGGGGTGTAGGCGTTAGGCATGTTTGGTCCCTTTGGTGTTATAAGGCTTCGCGCGGCACATTGAAATACGTTTCATAATCGGTGAACAGTGCACGCAGTTCAGCCTCGTCCATGCCGGTATCGGCAAGGCTGTACAGGTGCTTGCCGTGCTTGTCCGCCGGGTTGTTATCGAGGAAGGCCTGCATGGCGGAGGCGGCGCTGTCCGACAACTCCAGCCCAAAGTGCTCATAGGCGCGGCGCACGGTGCCCACCTGGTCGGCCATAAAATCGCGGAAGTATAAGTCCACTACCTGGCTTGCGGGAAGCCGACCCGATTTGCGGTAGGCCACGGTATTGTTGTAACCCTGCGCCAGCGCCTTCGCATAATACTGCGTCACCTTGCGCAGGTCGGGGTGGTCACTGGCCATGCCCTGCAGGTGCGCGGCGAGGTTGCTGGTGGAAATCACAATCTTCACCGGATCGCGGTGGGTTTGCACGAACAGCGCGTCCGGGTATTCGCGGTGAATGTGTTGCAAGTGCCACAGGTGCTGCGGTGATTTCAGCGCCCAGCGTTTGCCCGGCGCTTTCCACTGCAGCACTTGTAGGAAACGGCGATGCCATTTGAGCGCCGAGCGCATGTCGCTTGCGATCACGAAGCGGTCGTAAGTCGGCACATAAAATTGCACGAAGTACATCATGGAGGTGAAATCGTGGCTGGTCATCGTCACGCATTCCTGTGCGCGCTCGGCGCCCATGGGGTGCATGGTCTTGAACTGTGGCAGCAGTTTGTCGACCTGATCCAGATCAGCCTGCGCCTGCGCGATGCGCGGGTCGCTGTGATAGGTGGCAGACTCCGGAGGCGGAAGCGGGCGTGCAGTTTCCCAGGTCAGCGGCACGCGGTTGTACGGGTCCATCACCAGCAGGTCGTGAAAGATGGTGGTACCCGAGCGCGGCGGTCCGACCACGAAGATTGGTCGCTCAATCCGCTGCTCGGCAATCTCCGGGTGCGCTTTAAACAGCGCGACAAAGCCGAGTCGATTCTCCAGGGTCTGCACCAGGCTCGTCCTGGCGACCATGCGACCCAGCAGGGAGAGATTGGCTTCCTTCTCCAGACCCTCAAGCAGCAGCGCCAGCGGCTGGTAAAAGTCAGACTCGCCAAAATCACTCATCCCGGTATTGTCCATGGCCGTGCGCAGCAGTTGGTCGAGGTTCAGCTTGATCGGTTGCAGGCCGATGGCGCTGGCACCGCGCCCTGCCAGATTCAACAGGCGTACCGGTAGCGGCAGTTGACTGCTCATGTCAGGCGCGCAGGTCGGCCAACTTCACCACCGTCGCCAGCGGTGTCTCAACCGCCCCGCTAACCAGGAAGTAGCGCCAGAACACCAGGCCAAACGGATTGCCTTCAGTATCCAGCCAGTTGGGCACACCGGGATCAGTGTGGGCGAGAACCATTTTAAAGCTGCCGTCGGACTCCAGCATCGTCTGCGTACGATTGAGCGATACGCTGCGGCTGCGGTAATCGAGGGTTTGCTGGAAGCGGTTCCACAAGCACACATTGGCGAAGCGACAGTCGGGCCAGCGACCGGTAATCACCAGAGCCTCGTCCGGTCCGATAAAAAACGGCGCCATGGAATAATGGGCGTCAAAGGCCGCCAACCCGAAGTCACCCGGCGGCTGCGGTGGTGGGAAGGCATTGGGTGTCAGCGACACGAAACCGGGTACTGGGCCGTTGGCCATGGGCAGCATCCCCAGGGTGCGGCTGCGCACCGCCGTGCAGACCCGGCGAATACCGGCGGCGACGCTCGCGTCGTTGGGGGGCGCTGGAATAACCTTTGCAGTGAGGCATTCGATGCGGATGCGCGGTTCCAGGTCCGGGTCCTTGGCGGCACAAATGGCGTGCTCAAAATAGTGGCGCGTGGTGACGCGCGATGCGCCCGGCGTGAGGGCCAGCCAGCTCTTGTCTCTGGGCTTACCGCCCAGATACAGCGTGAAGTGGCCATTGCTGTCGATTTCCAGTTGTTCGTCGTTGATCACGCCGGCAGTGTTGGTCGCCATCTTGCCATCCTCAGCGCCCTCTTCAATGGTCAGAGAAAAATACACCGCGCCGTGCATAGTGCCGTGGATGACATAGGCGTGATCGCCACTGACAGGTGCGTCGAAATAAATGGCATCCGAATTGTCGCCGGTGAGTTTGCGGCTGGGTGTGACGATGCGGCGGAAGTCAGGCCGGCTGGCATCCTGCTCGAAATAACCGATCAGACAGGTTTCAAGCGTATGCATCAGCGAGCGGTGCGAGGCGACAATATCCTCCGGCGAATTCAGGTTCCATTCAGGCCCAGACCAGCGCGCGTCGATTTCCTGCAACAGGCTGATGAGTTCTCCCAGCGCTGCGCGACTGTGTGTTTCGATGCTCATAATGACTCCCGGTAGTGTTAGCTTGTAGTGTTAGCTTGTAGTTTTAGCTTTTAGTATTAGCGTGTAGTGTTAGCTGGAAGCGGCTGCGATATGCAGATTTTTCGTTTCGTAGGGGATGTTGAAGCGTTCGCGGTAGAACATCAATCGACGGTCCACCTCCTGCGTGGTGAGGCCGAAATCCTCCAGGCTGTATTTGTGCGCGCCGTGTTTGTGCTGCCCATTGCGAACTAGCCATGCCTGCATATTCTTTTTTGCGGCGTCGGTAAAGGGCAGGTTGAGGAAGTCGTACACACCCTGCAGCGCGCTCTGCCAGTCGGCGGTGATGTCAGCGTACTGGATATCGTACTGCTTCTGGGGTGCTACCATTTCGGCCCGCACCCGCAGGGTCTTTTGTAACATGCGCTCGGTTTTGGACAGCCACTGCGGCCCCAGCCAGATGGCAGTCATGTGGTCGCTGTCGCGCACCATGGCGTTCCAAGCGGTGGAGCAGATGGAGCCCACGGCCTTGATCGGATCGCGGTGCGAGCACACCAGACTGGCATTGGGAAAGACATGCAACAGCGCGTCCAGATCCTGCATGTGCTGCGGTGTCTTGAGCACCCAGGGCGTGTCCTCGGGGTCGTTGCGAAACCAGGAAATAATCTTCATCAACACCACCATGTATTCGTAGGCGGCGAATTGGTCGTGCGTCATCAGCCACTCGGCGAAGGAGGGAATCTTCGCCTGAATCTCGAAAATTTGGCTGGAGAAGCCGTGCTGCAGCAGCCCCACTTCCTCTTCCACTTCAAAGGTGCCCAGCGGGTGCACGGCGGCGACCTGGGGGCTCATATACATCACCGCTTTCAGGCCCTGGTCCAGCGCGATGATGCGTGGATCGGTGCGACCCTGCGCCCTTGCGGCAAAACAGTCTGGATACGGTACCGGAAAGACGCTCTCCCACGAGGTAAGGTGCAGGAAGCGGGCATCTGCGGCCAGCAGTCGGTGCAGTCGGGTGGTGCCGGAGCGCCCCAGGCCAACCACCACCACCGGGTCGGGAATGTGGCGCTTAAGAATCTCGGGATGACGCGTGAGCAGATCCTGTGCATACAGGCGATGTTTCAGCAGGCGCAGGATATTGGTGCGGTTCATAAACCGGCCCACCGGGTTCAGGTCGGCTTCCTCCTCCAGTGCCCCGATCAGCCGCTGCATGGGATCGAAGAAACTGTCGTCGCCGAAATCCCGCAATCCGGTAGCTTTGCGCGCGGTGGCCACCAGCGTGTCCCGATCCAGCGCGAACTTCGCCAGCCCCAGCGCACTGGCGCCGCGCAACACGGTGTTGAGTGCGCGCAGCGGGGCGCGATGGTAATCGGTGGCTCGCAGCTGCCGGCCGTCACTCATGAATTTCGCTCCCTGAGAAATGTCATCGGGCGATGCTACTGTAGATCGGGATGTTGGGCCATTTCAGCACAGGGACAGTGGTTCAGCCAACGATGCCAACGCGCTGTTTTTCCTTGCCCGGTGCGATCTCGGCATCCGCTGTTGGTTCGTGCTAACGGCTCCGGTCGGGAAGGCCTTTTCGCCTGCTTCCCCTATGCGGGCCAACTGATACTCGCATGCGAAAAGGCCTTCCCGACCGGAGCCTTACACCGGTGATTGCATGAAATTTCGGTCCTGGTGATAGCACGGAAGGAGAGATCGGGTGTCGGGAGTGCAAATCGTTCGCGAGTATCGGGTGGCCCGCATAGGGGAAGCGGGCGATTTGCACTCCCGGCGGCCGAGCCCGCCAGTCCGAACGATCCACTTCCAGACCAAATACACGATCCAGGCATTTTTACTCTGACCCCAATTACCCGTTTTTACTCTGACCCCAATTACTCCAATTACTAACGCAACGAATGCGACGCGAGAAAATCCTGCAGCCAGCCCGCATAATCAAGCCGCTGTGCCGCCGCAACATTACGCCGCAAGAACTCCGCCATCAGCGTATCCTGCTCTCGGTTAAGGGCGCCAAAGCCGATGGAAACGATAATAGTCATGAGGCTGTGAAAGGTGAAGCCGCGGTATTCCTGCCAGGTCTGCTCGAGGTCGATCGCGGTGCCGTAATGTCCGCGACGCTTTACATAATAAGCCACCAGGTCCCGCTCGTGGCTCGCCAGTGTCGCGGCGGGCAGTGAGTCGGTGAGAAAGTACTGCACATCGCGAATACCCTTGCCCCAGTGGGCGGCCTGCCAGTCCAGCATGCCCATCTCTGAGCCTGACACAAAAAAATTGCCCAGGTGGCTGTCACCGTGCAGCAGGGACAGGGGGCCAGAAAACCAGTGTGCCAGTAGTGTGTCCCAGTGCTTTATGGAGAGCTCGTAGGCGTGTACCACCTCCGGGGGTATCGCACCGGGCCGTTTCTTCATACAGGGTTGCAGCGCGAGACGATTCAATGTCCGCGACACCGAACCCATGCCGGGGGACAGGAACAGATGAAACTGCAATGGCAGTATGTCCTCCCGCTCCTGCGGCCCCAGGCCATAGTGGAACGCGTGCAGCCGGGCAAAGGTGTCGAGGCAGCGGTGCACCAGTTCCAGCGTGGGGCCGATCATCATATCCGGGTTGGTAAACAGTTCGACGCTGGGGTCCTCGCGCAGGTTTTCCTGTACCAGGTAGAAGCGCGACCCCTGCGAACGGGTGGCGTAGGTAATCGGCGTGCGCAGCGGCAGGGTGTGCGCCACATGGCGAAAAAAATACGATTCCAGACGCCAGGAGTTGATGATGCTGAAAAACCAGCGGGTCACCAGGGATTCCATGGGCAGCTTGACGAACAGGCTGCGCGGCAGTATCGCCGCACCTGTTTGCTCAATGGTCAACACGAGGTTTTGACAGTTGCTGCTGACGGCGGGTATCGGCTGGGGCTGCACATTACTGATCCGCACTGACTGGGCTTGAGCGTGCAGCGCCCCGCTATTGATAAGCCTGGTCAGCACCCCGGGGATGACAACGTCCTGCGCCCTGAACGGCATACTGGCACCGGTAACATCACCCAGCGCATCCAGGAGCAGTCGAGCGCCACCCCGCGTCGCCAACCATGCCATTTTCGCTGTATCTGATGCACTCATGTCAACCCCTTATGCACCAGCTGAACAGGCGCACTTCAAACCCTTGCCGCTATCGGACATTTTGAATAATATGTCCGATAATGAGGGTGTACAAGCAAACGCCGCAACCGTGGAGCGTACAGTATGAACAAGCACACTGACACCTTCAGCGCCCCCCTTGGCGGCAGCGAAAAACCACGCGATCAATTCGACTGTATCGTGGTAGGCGCGGGCCACAACGGCCTGGCCACCGCACTGGTGCTGGCGCGCCACGGGCGCAAGGTACTGGTGCTCGAAAAGAACAATTTTGTCGGCGGCATGGGTGGCACCCGCGAGATCCTCAAGGGCTGTCGCAACGAGGTGGGCGCCAGCTGCCTGTTTCCGCTGTCCGCGGAGATCAAACGCTATTTTGATTTCGAAGCCCATGGGGTGGAGTTGATTCCCCTCCCGGTGATGGCCGTCAACCTGACCGGCGCCGACGGCCGCCCTTTTGTCATTTACAAGAACCCGCTGCGCTTGTCGTTCAACCTGCTGCGCACCTTCGGCATTAGCGGCATGCTCGGCTTTATCCGCCTGCTGAAATTCTGCCAGTACCCGGCGCGGGTGCTGGACCGCTTCACCGCGCGCAAGGCGCCGCGCAAACTGGAAGACCTGATTGCCGAGGCAGCAACGCCGCAGCAGCGCGCGCACCTGGAGCTGGCTTTCAAAGGCTCGGCCATGGATATCCTCGACACGTTCTTCCCCGACCCCATCAAACACCGTGAACTGCGCGCCAGCATGGCCTTCGCCGCTGTGCAGGCGACCTACAAGGGGCCGTATTCACCGGGCTCGGGCCTGTGCCTGATCTACACCATGGCGCAGGAGGGCTCCGAGGGCCTGATGCAACGGGTGAAGGGCGGCATCGGCCGCCTGTCCGAATGCCTGGTCGAGCAGATCGAGGCCCTGGGCGGCGCAGTGCGGCTAAAGCAGAACGTGTCGCGCATCCTGGTGGAGGATAATCGCGCCGTGGGCGTGGAACTCAAAAACGGGCAGCGCATTTACGCTGACACCATTATTTCCAATCTGGACAAACAAGCGACGTTCAACCACCTGCTCGCCGACCATGCCCTCGCGGCGCAGGACCAGCAGAAAGTGGACGCGTTTACGCACCGCGGCGCCTTCGTGCATATGTTGTTCAAGTTAAAAGGGCTGCCGACCTACTCCGCCCACCTGGACAAACTCAACCGGATACATGGCGCGCACTTCGGCGGCGCCATGGTGCTGGAACCGCGGCAGTTACAGGAAAGTTTTGAGGCCTGCCTGCGCGGCGAGCTGCCAGAGCACATACCACTGGCCTTCCAGATTCCCACGGTGGTCGACAGCAGCCTGGCCCCGCCCGGTTACCATATCGCCAGCGCCTACGGCTTTTACTTTCCCTGCGAGGCAAAAAAAGAACAACGCGGTAAATTGCGCGACCAGATGGCGGAAAAAATTATCGCTCACATCGGCGTGCACCTGCCCGACTTCCGCTCGCTGATCGTCGATCAGGCGATCTTTTCCTCCGATCACTTCGCCAGTATGCAGGGCGTCACCAATGGCGACTGGACCCACGGTCTGCTACACCCCGACCAGATGATCGGCGAGCGCTGCCTGATCGACGGCACCGGGCACACCACGCCCGTGGCGAATTTGTTCCTGTGCGGCGCGTCGTGTCACCCCGGCCCCGGCGTCACCTTCCTGCCTGGCTACAATTGCGCGCACGAAATTATGGCGGCCAGCGCAGCGCAGGGCGCCACTACTTCAACAGCACCGGCACCAGCAGCGCGTGCAGCGTAGCGCGCAGTTGCGCATCGCTCCTGACCCAGTGACTGGGCAGGGTGAGGAATGACAACAGCAAACGGTACACCCACTCCACCAGCACCTCCGGGCGCACCGCGTTCTGTAGCAGGCCGGCGTCGCGGGCGGGACTGATGACATGATCCATCAACTCCTCCCCAAAACGGACAATGACATCCGAGCTCCAGATCGCATGGCGGGCCCGAGTGTCTTCTTCGGAGGCGAATACCACGCGCAGCAGGGGCCGTCGCGGCACTTCCTTGATCGCGACAATCAACCCTTCTACCAGTTGGTCGGCAGGATCGGGATATTTTGCCAGGCGCTTGCGCAGACGCTTGTTCAACTGTTCCATTTCGCCCTTGATGGTGGCCACCAGCAGATCGTCGCGGCCTGGGAAATAGCGGTACACCGTGGAGCGCGCCACGCCGGCGGCGGCGGCGACTTCCTGCATGCCGGTGGCGGAAATGCCCTTGGCCAGATAGCAGCGCCGCGCTGCATCGACTATGGCGGCAACAGGATCGGACCTGGATTCGGGCATCGGCTGGCAGGGTCCTTCGTGTGCAGTGCTGTAATGCGACATCTTCGGTTAAATGACCGATAGCGTAAAGCTGTTGCCGCGGGGTGTGCGGGGGTTGTCGGCTTCGGGTGTCGGGTGTGCACCATCTACCGGGCTCGGCCGCCGGGAGTGCAAATCGCCCGCTTCCCCTATGCGGGCCCCTATGCGGGCCACCCGATGCGGGCCCCCCGAGACGTGCGACCGAGTTGCACTCGCGCCAC
>JANNXP010000237.1:0-5722 GCA_031409615.1 Haliea sp. | reverse complement strand
CCACTGACGTGTATCAGATGGTGCTGGCTGAAATCGAAGCACCCCTGCTCAGAGAGATAATGGCCTACACTCGCAACAACCAGACCCGGGCCTCGCTGATGCTGGGACTGAACCGCGGAACTCTGCGCAAGAAGCTCAAGCAATATAACCTGATCTGTGACCGGGATTAGGGCGTCGGCAGCACATGAGTGACCTCGAGCTAGTCAAAGTCAGCCGTGCCCTGATCAGCGTCTCCGACAAATCCGGAATCGGAGAATTCGCCAGCGCCTTGCGCGCGATGGGTGTAACGTTGCTGTCTACCGGTGGCACCTACCGCCTGCTGCGGGAGCTGGGACTGGACGTCACTGAAGTCGCGGACTACACCGGATTTCCCGAAATGATGGACGGTCGGGTCAAGACCCTGCATCCCAAGGTGCACGGCGGCATTCTGGGCCGCCGGGGGCAGGATGACAGTGTGATGGCCGCGCATGGCATCGATCCTATCGACATGGTCGTGGTAAACCTTTATCCGTTCGCAGCGACGGTCGCCAATCCGGACTGCTCGCTGGAAGATGCCATAGAAAATATCGACATTGGCGGCCCCACCATGGTGCGCGCAGCGGCCAAGAACCACCGCTTCGTCAATATTATCGTAAACGCCTCAGATTACAGCGAGGTCATCAGCGAAATGCGCGCTAGCGGAGGCAGCACCTCACTGGCCACGCGTTTCAACCTGGCGATCAAGGCCTTTGAGCATACCGCCGCTTACGATGGCGCCATCGCCAATCACTTCGGCCAACTGGTGCCGGGCGGCTCACCGAAGTTCCCGCGCACGTTCAGCACTCAGTTTCACAAGGTGCAGGAAATGCGCTATGGCGAAAATCCGCATCAACAGGCAGCGTTCTACGTTGAAGCCAATCCCGCCGAAGCGGGTATCGCCACCGCCCGGCAGATTCAGGGCAAAGAATTGTCGTACAACAATGTGGCCGATACCGACGCCGCACTGGAGTGCGTCAAGAACTTCCAGCATCCAGCCTGTGTCATCGTCAAACATGCCAATCCCTGTGGTGTTGCAGTAGCCGACAGTATCGGCGCAGCCTATGACCTGGCCTTTGCCACCGACGCCGAATCAGCCTTTGGCGGCATCATCGCCTTCAACCGGGAACTGGACGCCGCCACCGCAGCGAGCATCGTGGAGCGGCAATTCGTGGAGGTCATCATTGCGCCCAGCGTGAGCGCGGAAGCTGCAGCGCTGGTGGCCGACAAAAAGAACGTGCGCCTGCTGGTCTGCGGTGAGTGGTCCTCGCAGGGACCGGCGCTGGACTATAAACGGGTCAATGGTGGCCTGCTGGTGCAGGATCGCGACCTGGGCATGATTACCCGAGATGACTTGCGCGTGGTCAGCAAGCTGCAGCCCACCGAGCAGCAGATACAAGACCTGTTGTTCGCCTGGACCGTGGCGAAGTTCGTCAAATCCAACGCCATCGTGTACGCCGCCAATGGCCAGACCGTGGGCGTCGGCGCCGGACAGATGAGCCGGATCAACTCCGCCCGTATCGCCGGCATCAAGGCTGAGCATGCTGGCTTGCAGGTCAAGGGCTCGGTGATGGCCTCGGACGCCTTTTTCCCTTTTCGCGACGGCATCGACAACGCCGGCCAGGCGGGCGTGGCAGCTGTTATCCAGCCCGGTGGCTCCATTCGCGATGACGAGGTGATCGCCGCCGCCGATGAACACGGTATGGCGATGGTGTTTACCGGAATGCGTCACTTCAGACACTAGGCTCTTTTTAGACAGGACCCAGCATGAATATTCTGATCATCGGCAGCGGCGGTCGCGAGCACGCCCTGGCGTGGAAGGCTGCCCAGTCCGCAGACGTGGAGACGGTCTATGTCGCCCCCGGCAATGCGGGTACCGAGCGGGAATCCGGGCTGCAAAACGTGGCCATCGACACCATGGATTTTCCCGGGCTGGCAGATTTCGCCGAACACAACGGGGTGGGTTTAACTATCGTGGGACCTGAAACCCCGCTGGTCGCGGGCATCGTCGACTACTTCCAGGCGCGCGGCCTGCGCTGCTTCGGCCCAAGCAAGGGCGCCGCCCAGCTGGAAGGCTCCAAGGCCTTCACCAAAGATTTTCTGGCACGACACCACATTCCGACCGGCGCGTACGCCAACTTCACCGAACTGGAACCCGCGCTGGCCTACCTGCGCCAACAGGGTGCTCCTATCGTGGTCAAAGCCGACGGCCTGGCGGCAGGCAAAGGTGTCATTGTGGCAGAGACACTGGCACAGGCTGAAGCGGCCGTCACTGATATGCTCTCAGGCAATGCCTTCGGTGCGGCCGGCTGTCGTGTGGTCATCGAGGAATTCCTCCCCGGTGAAGAGGCCAGCTTTATCGTCATGGTCGACGGTAAACACATACTGCCCATGGCGACCAGCCAGGACCACAAACGCATTGGTGAGGGGGATACCGGGCCCAACACCGGCGGCATGGGCGCCTACTCCCCGGCCCCGGTGGTGGATGCGGCGGTGTACGAGCGCATCATGGCGCAAGTGATCCTGCCCACCGTTGCCGGCATGGCCGCCGAAGGCAATGACTACACTGGATTCCTCTATGCGGGCCTGATGATCGATGACGACGGCCAGCCCCGCGTCATCGAGTACAACTGCCGCTTTGGCGACCCGGAAACGCAACCCATCATGATGCGTCTGCAATCGGACCTGGTGAGTTTGTGCAGCAGCGCGCTGGACGGCACCCTGGACCAGGCAGCAGCCCAATGGGATACCCGCTGCGCTATCGGCGTCGTGCTGGCGGCTGGCGGCTACCCCGGCGATTACGCCAATGGCACACCGATTCACGGCCTGGATGTCGCGCACACAGATGCCATCAAGGTATTTCACGCCGGCACCATCCGCAGCGGGCAAGACATTGTGACCAGTGGTGGCCGCGTCCTGTGCGTCACCGCCTTGGGCGACACGATTGCCGCGGCGCAGCAGGCCTGCTACACCGCGGTGGATACCATCAGCTGGGAGGGCATGACGTTGCGCCGGGACATTGGTTGGCGCGCCATCGCACGCTATAATTAGCTCACACACTGCAGCAGGATTCCGCGATGTATAAACGCCGCCTCTCGCTACTGGACAAACTGATTAGCGAAGCAGACTCGGTGATGAAAACCATCACCAGCCGCGGCAATCACGCCCGTCGCCCATCACCAGCGCAAGGTCACCAGGACACAGCCCTGTCAGCATCACAGCGCCAGCACGCGGCGGGCTTGATGCGCGTCAACCACACCGGAGAAGTGTGTGCCCAGGCGCTGTACCAAGGGCAGGCGCTGACCGCTAAGCTGCCTGCCGTGCGCGATGAGATGCAGCAGGCGGCGCAGGACGAGGTTGACCATCTGGTGTGGTGTGAAGAGCGTCTGCGCGAACTGGGCAGTCATACCAGCGTCCTGAATCCGGCCTGGTACGCCATGTCATTTGCCCTCGGCGCCATCGCTGGCGCCATCAGTGACAAGGTCAGTCTGGGTTTTGTGGCCGCTACCGAGGAGCGCGTCTGCAGTCACCTACGCGATCACCTCAAGCAGTTGCCCGATGAAGACCGCAAATCACAACTCATTCTGCAGCAGATGTTGCAGGACGAACAGCGACACGGTGACAATGCTCTGGAGGCAGGCGGTGCAGTATTTCCGCAGCCTGTGAAAGATGCGATGAGTTCTGTGTCCAGGCTTATGACGCGGACCAGTTACCGGCTTTGAATTCATTCTTGGCTTGGCGGACGTTATTCAGAAGGCGGTCAACAGTTATCCGCAGTACCCGGATCGCTTAGGGTGGGGCATCCGCTCTCCAGGTACTGCGGATAACTGCTGCCCTCTATCGCCCTACGACTCCACCTTGGAAAGGCTTGTTTAACCCGAACAAAGTTGGCAACTATGAATCTCGTTCGGATCGGCGCTTGCCTGTCGGCTTGCCCGAGAAGCGCATGCCCCATCCTAAGCGAATCGGGCAAGCCGACAGGCGAGCGCCTCGGGGCAGCATACAACTTCGAGATTCCAGTTACACCGCCGGAGCGAACTCCACGATTTCAAAGCTGTGGGTAATGTCCACACCCGCAGCACCGAGCATGATCGAAGCCGAGCAGTATTTCTCGGCCGATAATTCCACCGCCCGTTTTACTTGACTCTCCTTGAGCGCTACCCCGGTTACAATAAAGTGCATATTGATACGCGTAAACACCGCCGGCACGGCGTCGGCCCGCTGCGCGTCCAACTCCACGCGGCAATCCACCACCTGTTGGCGCGATTTCTTCAGCATGCTGAGCACATCGTAAATAGAGCAGCCGCCGGTACCCAATAGCAGCATCTCCATGGGGCGCACCCCAAGATTGCGGCCACCGAGATCTTCCGGACCGTCCATCACCACGGTATGCCCGCTGCCGGACTCGCCGACAAACATGGCGCCATCCGTCCACTTCACTATCGCTTTCATTGATTGAGTCCCCCTGTACCAAAAAAGCGCCGCAGCTTAGCACAACAAGTTACATTTCACTTAGCTCTCGAACGGGTTAGACTCCAGCCAAATAACCCTAATGATGGAGGCCGACCCTTGCTCAAGCCACAGATCGTGAAGACCCTGCCCAACGTGGAGAACTTCCTGCGGCACTGCCAGCGCAAAGATTTCAAAGCCAAGAGTACCGTACTAAGGCAGGGAGAGGCGGGTAATTCGCTCTGTCTGATACTCGACGGTTCGGTGTCGGTCATGGTGGAGGATGAATCTGAGCCAGGGCACATGCTCGTGATAGCGTACTTGAATCCGGGCGATTTTGTCGGGGAAATGGGCCTGTTCGACGCTGAGCCCCCCGTGCGCAGCGCCATGGTCGTGGCGAAGACACAGTGTGAAGTGGCAGAGATTTCCTACGAGCGCTTTCACCAGATCCGCAACCAATTCCCCGATATTCTCTACGCCGTATCGCGGCAGCTGGGCACGCGCCTGCGCCAGACCACCCGCAAGCTGAGCGACCTGGCGTTCGTGGATGTATCCGGACGCATCGCCCACACCCTGCTGGACCTGTGCCGCGAGCCCGACGCCATGACGCACCCGGACGGTATGCAAATTAAAATCACACGCCAGGAACTGGGCAAGATCGTGGGCTGCTCGCGGGAAATGGCGGGGCGTGTGCTCAAAAACCTGGAGCAGGATGGGCTTGTGGCGGTTTCCGGTAAAACGATGGTGGTGTACGGGACTCGTTAGTCTTATCTGCACTGGGCGCGGATATTTCTATCGCGCGATGTGTCACTCCTCAGTAGTGACTTGATCGACCACATAGCCGCTCCGTCCTGGCAGCGGTTATCCGATTGCCCCGGCTTGTTCAAAATGAAGGTCATTCACCGCCGGGGCAATCGGATAACCACTGCCTCGCATCGAGAGTCATTCGATGCCAAATGCATTGAAAATCGAGCGGCGAGCAAGCAGTTTCGTCGCTCCCTGAAAACAACCGACCGCAAATTGGCGGAGCGGCGTTTGGCCGAACTTCGCCAGCAAATCGGCAACCTTTCGCTAACGGAGGACTCAAGGGCGAGTTTTGATGACATCGCGCGACGCTGGATTGAATCCACCCGCCACGCGCTGAAAACAAGCACCGTCACTCGACGGGAAACGTGCATCAAGAATCTGACGCCATTCTTCAGAGACACGACGATCCGCAACGCCGCTCTTCGCCACTGCGAACTCTGGCTTGCCGCGC
>JANNXP010000236.1:0-18028 GCA_031409615.1 Haliea sp. | reverse complement strand
TGAGCTTTTTCTACATCGTATTCACATTTTTGCAAAAGCTTCTTGATGATATTCTCGACATCCTCACCAACATAACCGGCTTCGGTGAGCGTGGTGGCATCAGCTATGGTGAAAGGTACATCGAGAAGGCGAGCCAGAGTTTCTGCCAATAGTGTCTTGCCACTGCCGGTCGGACCCACAAGGAGAATGTTGCTCTTGCCTAGTTCAACATCGTCACGACTCTTGCTGTGTCGAAGGCGCTTGTAGTGGTTGTATACCGCTACCGCGAGTACTTTTTTCGCCCGGTGTTGGCCGATTACATAATCATCCAGGATCGCTTTAATTTCCTGCGGTACAGGCAAGTGGTCCTGTTTCGCGCCGCTGCTGCTCTCCTGCACCTCTTCACGGATGATATCGTTGCAAAGATCAACACATTCATCGCAAATGAATACAGACGGCCCCGCGATCAGCTTGCGAACCTCGTGTTGACTCTTGCCACAGAACGAGCAGTACAGCAGCTTGCTGCCATCGTCACCAGATTTAGCGGTCTTGTCACTCATCCAACCGTCCTACGTCTAAAAATGTGTCTGTTTTGCTATCAGACGGTTCCAAGATGCTGTTTTTTGACGTTATTTGCAAGTCCCTCAGGGAACTAAATCACGTTATTCGGACTTATTCCCGGGCACTCTACCCGTGCTTGACCGGCTTACTACAACCTCGTCGATAAGACCATATTCCTTACTTTGCTCCGCATTCATAAAGCGGTCACGCTCAGTGTCTCGTTCAATGGTCTCAAGGCTTTGGCCAGTGTGATCCGCCATCAACTGATTGAGTCGCTGACGAATGATCAAGATTTCCCTAGCTTGAATATCGATATCGGTAGCCTGTCCCTGAGCTCCACCGCTGGGTTGGTGAATCATGGTGCGTGCATTGGGTAGGCAAAAACGTTTCCCAAATGCTCCACCGCACAGCAGAAACGCGCCCATAGAGGCGGCCTGCCCGATACACATGGTGCTGACATCTGGCTTGATAAACTGCATGGTATCGTATATCGACAACCCCGCAGTCACAGAGCCCCCGGGAGAGTTAATATACAAATGAATATCCTTGTCCGGATTTTCCGACTCCAGGAACAGCAGCTGAGCGACGATGAGATTTGCCATATAGTCCTCAATCGGACCCACAGCGAAGATAACCCGCTCTTTCAATAGCCTGGAGTAAATATCGTAAGAGCGCTCTCCGCGCGCCGTTTGCTCCACCACCATGGGGATCAATCCCAGACCATTGATCTTGTTTCTATGTTCCCCGTCGAATTGCATTGACATGGTCACCATCCCCCGCGTGTAGTATGTTTGGATTCGGGTCGTGGTACCCACCACGCCTAATCGTGTTGTAAGGCTTGATTCGCTACCGACTGATCGCTTCCTGATAGCTGCACTCATTCTCCGTTACATGGGCGCTCCCCAGCAATTTTTCAACCACCTGGTCCTCCAATACTTTGGATTCTACAGCTGAAAGTTGCTGATGATTCGAGTAGTAATAATCAATTACTTCCTGCGGGTTCTCGTAAGTTGATGCCATTTCCTCGATAGCTTCACGAACTTTCTCTTTATCCGGCATTAGTTTATGCCGTGAGATGAATTCGGCTAGGACTAAACCCAATTTCACCCGACGCTCGGCATTTTCTGAAAACATGGTGTCAGGAAGTAAAGATTTCAGATCTAAACTCTGGTTTCCGGCACCGCCAAATTGCTGAAACATCTGGTTACGCATGCCGACTATTTCCTGATCTATCAGCGCTTTCGGAACATCAAGTGATTTATGGGCTTCTAAAACGGCATCCATAACTTGTTGCTTAACCTTCGCTTCTATAGCGTTCTTGAGCTCCCGGGCCATATTCTCTGCAACTTCTCTGCGAAACTGACCTTCCCCGCCCTGCTCTACGCCGTATTTTGCAAAGAGTTGTTCGTCGATCTCAGCCGGAACCAGGTGTGAAACGCTATTCAACGTGACCTTGAACTCGACTGCGGCGCCCTTTAACTCTTGGTTGTGATAGTCATCCGGAAATGCCAATTGCAGGGTCTTTTGAGAACCAGCCTCCATGCCTATTACGCCGTCTTCAAATCCTGGAATCATACGCCCGGATCCCAATTCCAGATCGCTGTCCTGGGCAGTACCTCCTACAAACGATTCATCGTCTCTGGTGCCAATATAATCAATATTGACCTTATCACCTGACAGTGCCTTGCGCTCAGCCACTTCCCACTTTCCCTGTTGTTTACGAAAAACCTCGATAATTCTATCTACATCCTCTTCCGTCACTGTCGAGACAGGTTTTGCCACAGCGAAATCTTTTATGTCCACCAAATCCACGTCGGGAAATACCTCAAAGGTAGCCACGTACTGGAGTTCCTTGCCCTGTTCCAGGTTTTTCGGTTCTATGTTGGGCTGGCCAGCAGGTCGGAGCTTCTCCTGTATTACAGCCTCACGGAAAGACTGATTTACGACCTCTCCGAGCACTTCCTGACGAACACCCGCACCAAAACGTTGGCGCATCACTTTCATGGGCACTTTTCCTGGGCGAAATCCGGGAAGCTTGACATTTTGAGCTGCTTTCTGCAGGCGATTATCAACCTCCACATCAACGCGTTCGGAAGGAACGCCCACCGTCAAGCGTCTCTCCAAGTTCGAAGTTGTTTCAATAGATACCCGCATAGATTTTCCTCATCATCCGATAACAACCAAGTGCCTGTGGCACTCACACGCAGGGCTCTGTCACCACTTCGCAACACGATGAAGTCCTGCTATAAATTTGGTGCGGAAGGAGAGACTCGAACTCTCACACCTTGCGGCACTGGAACCTAAATCCAGCGCGTATACCAATTTCGCCACTTCCGCCTAGAAAAAACCACCACCTGGATAGGAATAACTGAACAAACCATATTTAACAGATTGATTAAATACGCTTTTTCGAGAACAGCAACCAATAGTTCGGGGGTTATTGCAAGGGCGTTGATTCTGCCACAAACGTGGTGCCTGTTCAACCGGCAGATCGCTTACAAAACCAGTAATCATGCGGGCTACAGCCGCAGCGGCAACCCTTGTGGCAAGAGTTGGCTGGTACAGCAGTCACGCCGATGTCACTCAGTTAAGCAGCTGGGATCAAAGTTGTACTCTCCCCGCAGCCACTGTGCGACTTCCAGCGCAGCTGCCCCCGGTAAACTACCATATTCTAGCGCGAGTAGTTCGCATCGCGCCTTACCGAGCCCGGACAGTCCTTCCTGCTCGAACGCCCGCTTATCATGGGAAAGTCTCTCCCAGGTAAGTGGTCCAAATATTGTGCACAAAGCATCATCATCAAAGCCTCCGTGACCATATAGCTGCGCCAATCCGCTCAAAGCTGGTAAGGACAACAGCCCCTGATTCATTGGATTACATAAATGGCCCCGGAGCAAGGGTCGTAAAGCTGGAGGGCGGGCCGACAGCTTACTGGTAAACAAAAACTTGCTACGCACAGCTCCATCGTTAACCGGATAGTTATCCCAAAGTGTCACCGGTCGACCCAGCTGCTGCACGATAGCTGTAATATCGCTCACACCAATAGAGTCAGAGCAGACTTTGTTTCCTGTCCAGAATATCTCGGCTTCCAAAGGCAGCTCTCGACCCAACTGGGGCCAGTAATCTGGAGGCATTCGTCCAAAGTATTGCTCGAGCACAGGATCGAAGGAGTAATACGTGGGACAAACCAGCAATCGAACACCGGGCGCCCAGTGGCAAACATCGGCCACAATCTCCGCCTGACGGGTGGCGAGCGCGTCCATATCACCAGGCATGTCATCGAAAAGAATAGCCATTACCGGTGCTGCTAACTCGCTGAGGCGCTCGATCTTTTGCCGCAGTTGCTGTCGTTGTACGGACCCATATTTGCGATACAACTCAACCGGTGACAGTCCCACCCCCCAATAGATACCGCGCTTGCTGTAGGCAGCAGATAGTTGGAGCAGGCCTTGCCAGTCGTGTTCTGGCCAGTCGTGTTGCCAGAGCCTGCGCAAATACGGGTCTCCTTTGGGGCAGTAGATGAACGTGTTCAGGCCAGACTCGCACAGGTAGTCTGCATAGGCCAATCGCGTCTCAAGGGACCAGCAACGGCCATAGAAACCCTCTATGACCCCTGCGAGAAACTCTACGGAACTTGGCATTTCTATTCGTTTATACATTTTTAGTAGCAATACAATGTATGTATATAGCCAAATACCTTAAGGAATGGGCAACTAGATGTGGAAAAGTACCAATTTTAAGCGATACTTAGGACGTGATCGCCTATCCCCTAGTTCAAACGGGCGATCGCTGGGGCATGGTTATGCTCTTCAACGGAAGCAATTCCTTTGTGTTTCACTCCTAATGGTCTTCGTGGGTCCCTTTCGGGACCCATTTTTTTACAGACAAAACAATTAGATTTCAATTTGTTAAGGCCTCCACAGGGGCATGGTGACAAGGTGCTCCTACATAGTGTGAGTGGGACGGTCCGAGGTCAGAGAGCCCGCCAGATGGTTCTCAATTTTGGCATTCGCGGCGGCGTCCTGCGCACTAAACTGGACCCCAATACCTGCGGTGCGATTGCCCTGAGCCCCTCGTGGGGTCACCCATACCACCTTTCCTGAAATAGGAATCTTTTCGGATTCATCCATAAGGGTTAAGAGCATGAACACCTCATCGCCTATGTCATATTCTTTGTTGGTTGGGACAAACAGTCCCCCGTTGTCCAGGAAGGGCATATATGCAGAATACAAGACCGCTTTGTCCTTTATCGTCAGCGACAATATTCCGTTGCGACTATTCGGTTTTGAATCACTCATATGCAACCTTCTCCCCTTCAATGTGCGTCTGAATATTATCATTAAGAGGACCAGTGCCCAACATTCTATACAAGTTTGACAACAGAGCCTCTATCGCCACCTGCTTGCTGGGATTAGCACCAGCACTGACCGCCTGCTGCAGGCGCACGATCTCGTCCAAAAGTCGGAACACGCTCCTTCCCCGGGTCGTTCTCAGCTGGTCCAATCGGAGTGAGCCTAACAATCGCTGCAATTCTTTTGCGAGCTGCACCAAAAAAATATCTATATCGATTTCGCTCCACAATGCAGCCGCCTGAAGCACTGTAACATTCCCATCCAATAGCGCCCGTAATCCCAATCGTCCTGCTGCAAACTCCTCGCCCGCCCCGTCGCAATACAATTGGTGCGCCCTGAGTGGCAGTCCATCGGCCAAGGAAAGTGCGCGTTGGCTATGCTCACGGTTCTCTGTTGTCTTGTCCAACCAATCCAGGCAAGCGTCTTTGTGCGGAGTCGCGAAGCGCAAAATCTGGCAACGAGAGCGAATAGTTGATGGGACACCATGCAGACGATGGCACACCAATATCAAATACGTGTCTTTCGCAGGTTCCTCCAGCGATTTCAGTAACGCGTTAAACGCGTTAGTGTTCATATTTTCGGCGGGCGCAAGTACGATGACTTTGCGCAACCCGAATCCGGCTGTCTTGTTGGTGAACCGCACCAGATCTCGAACCTGCTCGATCTTGATAACTCGGCTCTTGTCTGCAGGTTGCACCCACCGGAAATCTCCGTGATTGCCGCTGGCACTCAAGTCGCAAGCATGGCAGCGACCGCAATTGACTGCGCTATCAGCTTGAGTGCAAAGCAGAAGTCTTGATAGAGCGAGAGCAAACTGTGACTTGCCAGTGGATTGCCCGCCGATTAATAACAAGGCGTGAGGTAGCTGATCTGCTACCAGCCGCTTCTGTAATTGGGCCCACTCTCGCGTATGCCATGGCATGGGCAAACTTATTTGTGGCAAACCACTCAGCTCCATCAATTTACCTAACAGCCCAGAAGGACAGTAGTTCATCACCGAACTTTAACAATGCCTGCTGCACATCTTCCAGCGGGACGCCAGCATCTATGAGCCGGTAACGACCGCTATTAATATTCGCCAATTGCAAATAGATCGAACGAACGCGATCAAAAAAATCCATAGTCTCCTGCTCAAACCGATCCAGATTACCCCGCCCTCTTGCACGGGCCATACCAATGCTTACCGAAACATCAAGCAAAACGGTGAAATCGGGGCGTAATTCCCCCTGTACAAACTGCTCCAGTCGACTAACTATGTCCCATTCGACTCCCCTGCCCCCACACTGGTATGCGTAGGTCGCGTCTGTAAAGCGGTCACATAAAACCCATTGTCCCGCGTTAAGTGCAGGCTCTATAAACTCACGAATATGTTGCGCCCGTGCTGCAAAAATCAGTAACAGTTCAGTCGTTGCGCTAACGTGCTCCAGATGATCCTGCAGCAATAAATCACGGATTTTCTCTCCAAGCGGTGTGCCCCCCGGCTCCCTTGTTGTAACGACATCGATATCGTTATTCATCAAATAGCTTTTCAAGAAGGCCAGGTTGGTAGACTTGCCTACACCCTCACTGCCTTCTATGGTAACAAAGAGACCTCGAGCAGCCATGTTATCGCGGTGTCTCCGGTGAGGAAACGTAGTCCTTTGTGCGCTGAAGCTGATATTTTCTTATCGCTCGGTTGTGCTGAGCCAGGGTCTCGCTAAAGACATGCCCGCCATCGCCCCGCGCGACAAAATAGAGCGATCTACCTGCATCCGGATGCAACGCGGCATGAATGGCTGCTCGCCCGGGTAGCGCGATTGGAGTTGGAGGCAACCCGCGGTGGCGGTAAGTGTTATAGGCATTACTGTCGTCCAACAGATGACTGCGCTGCAGGTTCCCGTTAAAACGCACTCCAAGGCCATAAATGACTGTGGGATCAGTTTGTAAAAGCATATCTTGCTGCAAGCGACGGACGAAAACGCCGGAAATTTGCGCTCTCTCCTCGGGAAGTCCGGTTTCGCGTTCGATGATGGAAGCCATGATCAATGCCTTGTATGGGGTTTCATAGGGAAGGAGCAATGCCCGATCATTCCACTCCTCCTGCAAAACTTCGTTCATGGCCGAATGCGCCTGCTGCAAAATACTCCAGTCCGAGTCACTGCGAACAAACGAATACGTGTCAGGAAAAAACAAACCCTCTGGATGTGAGTTTGGCTGAGTTATCTCAAGGATTCGAGGATCTTCCGGTCCCGAGAGGGTCTTTTCCAATTGCTCTTGCTGCGCCAGGATTTCGAGGGCCACCGCTAGTGTTATCCCTTCAGGTAGCGTGACCTGATACTGAACAACTTCGCCACTTTGCAGTTGCATGAGCATGGACTCAGCGGTTGAGTTTAGCCGTAAAAGGTACTCCCCTGGCTTGACCTGCTGGTCTAGTCCTGTCCACCTGCCGTAAAGAATAATCAGCATAGGATGGGCCAAAACACCTGCTTTATGCAGTGTATCAACGACGGTCCTCAAGGAGTCGCCCTGCCTGACGTTCAGCATGAATCCCTGTTCTGGAATAAATAGCGGTTCTGTCCAGCGTTGGCGGAACTCTTTCACAGCAACAGCTGCAAAGACTGCCACAACGATTAATAACACCAGGAATTTTTGTATCATGCCAAATCTTCCTGAAACCGCCGAAATAGCGCCTCGCAAACACTATGATTGTCCCAGCATTGCTTGCTTAGTCGGGCGACGGGTCTGACTGTCTGCAGGCTGTTGCTGTAGAAGACCTCCTCCGCAGTTTGCAGATCTGATAACGTAAGTGTGACTTCGCGGACGTCGAGCCCAATTGAAGGTGCCCATTTCTCTATGATTAACCTGCGACGTGTACCTAGAACCCCACAGTTGATTAGCTTAGGGGTGAGCAGTTCGCCGCCGCGCAGTAGAAATAAGTTACCAGCAGCAACTGAAGCCAGGTTGTCGGTCTGATCAAGAACGACGCATTCATCCGTATCTTCGGCCTGCGCTTGTGCCGCAGCCATTACTTGCTCCAATCGGTTCAAGTGCTTTATGCGTGCGAGTAAGGGTTGGGTGGACAGCCGTATTGCAGCCACGCAGAGTGTTGCAGACGTAGCCATTTTCCCGCAATCACGATCTAGATAGCTTAGGTAGATGAGGATACGCGGTTTCGAATTGACTGCAGGCGCATAGCCGCGCGGTCCTGGTCCTCTGATAACACTCAGACGCAAGACTGCCCAGGGCCATTTCTCCTGAGCAGCAAAATTTCCTGCGTTATCCAATTGCTGTCGTACGTGGGTCAGGCAATCCGGTAGGGCAAGCGCCAGCAACCCTTGCGCCATACGCTCCAGATGTAACTCCACAAACAGAGGCTTACCATAATGCACCAATAGCGTTTCAAACAAGCCATCGCCATAGTCCAAGCCCCGATCCGGGAGCGGCAACACTGAAGTTGGTGTTCCATCAAGCCAGATCGCGGAGTGCTGGGACACCGGTAGCTCAATCAGTCAGCTTTGCTAAACAGAAGTGAACCGTTGGTTCCGCCAAAGCCGAAGGAATTCGTAAGTACGCTATGAATCACACGTTCCTGAGCGGTGTTAGGCACATAGTTCAGGTTACAGCCCTCATCGGGTCGATCAAGGTTAATCGTCGGCGGAGCGACCTGGTCGCGCAGCGCCAGTATCGAAAAGATAGCCTCCACGGCACCGGCCGCCCCCAGCAGATGACCAATCATGGACTTGGTTGAACTGACAGCCACTTGCGCTGCTGCGGTCCCCAGGACGGACTCGATTGCCCGACTCTCGGCTAGGTCACCTGCGTGAGTGGAAGTACCGTGTGCGTTGATGTAATTAATCTTATCCAGCGCGATACCGCCATCTTTGATTGCGTTGCGCATTGAAGCTGCTGCACCCCTACCGTCCTCCGGCGGCAGCGTCATGTGGTGGGCATCACCACTCATACCGAAACCACGGAGCTCTGCATATATGTTTGCACCCCTGGCTTTCGCGGACTCATACTCCTCGAGCATAATCACACCAGCGCCGTCTCCCAGTACGAATCCGTCGCGGTCTCTGTCCCAGGGGCGGGAGGCTCTGGTAGGATCATCGTTGCGTGTAGAAAGCGCCCTGGCAGCGGCGAACCCTCCCAAACCGACGGGGGTGGTGGCCATTTCGGCTCCACCTACCAGCATAGCATCTGCATCACCCAGCGCGATCAATCGCGCACCCAAACCAATGTTGTGTGTACCTGTAGTGCAGGCGGTGACCACCGCCAGGTTCGGTCCCTGCAAGTTATATTTGACCGAGAGGTTCCCTGATATCATATTAATAATAGATCCGGGCACAAAAAAAGGTGAAATGCGACGAGGTCCAAATTCTCTTATGATTTCCGTATTTTTCTCTATTTGGCCGATACCACCTATACCAGAACCTATAGAGCACCCGATACGGGATGTATTTTCATCAGTCACCTCCAGCCCACTGTCTTCCATGGCCTGAATTCCAGCTACCATCCCATACTGTACAAAAACGTCCTGCTTGCGCGCATCCTTGGCGGGTAAATACTTGGATACATCTAGATTCTTTACGCTAGCGCTGAAATGCGTGCTGTAGGCAGACACATCGAAACCTTCAATCAACGCGGCGCCACTTTTTCCAGCCAGGATGTTGCTCCAGGTTTCGTCTACCGTGTGACCTACGGGGCTGACCATGCCCAAGCCAGTTACGACAACTCTTCTGCCAATCAAAGATCTAACTCCTTCACAGCATATATTCTGGGGTGATGCAAAAAAGAAAAGCCGCTCTATTTAAATAGAAACGGCTTTTCGAGACGAAGTAGATAAATCAGGCGAGATTGGTATTGATGTATGCTATCGCCAGAGCCACAGTGGTAATTTTTTCAGCTTCTTCGTCAGGAATTTCCGTTTCGAACTCTTCTTCCAGAGCCATAACCAATTCGACGGTATCCAGAGAATCGGCCCCGAGATCTTCCACAAACGATGCATCGGTCTGAACTTCTTCTTCTTTGACGCCAAGTTGTTCCGCTACGATCTTCTTAACGCGTTCTTCAATGCTACTCATTTTATCTGCTACTCCTGAGGTTTTTTAGAGCTGATTCATATCCGATTGACCGGCCTGAGCGCGCAGTCTACTCTGTTTTTCCAACGAGTAATAAATTTTTTTTGGCACAGCCAAGCGTACAAGGTTTAATTCATATTTATCAAATATTTATCCCATGTACATACCACCATTTATGTGGATAGTTTCACCGGTAACATACCCTGCCATGTCAGAGCACAAAAAGCTTACGAGCGCAGCGATTTCTGCGGGCGTTCCGAGCCGGCCGAGTGGTATCTGCTTGAGCAACAGATCGCGATGCTCCTCTGGGAGCTCCCGCGTCATATCTGTATCGATAAATCCTGGTGCTACGCAATTGACAGTGACAGAGCGAGACCCTAGTTCTCGTGCAAGAGCTCGAGAAAAACCCTCGGCACCGGCCTTGGTGGCTGCGTAGTTACTCTGGCCGATATTCCCCATGGAACCCACCACCGACGTGATATTTACAATGCGGCCCCAGCGCGCTTTCGTCATTCCACGTAAGCAGGCTTTAGTGACCCGATAGAGTGCACTGAGATTGGTATCTATAACGTCTTGCCACTCCTCATCTTTCATACGCATCAGGATATTGTCTCGGGTGATACCGGCATTGTTTACCAGAACAAGAGGCGCTCCAAATTGCTCGGTAATGGCCTTAACGACAGTGGTGACCATGTCTTGGTCAGCAACATTCAGCTTTACTCCTGTTCCCGGATGTTTCTCCTGAGAAAGGTAGGAAGAGATTGCGTCGGCTCCACTATCACTGGTTGCCGTTCCTACGACAATGTAGCCATCTGTGGACAACGATTTTGCAATCGCTTTGCCAAGTCCACGACTGGCTCCTGTTACAAGGGCCACTTTTGCTACTTCAGTCATGCTCGACCCCTGCGTCTTATTTCAGTTCCATTGCGGCGGCCATCAGTGACGTCGGCTCTTCCAGCGAGTAACACCGCAACGATTTATCAATGCGCCGATTTAGCCCACTCAAAACCTTGCCAGGGCCACATTCGATAATGTGCTGCACACCTGCCTCGATGATGGTTTGCACGCAGCGAGTCCACTGTACTGGACTGTATATCTGCGCAATCAACAATCTGCGTATCTCCTCGGGATCACGCTCTATTGCAGCGTGAACATTATGCACGACCGGCACACGGGGACGCGAAATTTTGATATGAGCAATCGCTTCAGCCAGGTGTATCCCTGCTGGCTTCATCAAGTCGGTATGAAAGGGCGCACTGACCGGTAGGGGTATCGCCATCTTCGCACCTACTGCTTTCAGGGCAATAATTGCTACCTCAACGGCAGCTGTGTGCCCCGCGATGACGACCTGTCCGGGGGAATTGAAGTTTACTGCAGACACCACCGAACGATGCTGACGAGCCACTTCTGCACAAATACGGATGATCTCGGAATCGTCAACACCAATTATCGCCGCCATCGCCCCTTGGCCAACAGGCACTGCCGTCTGCATAAATTCGCCGCGCCTGCGTACTAGTTTCACCGCATCGGAAAAATCCAAAGCACCGGCACACACGAGCGCAGAAAACTCGCCGAGACTGTGTCCGGCCATGATGCAAGGATAGGTCGCTGATTCTTCCAGCCAGGCTCGCCACAGGGCAACGCTGGATGCCAGCATTACGGGCTGTGTAGTGTCCGTAAAGTTCAGTGCATCCTGGGGACCATTTTGAATCAATGCCCACATATCATAGCCTAGTGCCTGTGAAGCTTCAGCAAATGTGTCGCGGACGGCGCCGAATCTCTCATGAGCCGCAGACAGCATACCCACATACTGCGATCCCTGGCCTGGAAAAACAAAAGCGATAGGGTTATCGGACATTATTAATTTCGTCTGCAGATCATACTTGGGATAGTTTTACTGGATCAACAACCCGCCATTGCCATCCTGTATAGGGGTACCTAAAGGCAGAGATGCGATCCAACGACCGATCTTGCTCAGGCACAGGCCCCGCGACGCACCAGGGGTATGACTCGACATGTGCTGAATTTGAGGACAAAAAGTGCTCACAACGAGGGCCGTGAAGCGCGCGCGAAGACAGAGTCCCCGCCTGCTAGATAAACTGCCTGAGCCGTGGGTAGCAAGGCTGTTACATTCCCACTCAAATCTGAAAGATCAGTCGTCGCTTCCAGTATCGATCATCTTCTTCCCGCGATAAAAACCATCCGCAGTGACATGGTGCCGGCGGTGGGTTTCACCTGAAGTCTGATCTACGGACAGAGTAGGTCCGCACAGCGCATCGTGGGACCGACGCATACCGCGTCGAGAGCGAGTTTTTTTACTTTTCTGAACAGCCATGGTTCTTACTCCTTGGGCGTATTGCCGGGTTTTAATTGTCCCAGCACATCAAATGGGTTGGGCTTACCTTCACCGGTATCCTGTTGTGGAACCGGCTCCGAGTAGGCCGCAACCTTCATGTTACAAGCTGCTGTATCGTGGTAGCTGAACTGGGGCAGCGCCAGAATCAGTTCGTCCTCCACCAGTTCCCAGAGATTACAAGATAGGTCCCGAACCACCAGCGGGTCGAGGTGTCTCGGAAGATGCGCTGACTCTTCATCTGTCCAGAGGATCGCCAGAGTATTTTCACAAGACAAGCGTTCCGGCATGGCCTCGAGACATCGTTGGCATGTCACCACGATAGTTGCCTCAATCGTCACGTGAACCAGATACCGCCTTTCTTCATCACGTGAAAACGCCATGTCGACCGAAATGCTACCGTCGTCACCACCTAACAGGGGCCTAAAACGCTTTAAATCCAGCGGTTTTAGGACTCCGCGAATCTCTGCGTCTCGCACCGCCGCCTTGCGAACATCCAGTATAGACGATAGCGGCTCAGTCGACATAGGCGCGCATCATAGGTGTGGATTGCCACTTTGTCAAAAAAAATCTTTAGAATACAATCAGTTCTCTTCACCACTCAACTTTCTGGCAGGGCCAATGGACATCATTCTGGCGTCGACATCCCCCTACCGCAGGCGCCTACTCGAGCGCTTGCAACTTTCCTTTCGCTGTGTCGCTCCGGAGGTAGACGAAGTTCCGTTGCCAGAGGAGTTGCCCGCTTTGACAGCCCAGCGGCTGGCACGATTAAAAGCGCGGTCGGTGGCTGAACGCTATCCCGATGCGGTGGTTATCGGCAGCGATCAGGTCGCCTCGGTTGAAGGATCCATCTTAGGCAAGCCTGGTAACTTCGAGAAAGCCACAACCCAATTGCGCATGAGCGCAGGTCGAGAAGTCCGGTTCGATACGGCGGTTGCACTAATATGCCTCGCGCGAGGTGTGGAGCGGTTCCACGTGGAACCGTTTAATGTTCGCTTTCGGACGCTAAGCGCTGAGCAGATCGCAACTTACCTTCGTCGCGAGCAGCCGTATGACTGCGCTGGGAGCATCAAAGTTGAGGGATTGGGCATCGCGCTGCTGGAGCGCTTGATCGGAAGTGATCCTACGAGCTTGGAGGGGTTGCCACTAATCAAGCTTACAGAACTATTGCTAGAGCAGGGCCTGGATGTTTTGCGGGGTTAGGCTGACAACATGGCGTGCGCACATCCCTATGACTACTAATTAGAATAAATTACTATATTTTATAGTAATTTACGCAACTTACCTAATGTATTTTCTAAAGTAGTGTCCAACGGAGCTTGCAAGGCAAGCGCACCGATTTCAAACAAGGAAAAGTGCAACGACGTCGCGTGCAGGAACAGTCGTTTGAGACCAATTTGTCGGGCAAAGTCCTCCGACCGGGCATCGCGATACTTCTCATCTCCCAGCAGAGGAAATCCTGCATGGTTGGCATGCACTCTAATCTGGTGAGTACGGCCAGTAATTGGTCGGGCTTCAAGTAAGGTAGCCCCCTGCAGACGCTCGACTACGCTAAACTCAGTGATCGCCCTCTTCCCCTCTCGGCTAACTCGCACCATACGCTCGCCGGACTGCAAAATATTTTTTTCCAGCGGTGCGTCTACAACGCGAACTGCTTTGGGCCATTTGCCCGCAACAAGCGCGAGATAGCGTTTATCGATATGTTTCTCACGCAACTGTCTATGCAACTCGCGTAGTATGACTGCGCGCTTGGCTATCAGTATAAGGCCTGAGGTATCGCGGTCCAGTCGATGTACCAACTCTAGATAGGACGCATCAGGGCGCATCTGCCGTAAACACTCTATTAATCCGAAACTGAGACCACTTCCGCCATGCACAGCTAGCCCAGAGGGCTTATCCATGACCAGAAGGTTGTCGTCCTCATATACGATACGATGGACCAATTGCTCAAGGTGCTGACGAGGAACTTGGGTGGTATCCGACGGTGCTGGTTGGTGCAGCGGAGGGATGCGGACCAGATCACCGGCGACCAGGCGGTAATCCGCGCGCACTCTACCTTTGTTTACCCTGACCTCACCTTTGCGCAATGCCCGATATAAGCGGGCGCGAGGCACTCCTTTCAACTGACGTACGAGGTAATTGTCCAGTCGCTGGCCAGCAGCGTTGTCATCTATCGTCAGGTGACGCGAGTGACTGACTTTGTCGATGGTTGGATTAACGGCCGCAGGCGCACGAGGCATGTTATTTTTGTTCATATGCTGCTATAGTCCATATTGTGGTTGCACACGCCCGTGTTTTGAAGCCGAGGGCAGTGATGACATAAACCCCTGGGGATTGCTTGGGCCGGCGCACGAGACGCATGGTTCCGCCAGATCAGCCACACAAACTAAACGGATGTCGGCATTATGGCAAAGTGCGAGCGATTCAAGCCACGCATCATAGATGAAAGTCACGCCGACAATGACATGAACCGAGCAGCAAGTACTGCCGGGATACAGAATCAGCTATAAAGAACTATCAGCGTCGTTGCAAGCCACAGGTGCTGCGACACTAGCAAAAAGGCAGGAACAGTTCCACAAAACTTTACTGCCTGACGTTAATGCAACTACGAGGTATTCCGTGGTTCGAGTTAACAAGCTATCTGGGTGCCACTCGCAGCGTGATCGCCGGCAGTACCCAGGAAACGGCTGAAAATCGTCAGATGTTTCAGTCGGTGGCTTCTGCTTACCGGCACACTGTCGGCTTTATTACTGGTCTCCTGCCCCGCCAGGCCTGCCCTCACAAGGCAATGGCACTATGAAAAAGATGTTAATCAATGCAACTCAACCCGAAGAGTTGCGCGTAGCAATGGTCGATGGGCAACGCCTGTACGATCTTGATATTGAAAACCGTACCCGCCTACAAAAAAAGGCCAGCATCTACAAAGGTAAAATTACCCGCGTGGAGCCTAGTCTTGAGGCAGCATTTGTAGACTTCGGTGCAGAACGCCATGGTTTTCTGCCTCTCAAGGAAATTGCACGTGAGTACTTTTACCGCAAACCTGGCGGTGACGGACGACTCAAGATCAAGGAGATAGTTAAAGAAGGCACTGAAGTTGTCGTACAGGTCGATAAGGAGGAGCGCGGCAATAAGGGTGCTGCCCTGACCACTTTTGTCAGTCTTGCCGGTCGCTATATGGTACTTATGCCTAATAATCCACGCGCCGGGGGTATCTCCCGTCGTATCGAAGGCGATGAGCGTTCAGAGTTAAAGGAGGCGCTCAGTGTTTTGCAGATCCCCGAGGGCATGGGTGTCATCATACGCACTGCCGGAGTTGGCCGTGCCGCTGAGGAACTGCAGTGGGACCTAAACTACCTGCTGCAACTCTGGGATGCGATCTCCAAGGCATCTGAGCAAGCCAAGCCCAAGGAGCTGTTGTTTAGGGAAAGCAATGTCATTATTCGTGCTGTACGCGACTACCTGCGTGACGACATCGGCCAAGTACTCATTGACTCACCAGAAGCGTATAAGCAAGCCTGCGAATTTGTTGCTCAGGTCATGCCCAAATATACGGCTCGCATTCAGCTTTACGAGGACAATATCCCCCTGTTTAACCGATTTCAGATTGAGAGCCAGATCGAAACTGCTTTTCAGCGCGAAGTCCGGCTGCCCTCTGGTGGTTCAATTGTTATTGACCCAACAGAGGCCCTCATATCAATCGACATCAACTCGGCCCGTGCGACTCGCGGCGGCGATATCGAAGAAACAGCGCTGAATACAAATCTTGAGGCTGCCGAAGAAATTGCCAGGCAATTGCGCCTGCGAGACATGGGCGGCCTAGTGGTTATCGATTTCATCGATATGCTCGCCCCTAAGAACCAGCGTGCTGTTGAGAATCGTATGCGCGATGCCCTCGAGATCGATCGGGCACGCGTACAGGTAGGTCGAATTTCCCGCTTTGGCTTGTTGGAAATGTCGCGTCAGCGACTTCGCCCATCGTTGGGTGAGACCAGCGCCATCGTGTGCCCCCGCTGTAACGGACAGGGCAGTATTCGTGACACCAAATCTTTGGCGCTGTCGATTCTTCGGCTGCTTGAAGAAGAAGCCATCAAGGAACGCAGCGCGGAAGTGCGGGCTATCGTGCCCGTGGACGTGGCGGCTTATCTACTTAATGAAAAACGCTTGGCCCTGAGTGACATCGAGCGCGACACCAAGGTACGGATTCTGGTTATACCCAATCCTAATCTCGAGACACCCCACTTTGAAGTGAATCGCCTGCGCGATGATGAAGTGGATGGCGAGCACGAGGTTAGCTCTGCCGTGGATATTACTGTTCCCACTGCTGATGCAATTAGCGATATTCACTCAGCACCTATTCCCGTGCAGCAAGCCGCCGTGCAGGGTATCTCCCAACAGGCACCAATGGCTAGCAGTGAGACAAAAGTTGTTGCGCAGGTATCTGTCGATACGCCGCTTGAGCAAAAAACCCGCATCAGGAAGCGTCGCAAAACACTGATGGGCGTTCTTTCCAGTTTTTTCTCCACTCTGGTGGGTGCTAAAACAGTTGAGAGAGCCAAGGAGAATAAGCAACTGCAGGGAGAGCGATCGGCAGAACAGCGCCAACAGACCAAAACTGGAAGCCTGGCATCGTCATCCAATAGCCGTAATCGGAACCGTCGCCGAAGCGCTCAGGGCGGCCAACAACCCCGCTCTGCAGAACACACAGTCGAAGCAGGCACTGGAGCTGACGCTGAAAGGAGTACCCGCAGCAACAATGACAAACGAGGGCAGCAAAGGCGTGAGCGTTCCAGTGAGTCCGGCCGAGGTCGCAGCGAGGGCAACCGACACGCTGATCGGGATGCACAGCGTCGCTCGCCAGAGGAGAGCATAGACGCCGGTGAAGTGGATCTGACTGAAATGTCACTGGATACTTCCAGCGAACCGGGTAAGCCGCGCAAACGCCCGAATGATATGAAACGTGCAGAGCCACAGCGCCGACGCCGCAATCGTGGACGAAAGCCGGCAGAGATCGAAGATGGTCTAACGACTACAGAAGTTGTGACATCAGAGGTGGTTAATGAAATTCATGAGCCTGTCATTGATAAGGCGTCGTCAGGGAAAGGGTTAATGCCTTCAATGGTTGACACCACGGATGAGCCAAATATCGTAACCACAAATCGATACGCCTCAGCACGCGCTGAGCAGGCCAATGACCTGGAAATTAGCTCCCCTGTGACGTTAAGTTCTGCTAATACCGATGCGGGGTGGGAGCAAGTCCCCCATAGCAAAGAGTTACCCGTTGCTACTCCAACCGCACTAGTAACGAAGCCCATTGCGCCACCACCGATGTTGAAAGAAACAGTTGTGGCGGTGAAAGCCACCTCGACGGATGGTATTACTGTGGATGGCAGGGCCTGTAACGACCCGAGGGTGGATGCCCGACCGGTGGGGGTGGTGGAAATCACTACCTCGCACAGGACGTTGTTCAGTGAAAATGTAGCTCCGCCTGCAGCGCCCAGTGATCGCATTGTGCCACGTGCTAGTAACGACCCTAGAGGCCCAAGGCCTGAATCTGTTATGGCTCAAGCCGCAGGGTAGTCTTGAGCGGATGCGGTGCGCCAGGACACAGGAGGCAATAGAAGCTCTTGTGTCCAATTCCCATAACTGTATAATTTCGCACGCTTCGAGCGCCAACGTATAGACGCGCAGAAAGACAAGTTTCCGGTGGGCTGGCTGAGTGGTCGAAAGCG
>JANNXP010000235.1:0-6630 GCA_031409615.1 Haliea sp. | reverse complement strand
TCCATGTAGGCTCGCTGCAGCCATCCATGGCTGCAGACGGTCCGGATCAGGCACTGCTTTCACCCTGCGCTTAAATCGATCGCTTACGGCTAAGCTCAGCTTGATCTTCAATAAGTTGCTTTCCATTCCCGATGTTCAGTTAGTGCTCGACCTGTCCGGGAGATTGGAACTTATCCTCCTTGGACCGTCTGTGGCCATGGATGGCCACAGCGAGCCTACATGGATGTATTTACGGCGTGTCCAAGGAGGATAAGTTACAATCTTGCGGACATCGCTTCCACCAAACTACAACCGCTCAATAATAGTAACGTTCGCCTGACCACCACCCTCACACATGGTCTGCAAACCATACCTGCCCCCACTGCGCTCCAACTCATGCAACAGCGTCGTCATTAATTTCGTACCCGAAGCACCCAATGGGTGCCCCAGCGCAATCGCGCCACCGTTCACATTGGTTTTTTCCAGCGGATACCCGGTCTCTATGAGCCAGGCCATCGGGACAGAAGCGAAGGCCTCGTTAATTTCCACCAGATCAATGTCCGACAGTCTCATTCCCGATTTCTTCATGGCATATTCAGTCGCTGGGATCGGCGCAGTCAGCATCCAGATTGGGTCCGCCGCGCGCACACTCATATGCACGATGCGCGCCCGGGGCGTGAGGTTGTAGCGCTTAAGTGCCGCTTCCGACACGATCAGCATGGCAGAAGAACCATCGCAGGTCTGACTGGACACCGCTGCGGTGATAGTGCCTCCCTGCACCAGCGGCTCCAGTTCCGCCATTTTTGCCATAGACGTGTTGCGCGGTGTCTCGTCCATGGCCACACCATTGAGCGGCGCGATCTCACGGTCGAAGCGCCCTTCTTTGATCGCTGCCAATGCCAGCGTATGCGAACGCAGGGCGAACTCTTCCATTTGCTCGCGGGACATTTTCCACTTGTCGGCAATCATCTGGGCTGAAGTGAACTGCGAGGGCGGGACGCTGCCGTAGCGCGCAACCCAGCCCTGGCTGCCCGAAAAGGGATCACTAAAGCCCATGGGCTGGGCGGCGATCATGGCGGAGGATATGGGGATCTGGGTCATAGTCTGTACCCCGCCCGCGATCACCACGTCGTTAACGCCGGACATAATGGCCTGCGCCGCAAAGTGCACCGCTTGCTGCGAGGAACCACACTGGCGATCAATCGTGGTGCCGGGCACCACGTCAGACAGGCCGGCGGCGAGCCAGCAGGTGCGCGCAATATCGCCAGCCAGAGGGCCGATGGTATCGACGCAGCCGAACATCACGTCGTCGTAGTCATCATCGGGGATGCCGTTGCGCTCGACCAGTGTTTTCAGTACATGCGCGCCCAGGTCAGCGCCATGCACATCAGACAACCCTCCCTTGCGGCGACCGGTGGGTGACCGTACTGCATCTACTATATAAGCGTCTGCCATATTCCTATCCTCTTAAAGGGGTCAGAGCCCTTTTTCTCGGTAATCCATCCAGTCCGTCATAAAGGGCTCTGACCCCTTTAAGAGAAAGTCGCGCCAGCACCCAGTGCTGCGCCTGCGGCGAAAATATGTTCGCCGACCCGTGTTTTATGGAAACCCGCGTCACCCCAGGTATTCGCCAGAGCCCAGGCTTTTTTCATGAAAATATGCAGATCCACTTCCCATGTGTAACCCATAGCGCCGTGCACCTGATGACTGTTTTTGGCGGCCAGATTGGCCGCCTCGCAGGCGACCAGTTTGGCGTGTGACACAGCGTGGGACGCAACGGCCTGGCCGTGCGCCACCGCGTAAGCGGCGCGATGGGTCGGCGCCTTCGCATACTCCAACCGCACGGCGACGTTGGCCATGTGGTGTTTTACCGCCTGGAAGCTGCCGATAGGCTTGCCGAACTGCTGGCGCTCGCTGGTATATTTTACCGAAAGATCGATCATGCGCTGCGCCAGTCCCAGAGCCTGGGCTGCACAGCCCAGTGCACCGCGGTTCAGGGCATCAGCACACAGGGATGTTGCCTGCGCACCGGAGGCGACCGTCATTGCGCCCGGCAGAATTTCAACCGCAAACAATTTGCGCGAGGGGTCGATGGATTCGTTGTGTTGCAGGCGCACCTGATCAGGCGTCGCTGCCACCATGCTAGCGCCATCTTGCAGTAGGAGCAGGTCCGCCACGTGGGCATCCTCCACCAACACATTCTGCTGCAGGCCCACCACAATTTTCGCCGTACCGGCTGCGATCTGCGGCAGCCACTGTGCGGCCAATTCACCCCCGATATCCCGCAGCATCGGCACCGCCACCAGCACGGTGTGCACCAGTGGTTCGGGCAGGGCGACGTAACCGCACTCCTGTGCCAGCAGCACGAAATCCAGCTCGGTCATGCCCAGGCCGCCATGCTCTTCAGGTACCGTCATACCGGTCAGGCCCAACTCCGCGAGTTGACTCCACAGCATAGTGTCGCGGCCGCTGTCGGTATTCCAGCTGGCGCGAATGCGCGCAGGCGTGACTTCGTTCACCAGGAAATCTCGCACGGACTCCTGGAACAACAACTGGTCTTCAGTGAAGGTAAAATCCATGGTCTACCTCGGCATGCCCAGCATGCGTTCAGCGATGATATTGCGCTGGACCTCATTGGTCCCGGCGTAGATCGGTCCGGACTGGGAGAACAGCCAGCCGTCCAGCCAAGTGCCCACACCGTGTGCCGCCGGCGCGTGCGGCAGCAGTTCCGCGCGGGCACCCAGAATACTCATGGCGGTGGCGTGCATGGCCTGGTCCAACTCCGACCAGAAAATTTTGTTGGTGGATGACTCGGCGCCGATTTTGCCACCCTTGTTCAGGCGACAAGCGGTCTGGTAGGTGGTAAGGCAATAACTCTCGGCATCCAGATACGCGCGCAGCACCGCGTCTTTGACCGCCGGATCGCAATCGGCAGATGCGCGATTGGCGGTGTACAACTCGACCAGACGACGTGCCGTCTCCTGAAAGCGCGCCGGCGAGCGCAGCATCAGGCCGCGTTCGAAGCCGGCCGTCGCCATAGCCACGCTCCAGCCCGCTCCCTCATCACCGAGGCGATTCAGGGCAGCCACCTCGACATTGTCGAAGAAGATTTCTGCAAAGCCCGGTAAGCCGTCCAATTGGGGGATCGGGCGTACTGTAATGCCGGGGCTGCGCAGCGGCACGAGGATAAAGGTGAGACCGCGATGCCGTTCGGACAGCGGGTCAGTGCGAAACATACCGAAACACCAGTCAGCCCAGACCGCACGGGTCGACCAGGTCTTTTGCCCATTGATAATGTACTTATCCCCTTCCAGTTTCGCGCTGGAGCGGATCGCCGCCATGTCCGACCCCGCATTGGGCTCGGACCAGCCCTGCGCCCAGACTTCCTCGCCATTGGCCATTTTTGGCAGGATGCGCGCTTTCTGTTCTGCAGTGCCGTACTCCATGAGTGTGGGGCCGAGCAGGAAGATACCATTCTGGTTCACGCGCAGCGGCGCGCGCGCCTGGTAATACTCCTCCTCGAAAATCAGCCACTCGATCAGGTCGCAGCCGCGACCGCCCAGCGCCTCGGGCCAGGTGACCATACCCCAGCGCCCCTTGTTCAGTGTCGCTTCCCACTGCCGGTGCTGGGCAAACCCTTCGGCGGTATCGAACGACCGCAGCGGCGTGGCAGGTACATTGGCCGCCAGCCAGCCGCGCACTTCGTCGCGGAATGCCTTTTGTTGATCGGTATACTTCAAGTCCATGTCTGTTTCCTAAAAGGGGTCAGAGCCCTTTTTCAGTTAGAAAGTCATTGCTTCAATTGCCATGGGAAAAAAGGGCTCTGACCCCTAAAAAGTCACATCGCGCTTTTGCACAAAGGCATCGCGCGATTCCTGCGAGTCGCCCATGGTGTAGGCCTGCAAGGTAAAGCCCTGCTCCCAGCGATACTTGTCTTCCAGGTTGCCGTCCTCGATGCCGTTCAATGCTTCCTTGGCGAGCCTGACCATGGCTGGAGACTTCGCTGCAATTTTGGTAGCAATCTCCCGCGCGGCGGGCAGCAGTTCAGCCAGCGGCACCACTTTCTCTACGGCTCCCAGGCGATACGCTTCCTGCGCGTCGATAAACTCACCGGTAAAGTACATGTAGCGCACCTTCTGCACCGGGAACATGCGCTGCAGGTGCGCGCCGCCGCCCATGGCACCGCGATCGATCTCGGGCACTCCGAAGCGCGCACAATCGGAGCAGATAATAATGTCGGCAGCGCCCGCCATACCGATACCGCCACCGAGTACAAAACTGTGCAGGGCCACGATCACCGGTTTGGGATTGCGGTGGATCGCGCGAAAGGTTTCGTAGTTACCCTTGTTCACGTCCACGATCCTTGCCGGGTGCGCAGCCAACTCCTTGATATCGACACCCGCGCAAAAACCCTTGCCCGCCGCGCCGATGATAATCACGCGCACCTCGTCGTTGCCACCCAGTGCATCAATCTCAGCGGCAATGGCAAACCACCCCGCGCTGTCAAAGGCATTCACCGGCGGGTGATCGAGAATCATCTCGGCAATGCCGTCTGCGATAGTCGTCTTGAATAATGTTGACATGGTCCGGCTCCTAGGAATTTTCTGTGACGCGCAGCGACAGCAGGGTAAGGCGCTGCTGCGCCTCTGTGACAATGCTTCTCACTAAATTTTCACAGGACAGCAGCTCGTTAATCACACCCGCCACCTGCCCCGAGGGCAACACACCGTGCGCGGGGTCACCATCGACCATAGCCTTCTGAATAATCATCGGCGCATTGGCAGACATGATGGCCTGCGCAGCGGTCATTTCATCGTCCCGGCTCATCGCGATCGCAGACTTCAACAAGCTGAACAGGCTGGCACCGGTATGCTGGCGAAACGCGAGACCATTGCGCAGCGCGATGAGCAGCTTGCGCAGTGTGCCGGCCTTCTCCAGTTCGGTGAGCAACTCATTCATGATCATGCGCTGCGGCAAACCGTCCATCGCCCTGGAAACAATAATATCGCCCGGGTTGTTACACTCGATATAGCGTTGCAATGTCGCCTTGGGCACCGGACTCTCCTCGGTCATCAGGAAGCGCGTGCCCATGGCGATGCCGTCCGCACCCCAGGACAGGGCCGCCAGCAGACCGCGACCATCCTTAAAGCCGCCAGCGGCAACGACAGGTACCTTGTCACTCACCGCATCGACCACCTGCGGAATCAGCAGTGTGGTGGGGATCGCGCCCGTATGACCGCCGCCCTCGCCGCCCTGCACAGTGACGGCGTCCGCGCCCAACTCCACCGCCTTGATAGCGTGTTTGGGCAGGCCCACGGTAGGCATACAGACCACGCCCGCATCTTTCAACTTTTTAATGAACTCGGGGCCGGGCGAGCGCGAATAACTCACTGCGCGCACACCGTGGCGAATGACCAGATCCACAATCTGCGCCGCGTTGGGCTGGTACATGTGAAAATTCACGCCGAAGGGTTTATCGGTGAGTTCCTTCACGCGCAGGATATCGCGCTCCATCTCGTGCGCCGGTATGGTGGCACCGGCCAGGAAACCAAACGCGCCCGCATTGCAACTGCCGGCCACGAGCTTAGGGTCGGCGACCCAGCCCATGGCGGTCTGCACGATCGGATACCGGCAACCGAGCAGTTCTGTCAAACGCGTTTCAAGCATGTTTATAGCCTCATCTCAGGAACACTGTCCCGGCGGATTGTCCTTGATCTGCTGCGCGCGCTGGTTGTGCGGGTCCAGGGCGGCGATGATAAGCAGTTGTTCCTGTGTCGGCGCCCGGGTCGTTGGCACGTTATCGGGAATGCACACCGGGTAGCCAGTATTTTCCTGCACCTGCTCAACCGTCACTCCAGGGTGCAGTGACACCAGCCGGACCTGGTGCTGTGGCCCGCCAAAATCCATCACGCACAGGTTGGTGATCACCAGACGAATATCAATATCATCCAGACTGTGCCCTTTGGGCAGGCGCGCCGGGTTGTAGCCGATAGACGACACAAAGTCGCACTCCCCGTCCATGAACACCCGGGTGTTGTGCTCGGGCACAAAAAAACTGTTGGGGTGAGAAATCGAATTCCCCGGAAAACCGCGCGCTCCCAACATCATGCTCTTGGGCTTCTCGTAAGTGCCGCCAAGCGCCGAGGTGTTGGACTGGCCGTATTTATCAATCTGGGTCGGGCCGAGCATGGCGTGGCGCTTGCGGCTCCACACATTGTCGAAAATACGCGAGAAGCCCATCCAGCTCTCGAGTGCTGGCACAAAACCGGCGGGACGCTTGCCCAGCGGATTGGGTTCGCTCAGCATCCATGCTTCCGAGTCCGTCATCATCAGGTTGGGGTTAGTGGTTTTCATGGCGAGACTCGCCGCCAGGCGCGGAATCACGCCGATACCGGTACCCAGCACTTCGCCTTCATCGGCGAAGGCTTTGCTTGCCGCCACGATGCACAGTTCGGCCAGAGTGTATTCAGTTGCTGCTGTCATTGTGTCTCTCTCCTGGCCGATCAATAAGTGGGCAGTTCAAGCGCGCGAATGGCGCTCAGGCCACCCACACTGTTCTGGTATTCCTCCTCGGAAGTGCCAAGGAATGCGTCGAAGTAGCCCTGAATACCTGACTCCTCTTTCGCGGAGGCGGCATAGGCCTTGAAGTGC
>JANNXP010000234.1:0-9999 GCA_031409615.1 Haliea sp. | reverse complement strand
CTCGAACACTTTCCCCGGATAGGCATCGACAGTAAACGTCGTGGGTTGTCCCACCGCGACCTGGCCGACATCGGCCTCATCGACTTTGACTTCCAGTTGCATCGCCGCCAGATCCTCGGCGATGACGAACAGGGTCGGCGTGTTGAACGAAGCAGCCACCGTCTGCCCCGGCTCAACCTGACGCGACAGGATCACGCCATCCACGGGTGAGCGCACTGTCGCTTTGGCGAGATTGGTACGGTCTGTGGACAGTTGTGCTTCAGCGGAGCTGACGGACGCTTTTGCAGCTGCGAGGTCCGCAATGGCGCGTTTGGACTCTGCGCGCGCCGAATCCAGCTCTGCCAGTGAAGGCACCTTCCCCCCCGACAGGCGATGAATCTCCTCAAAGCGCGCCAGCGAAGAACGTGTGAGTTCAACCGTGGCCTCGGTCTGGAGCACGCTGGCTTTCGCCTGCTCCAGCGCGGCGGCGCTGCGCAGGATCGCATCGTTGAGCTTTTCCGGGTCGATCTGCGCGAGCGGCTGGTCCTTTTTGACTTTGTCATTGATGTCCACGAACACGGCGTCGATGAGTCCGGAGAGTTCCGATCCGACCGAGACTTCATTGGTGGGCTCGAGATTTCCGGTAGCCGTCACATACACGGTCATATCGGCACGTTGCAATTCCACTGTCGCGTACTGCGGCGCGGCTGCACCGTCGTTGAAAATGTAGGCCAGCGCCAAGAGCAGCAGCGCAATGGTGACTACGGCAATGCCCCCGCGCTTGATCTGCGACCGCCTGCCCGACGGAGGGAGGCCTAAAAACTCGTCGATGCCCTGCGTGACCAGACTACCTTCTGCATTCGTCACTGGATTACCTCTGGTTACAAACTGGCATTGGCAGGCCAGCCGCCGCCCAGCGCCTTGAAAAGTTGGATTGCCGCCGTGGATCGAGCCGCGTTGGCCGATGCCCTGCTGTCCTGCACGGTCAGCACGCTGCGCTGTGTATCCAACAAGGTCTGGAAATCGACCGCACCGCTGCGGTAGCGGATTTCCGCGAGTTGCAGACTGATCAGTGCAGACGCTTCCGCATCCAACAGCGCCGCCTCGCGTTCGCCCGCCGCTTTCGCCGACTGCAGCGCATTCTCCACATCGAGCAGCGCTGTCAGCACCGTACTGCGGTAATTGGCGAGGGCGGTGTCAGTGCTGCCTTTTTGTTGCTCGATACGTGCCCGGATTTGCCCGCCCTGGAAAATGGGTGCCGTGACGCCCGCGACGAGGCTGCCAAGGGAGGCATCGAACAGGCCATCAATTGAATCGCTGGCCGTGTCGATAGAGCCGCTCAGGCGTAGGGCGGGATACAGGTCCGCCTCTGCCACCCCGATGCGAATCACCTCCGATTCCAGGTTCCATTGCGCCGACAGCACGTCTGGTCGCCGCTGCAGCAGTTCCCCCGGCAGTCCCACATTAATGATTGCAGGTGGGGTCGGTATGGGGGCAGGGGGTGTGAGCAGGCCCGCACTGCTGCCGGGCGGCTTGCCGATAAGCACATCGATCGCGTGTATTGCAGTGGCGATATTCAGCCGCAGTACGGGCAGCGCTGCGGTGGTCTGCCCGACGGCAGTGCGTGCCTGTGCAACCTCCAGCGCATTGCCGAGCCCCGCCTGATTGCGCCACTCGGCGATGTGCAGGTTTTCGCGCTGGATATCGAGGTTGGCTTTTGCCAGTTCCAGGCGCAGCTGGGCGTCGCGCAGGTTGACATAATTGAGTGCGATATCCGCCGTGATCACCCGCTGCACATCGTACAGGCTCGCCGCGCTGCCGCGCGCGCCTGCTGCGGCGGCCTCGGCGGTGCCGCGCAATTTCCCAAAGATATCAGCCTCCCATGAGGCATCGATGCCGACGTTGTAGGTCTCGTCGTCGAGATAGACGCCATCGATAATCTCCTGCCGGGAGAGACCATCGATGCGATCCTGATGAGAGGCGCTGCCCCTGGCACTCACACCCGGTAACCGGGCACCTTGCGCGGCGTCCAGTACCGCGCGTGCGGAGCGCAAGCGACCCTGGGCAGCGGCGACGTTGTTGTTGGCCGTCATCCCCTGTTCGATAAGGTGCGTTAATGTGGCGTCGTTAAACTGCGACCACCAGGACACCAAATCCGTTTCGTTGACAGCAGTCGATGCGGCGGACTGCCACGCAGCAGGTAGCGTCTCGGACTGCGCGCCGGAAACGATCTGCTGGGGCGACTCCAAGCCTGATGCGCACGCAGCGATCTGCACTATCATCACTGCCAGTAACAGCGACCGTAGTGCATTGCCCCGCCCATGGCGCGGTGGCGCATCGTCCCTGTGCGTGACTGCAATTCTGAAAGATCCCAGCATAGTTCTTGGTGGCCTCGCTCTGTCGCAGGTTGAGGTTGAGGGCTGATCCGAATCGTTGTATCAGCGTCACCGCGCCCGCCGCACCGTCCTTGAGTCGAAGACCCGCGCGGTCCGGTTATACGCCCTGCCGATGGCATCCTTCACCGCGTGGGCGAGCTGGTGTTCGATCCATTCCACCCGGTAGTTAAGCACTTCATCCATGATTGTGCGAGCCATGGCGCAAAAGCCGTGGGGCGTTATGGTGTCGTTGTCATAGCCTATGGTACGTAGGGCTACGCGTACTGCATTACATCAGGCCTTGGCGGTACACGGGGGGCAAGGTGTTCTGCGCGCCCGTGCCGCCCGCGGGCGCCAGAGCCCAACCATCCGCCACAGGCTGGGCCGCCTGGAGTACGGATTGTCTCGAAGAAGGCTCCGGAATCCGCAATCACCGGCGTCATTGCAGCCATGCTTCGAATGCCTGGCCATCTTCATGTCTGTCAATCCAGTACACAAGCTTGCAACCCGCGTTGCCCGCGAGCGCTTCCATGGACGCCCTGGAAAAATATTGGATGTGGGCTGGAATGTGGTTGTAGGAATAGGTTTTCCACGAATCAATGTCATGGGTGCCCTCTTCCCAGCCAACTGGCCGATGCGGCGCGGTAACAAATATCACCCCTCCATCCGCAAGCAGGCCCCTGCAACGTTTGATTGTCGCTACGGGGTCGGTCAGATGTTCAATCACGTGGGTCATGGAAATCACATTAAAAGGCCCGCGTGAATCAATGCGCGCGTCAACCAGATCACCCACAAGATAGTCGTCGACCCATGGGCATTCTGATGAAGCTTCGGAGGAAATGTCCTGTGCGGTCGTTTTTGCAGAAGGGCTGTGGCGTTTGGCGGATCTGCACATCCATGCCCGCCCGGCGCCGACCTCGAGCACGGAAAGCGTTGCACTCGTGTCCTGACTCGCTTTTTCCGACTTTAATGCCGGTAGCAAATGCGAAATACGTTCACGCACCCAATGCGAAAATCCACTCTCGGCAAGACGTGCGACGCCCCTGTTCTGCGCCTGAAAATCCACAATCCTGCGCAGGCAACCGCCGATATATTCAAGAATGGCTTCAACGCGCGTCGCATCTGTATAAAGGGGATCACTGAATTGCGCTGATTTTACGTAGATCATCTCCAAATCCTCTGCGGGTGGCAAAGGACTGATATAGATCAAAGATTTGCACGCACAATAAGTCAGGTCATATTCGCTCTGCACGAGTGCGCCGTTAAAAGTATTTGGTAAGCGCCCAATTAAGTGCGCTGACGGTGTTGGCGTATTGCAGACAGGGCAGGGGCGAATATTCGACTTTTCCACAACAGGTGGCGAACTCATTTATCTCCACCCTTTCGCCCAAAAAACTGGCTGACCTGAAAGCGAATCCTGTGCAACGCCATTAGCAGTCGCCATGAGCGCGAACCTAGGATCACGTTGTGATCAATCAGGCCATCCTGATGCGCCCGCATGAAGTTACGCAACCGCTGCTCTTTCTCGATCAAAAGGTTTTGATACATGCCAAGCAGTCCATCCCGGCTTGCCATCAATATCGTTAACTGCGTGACATCCTCTTGAGAGAGGGTGTGCCCCGCCTTGATGTTACCTGGCATCGGCGCCGCTACATAGAACGTGGTGTGCGGAGCGACGATCTCCTCGGCGGGCCGGTCCTTCGTGTACAGGTAAATTGAAATTGATTTTCGCGACAGATGCTTCTTCTGGGGCGGCAGCTCAATACGCTTAAATCCGTGCCATGAGTACTCGTTGGTCTCAAAAATCAGCGCGCGATTGAACATCGGCTTGAACGAGGTCACCTGATTCGCGATCGGATTGCGTGGATCCTGATGCAGCTCAATGTCGCCGCCCCATTGTGACTCCCATTCTTTATTCAAATAGATCAACAGATTTAGCCGGCGATGCAGCATCCGCCGCTCATCGATATTGAAATCAACATGCACATCCAAGCCTTGTCCGTCGCGGTTTTCGTGCGTGCCACCGCCGAATAGGGTCGCATCCGCTATCAGGTCGGGTACGCCGGTAAGCTCGCTGAGATGCTCCAAGAACGGTTTCGAGTTGATATATTCATAGAAACTCTTGTACGCAGAACTAAGCCCGCTGAGACGTTCATTGACCGCCTTTGCGCCAATCTGACCCAGTTCATTTCGCGCCTTTTCAGGATCAAATGCCGGGAAATCCCTCAGCAATGACTCGCACGTCGCCACATCCAAAAAGTTATCAATCGCGACATGCTTGAACGGTTTTGTAGTCTGAAACTGGTGTTGAAGATCCAGAGCTTTATCCAGGACTTGGGTGTTGATCATGGGTCTGTCCAAATTGGTTACTGTTACCTGTTCGTAACCAGCAACGGCAGCGCCGCCGCGTGCCGGACATCCATGTGACGACTCGGTGTCAGTCGACGACACCGTCCGTTTAGGGGTCTTTATACAGGTCGACGGGTACGGAGAATACCCAGACAACGCTTTTGTCGCAAGCCGCCGGGCCGCGTCGGATGAATTGCGTTCTCTCGTTCATTCCTGAACGAGAGAACGCAATAGCTCACGCCGTGCGGTATTCACTGGCTTCATTGCTGGCTGAGTGCTGTTGGGCTGGAATCCTTCCCAGCGAAAAGAGGCCATGTCCCAGGTGGCGCTCTGGTCGGTGGCACCAGCAAGGGCCGAGTCGGTGTTGCCTGTTCTTTCTGGCGCAGGTGGTCCAGAATCTGATCAAGGGCCTGCCCCGCTTTATCGGGCATGGTGTCCTGATCTTCAATACAGGCAATGACCCTGACAGCCCCGCCGCCATCCCGGTAGGGTCTTTTCAGTGTGTAAGCCACCTTGCCGGTGGAACTGAGTGACAGGCGAGGAATCGCAATGGCTGGGCGGGCGATGCAGCGGCTCAGCCGCTCGCGCCTATCTCTCTGATGCCCTTCGCAGCTCACTGCGGCGTGCAGGGAGAATCCATTGGCCTTGGCCACCCGCTACAGTCCGGGATCTGGTCGGTCCGGTGGCCGGATGGTGCGGATGATGAACGCTTTTTGGCCTTGCTGTGACCCGACAGCAACCCGATACGACTGCATGGATGCAGGAGGTAGAGCAACGCAGGAGCAGTAGCCGAGGATATGGAGCTGCCCATAATGTGTGGCAGGGCATCGGTGTCGTCTGCGGGTTCGAGTTCCAGCCAGGCGCTCTCGGTATCCTGCTCCAGCAAGCCCAGCAAGCCCAGCAAGCCCAGCAAGCCCAGCAAGCCCAGCCGGTCCAGGCAACGGCCTGCACGTTGGCTAATCAAGTGAACCAGTTCCTCCAGCTCACTTTTATCCGGCGCCCTGACGGTTCTGCTACTGCGCGCCCTTTACAACGCCCAGCATCGCCGTCATCCGGGCGTTGTGTTCCTTCAGCGGATACCAGTACATGGTCCGACCGAGCAGCGAAATGCCGATGAATCCCCGGACCTGCAACAATCCGTCCGGCATCAATGTCAGGGTGCTCTTGTAGCTGTTCCCGCTCCCGGGATCATAGATCCGACCACCGGTCAGGGTGTCGCCGTCCAGCGTGAATCCCTCTCCTATGAGAAGTTGCTCAAGGCCACGGGACCGCAGTGCCTGATTCGGGTTATGCAAATCGATACGGGGCTCGCCCGCCTGCGGTCCGTCATCCGCGCTTGTATACGCAGGATCACGGATGGCGAGGATCCGAATCTGCCATGCATCCTGAGTTTGCTCGATAGCCACGATTGCAGAGCCATCGGCCATGACCCACTCACCGGAGAAGGCTGCACCGCCTGATAGTTCGGAAGTTACTGGTAGTGAAACCGCCAGCAAACACACAAAAAGTAGCCCACACAGTTTCATATGCCGGTTGCCTCCGTAGACTGGGGTTGCGATTGCGCTGTCTCCGCCGGTGCGGCAGCGCTGCGAAATGCAGCCTTGTATCCCGGTAGTTCGGTGCCCATCCAGCGGTCCCACCAGGTGAAATAAAGCCCATAGTTGCCATGGAACTTCTGGTGATGAAGATCATGGTGTGTAACCGTTGTCAGCGCATCCAGCGGCGAGTCGACCCAGCCAATGGGGTGAAACTCGACACCGGAATGACCCATTGCATTCCTGATGATCATGATGGACAGAAAGACAAAAAGGGCGACCGGATGGAGTGGTATCAATGCCATTACCACCGGAACAAAAATGGTCATTGCAAACGCCTCCCAGACGGAAAAGCTGTACGCGGCCCAACTGGTCGGCGTGCGCGATAGGTGATGTAGCCGATGAACCCGATGGAAAATGCGGGGGTGATGCATCAGTCGATGCACCCAGTAGAAATAGGCATCGTGCAATATGAGCAGTATCGGCACAGAAAGCATGAGATAGATCCAGCCATACTGGCTCGGATCCGTGTAGAGCCGCATAGAGCCCCGGTCAATCAGCGCAATCGTCACCAGGGAGACTGTCGCGTAGACCATCACTGTTTTCACGGAGTGCGTGATCTCATGCCGAATGTCATCGGCAGTTGCCCGTCGAGCCTGGATACGATGGCGGTTGGAAAAGCGCCCGAATATCCCAAAAAGCACAATTGAGACAATGCCCGCGCCGACCACATACCGCGCCAGGTCAACCAGAAAAGCCAACAGCCAGCGCTCAGCCAGCACTGCAGTCAATAGCAACATATCCATGAGACCTCCTGTTAATGAGTACGGAAAGAGTGCTATTTGAGTGGATATGAGGGGCTGAAGTCTTGTCGATTCCAAATAAAGCTGTGCGTTTTCGAATCCGCACAGCTTTTCAGGTGTTTTTTCTCCGGTATTCGCTGGGCGTAAGCTCATAGACCTCACGGAATGCCCGATTGAAGGGTGTGATAGACCCAAAACCGGTATCCAACGCAATGGTGAGTATGGGCAGATTGGCCTGGGCAGGGTCTTTCAGTCTTGCGGCGGCCTCCTGCAGGCGGAACTCATTCAAGTATTGCCGAAAGTTGCGAAAGCCAAGGTGCTGGTTAATGAGCCGCCGCAACAGGTGTTCAGGGATCTTAAGTTCCGTGGCAAGGAGCCCGATGCTCAGGCCATGACAGCGATAGCCGTGGTTATCGTTCATAAAGTGATCGAGTTGCTCAAGCCATGCCTGTTCGCTGTGCGACAGGCCCCTGAATGGCTCCGCTGCCTCACTGGCGTCTGAGCGATAGGTGGCGAACAGGCCTGCCGGATTGGCGATCAGGAACCATACGGCGACGATAAGCAACACAATGGCCATCGAGCCGCTGTGCACAGTCTCCAGTACCGGAGGTGCCGCGCGGTTGCCCAGCGTCAGTTCTACGACCAGCACAATCAGAATGTAGCCTGCCGTAATGACCAGTAAAAGTCCGCGCAGGGATCGTCTGGAGGCTACCAGATCATCGCTCCACGACCTGATCAGCACGAATACTGCCAGCGACAGAAAGCCTAGGCGCAGCGCATAAGACATGAAGAACAGCAGATCCCTCGCAAAATCGGCGCTGTCATGTTGAAAGGTCAGGAAACTGCCCATCGACACCACCACAAAGAGGGTGATTGCAACACTGGCGGCAAGGGGAAATCGTCGCCGGTGCATCTGGTCGTTAAACAGGGCATCGCAGAATAACCAGAACACAGGTGGGACCAGCATAGCTGGCAAGATAGCGGGATAACGCAGCCAAACAACTTCAAACAGCAATGGCAACAGCACGTGTGCCATCAGGCCCAAGCAGAGTAGCGAAAACCATCGGCCAGCCGCGAGTGCCCGATACTGGTAGACCGACCGGACAAACAACAGCAGCAGACACGCGGTGCTGATACCACGCATCAACGCCTGTATAACTTCCAGATTCATATCTATTGCACAGGTCCGGTGAGGATATCCAGAGTTTCGCAGGAAACCCTGTACACCGCTATCATGCGGTGCAGCATCCATGCGGTGCAGTATCCACCTGCGCTTGTTTCAAATGGGCGTTGAAATCGCCAAGAGAGAACAAACATGTTTGGACTGATACTTCCGCGCCAACTTTTTGAAGGCTTCGATCCCTGGCGACATTGCGCAGAAGTCTACCTGATCGAGGAACATCTCGTTTTCCGCCAGTACAATTTTTATAAGCAAAAAATTGTCTACCACCGTGCCAGTATGAATTTTTACGAACGCTATTTGCGCGCAAATGACATCCCCACACGCTACATCGAAAGTACAGACCCGCACAGCGATGTGCGCAATCTGCTCAGCTCATTAGTGGGTGCGGATGTGACGTTCATCAACCCGGTCGATAACTGGCTGGAAAAGCGGACATCAAATCGGGCACCGTATGTCAGGTAAAGGCTCGACGGTTTCAGCTACGTCTGAGCAGGAAACCCCTTTCCGCCCGCTAACTGGCCTTTGACAAGTACTCGGCACAAATGGCCTGGCCCAGTTCGCCGGTGAGCTGGGCGCTGCTGCCGGCGGTCAGTTCGATCTGGCGCGCCAGTTCGCAGTAGCGAAACAGTTGGTAATCGCGGTCCACACCAGTGCCGCCGTGGCAATGCTGGGCGGCCTGGCTGACCCGGTGGGTCACGTTGCCGCACCAGATTTTCGCCATCAGCACCGCGTCCTCTGCGGGGCGACCCTGGTCGATTAGCGAGGCGGCCTGTTGTGTTACCAGGCGCAGGCACTCGACGTCGATGTAGCAGTCCGCCACGCGGTGGCTCACAGCTTGGAACGTCGCAATCGCACGACCGAACTGCTCGCGTTCAGACGTGTACTGCCCGGTGATCCGCATCATCTTGTCGCACACACCCAGCGCCATTGCGGCCAGTGCCGTGCGGGTCGCCTGTTGCGCCCACTCCATGGCGGCCAGTGCTTCGCCGCCAACCGCAACGATATCCGCAGCCGGCACCTGCACTTTGTTCATGACCAGTTCATGCTGGGTCTCACCCGTGGTCACGATCTGTGCGTTGAGGGTGACGCCAGCGGCGCGCGGGTCTACCAGCGCCACGACGAGTTCCTCGCCCATGTTGGCGGATACCAGTATGCGGGCGGCTGAGCCTGCCAGACTGACGCAGATCTTGGTGCCGCTGATGGAGTAGCCGCCTTCTTTTTTCGCCGCGGTGCAGGCAGGCCGCGTGGGATCGTCATTGTTGTACTCCCCCAGTGCGGCAGTGATCAGGGTTGCGCCACTGGCGATACCCGTCAGCCACTGGTCCTTCTGCGTGTTACTGCCGAAGCGTCGCAGAGTGCTTGCCGCTGACACCAGCACGGGGATCACGGGAATCGGCGCCACGGTGCGGCCCACTTCCTCACACAGGGTGGCCAGGCTGTAAAAACCCAGCTCGGTACCGCCCTGGCTTTCGCCGATATCCAGTCCCAGCAGACCGGCCTGCGCCAGCGCCTGCCAGAGGTCCGCGTCAAAACGCTCCTCCTGCTTTGCAATCACCTTGAGTTTGTCCACCGAGGTAAAGTCGCCCAGGATCTGTTGCGCCAGTTGTTGCGCGCTGCGTACTTCGTCGGAAATAGTGAAATCCATGGCCTTGTTCTCCTAGCGGGTGCGGGGCATCCACAGCCCCGCCATCGCGATAATGTCACGTTGCACTTCATTGGCGCCGCCACCGAAGGTGAGCACCGCGCCCACCCGCCAGCGAAACTCGAGTTTGCCC
>JANNXP010000233.1:0-2791 GCA_031409615.1 Haliea sp. | reverse complement strand
CGATCAGGTTTCCCGTAGGCAGACTCCCACGGCTGGCCGTAACCGGGAATATTCAAGTTGGATACGGAAAAACCCGTCAGGCCCACTTTGGGTTTGGAGCCCCGCCCCACTGCGCCCTCGTCGCGAATCTCTCCGCCGGCGCCGGTACCCGCACCTGAAAACGGCGCTATCGCCGTCGGATGGTTATGGGTCTCCACCTTCATCAACAGGTGTATAGGCTCCTGAGAAAAGGCGTATGCGCCGGTCTGCGGGTCGGGATAGAACCGCCCCGCGACGGGCCCGGCGACCACCGCCGCGTTATCAGAGTAGGCTGAAAGCACATTTTCACCGCCGCGCTCATGGGTATTGCGAATCATACTGAATAGCGAGTGAGTCTGCGGCTGGCCATCTATGGTCCAGTCCGCGTTGAAAATTTTGTGCCGGCAGTGTTCCGAGTTGGCCTGCGCGAACATCATCAGCTCGACATCACTGGGGTTGCGGCCCAGGGCAGTGAAGCTATCCAGCAGGTAGTCGATTTCATCGCCGGCCAGCGCGAGGCCCAGAGCGTGGTCTGCGACCACCAACGCCTGACGACCGTCGCCGAGCACGTCCACCACCGAGATGGGTCGCGGCGCAGCGTGCTCAAACAACTGCTGCGCCGCCTCCAGCGCCGACAGAATCGTCTCCGTCATCCGGTCGTGGACCAAGGCCTCGACGACGTCCCGCGCAGACGGTGCCAAGCTCTCGGGCCAGCGCACATACCACGCAATACCGCGCTCCAAACGTTCAATTTCATCGAGACCACAATTATGGGCAATATCGGTGGCCTTGCTGGACCAGGGAGAAATCGTGCCCGGCCGCGGCACCACCAGCAACAGAGTGGCAGCCAGTGGCGTGTCATTGCTGCCGACCGACAGCTGTGGCCCGTAGGTCAGCAAGCTGGCAAGTATCTTCTGGCGATCGGGCGTCAGCGGCCGTCGCAACTGGGCAAAGTGTATGTATTCGTTATGCAGAAGCTGGATATCGGGATGGATATTGGAGATTTTTTGAGCCAGTTTTTCCAGGCGAAATTCGGACAGAGCGGGGGCACCGCGCAAGGATAACATGCTGTGAAGAACTCCTGGAGGAGGTATGTCAGGGAGCCGGCATTGTACTGTATTTGTGCGCGCACCGTTAACCGAAATTGCGCCCAATTGCCATGGTAATTATGACTGTAAGCGCTGCATGTGCACCGCTAAAATGGCTGCTATGAGACCCTGCATAAAGCTAGTCTGTGCCGTTGCAATACTGCTCTTGTATGGCTGTGAACAGCCCGATTCGCTGGCGCAGATTCACGCCCGGGGAGAACTGGTGGTCGTGAGCCGCAATAGCCCCGCCACCTATTATCTGGACAAGAACGGACCTACCGGCCTTGAGTATGCACTGGCCGAGCGCCTGGCACAGGAGTTAGGCGTGGAGCTCCGGATGGAAACCGCTTTCAACCTGCCCGACATTTTCAGCAAACTGCAGCGCCATCAAGCGGATATTGCGGCCGCCGGCCTGACCCTCACGGAACAACGGGCAGCCAGCTACCCCCATTCAACGCCCTACTTAAAATCTACGCCGCAGGTAGTGTTTGTGGCCGGGAAATTCCAACCGCGCAGTATCCCCGATCTGGCGGGATTGAAAATTGTGGTGCTGGAGGGATCCAGTCATGCGGAAATGTTGCGCACACTGCAAAGCAGCGAGGCTCCCAACCTGCAGTGGGAGGAGATCGACGAGGCCGACACCCTGCAATTGCTGGAACTGCTCGAAGAGGGGCAGGCAGAACTGGCCCTCATCGACTCTCATGAATTTGCCATCCAGCAAAATCTCTACCCGCGCCTGCAAGTCGCCTTCGATCTGGGGACAGAGCAGGAACAGGTCTGGTACCTGCCCCCGGGCATCGACCACTCTCGGCTATTAAAGGTGATCGACAACTTTACACAACGACTGCAAGACAATGGCACGCTGGCGCGTCTGCGCGATCAGTACTTCGGTCACGCGGCGGGTATTTCGACCAGCCATGCCGATGAGTTCGCCTGGAACATGAGTCAAACCCTGCCCGCCTATGAGCCGCTCATCAGGCAGGTCGCCAACGAGTATCAAATGGACTGGCAACTGCTGGCGGCTCTGGCGTACAAGGAATCCCAGTGGAATCCGAAGGCCACCTCTCCCACCGGTGTGCGCGGCATGATGATGCTGACAGAACCCACTGCCAGGGAATTGGGCGTGGATAACCGCCTCGATGCAAAGCAGAGCCTGCGCGGTGGCGCGCGCTATCTGAAGGACATCACCCGACGGCTGCCGAAAGGAATCAAGGAACCGGACCGTACCTGGATGGCGCTGGCTGCCTACAACATCGGCCTGGCTCACCTGGAAGATGCACGCGTGCTGACACAGCGCCAGGGCGGGGATCCAAATCTATGGCAGGACGTTATGGAGCGACTGCCACTACTGCAAAAAACCAAGTACTACAAAGATACCCGCTACGGTTACGCCCGAGGTAAGGAAGCAGCCAACCTGGTGCAGAGAGTCCGTCACTACCGCAGTGTTCTAGCTCTGGAGAAAATCCCGGACAACCAGCCCCAGCCGCCACTGCGGGCCGAGGATCATCTGCCTGCCGCGCTGCGTGGCATCACTCTTCTGGCGCTGTAGAAAAATGCATTGAGGCCCTGCGTTTACGGCAGGGAAAAATACTAGCGACGCGCCTGAAAAAACGCTTGCAGGCGCCCAGCGGATTCCTCTGCCAGCACGCCGCCGTGCCAACTCACCCGGTGATTGAACCTGGGGT
>JANNXP010000232.1:0-3941 GCA_031409615.1 Haliea sp. | reverse complement strand
GCTGCGCACACATTCAGTCGAACCTCGTTAAGATTGCAGGAATTCGTCCTTGTCCCATGGGTGTTACCGACGAGGGCGTGGGGTTCCAACCGAGCGGTGACACCCATGGGACAAGGGCGCAACGGCAGCAGCCAAGGCATTATTCGACCTTGGTGACTCTCAGCGCGAGTCGGCCATTGGCTAATCTTGCCTCCACCTCATCCCCTATCGACACCTTGTTGGCATCCCTCACCACGCTACCGGAACTGTCGGTCACAATAGCGTAGCCGCGCTGCAAGGTGCCCAGAGGGCTCAGGGAGTCCAGCATCTGTGCCAGGTGCGCCAATCGATTTGCCGACTGGTGTAACGTTTGATGCAAGGCAGCGTCCATGCGTTTGCGCCATTGCCGGGTGTCGCGCTGTAACTGCTGCAGTCGCGATAGTGGCGAGCGGGCCAGCAGTTGGCTTTCCAATAGTGCCCGTGTGGCGTGATGCCGCAGCAGCAGGTTTTTCTGTGCCAGTAGCAGGCGCTGCTCCAGGTCATCGACGCGTTGCGCCTGTTCGCGCAGCTGCGCTCCCGGATGTTTGAGGCGCTGCCGCAGGTGGGAGAGATGAGTGGTCGCATCCGCCAGTTTGCGCTGGATCAGTCGCGCCAGGACTTGATCGACAGCCTGCAGGCGCTGATGCCATTCGCGCTGGTCCGGGCTCAGCAGTTCTGCCGCCGCCGACGGGGTGGGCGCGCGATAATCGGCGACCATATCAGCGATGCTGAAGTCCACCTCATGCCCAACAGCGCTGACAATGGGCAACGCGCTGCTGGCGATGGCGCGCGCCACGATCTCTTCGTTGAATGCCCACAAATCTTCCAGCGAGCCGCCCCCGCGACCGACAATCAGGGCATCCAGGTGTATCTTACCTTCTCGCTGCCAGCGGTTGGCGCGCTCAATGGCGCTGGCAATCTGGGCAGCTGCCCCCTCGCCCTGTACGGCCACCGGCAGCAGCAAAACGGCAATGCCGGGGCAGCGCCTGCGCAGCACAGTCAGTATGTCGTGGATGGCAGCGCCGGTAGGGGAGGTGATTACTCCCAGTTGCGACACGGATACTGGCAGGCCTTGTTTGCGCGCGGGGTCAAACAGGCCCTCCGCTAGTAACCGGGCCTTGAGCTTTTCAAACGCGACTTGTAAGGCCCCGGCCCCGGCGTGTTCCAGGTGCTCGACCAGCAGTTGAAACTCGCCCCGGCCCTCATACAGCGAAACCCGGCACCGCAGGCGTATCGCGTCGCCGTTTGCGGGCGTGAACTTCACCCGCTGGTTACGCGTGCTGAACATGGCGCAGCGCACCTGGGCATTGCCATCCTTGAGAGAGAAGTACCAGTGCCCGGAGGAGGGCTTCACAAAGTTGCTGACCTCGCCCTCTACCCAAACAAAGTCAAAGTGACTTTCCAGCAGGGTCTTGGCCTGCCGGTTGAGCTGACTGACCGTGAGTAGAGGCGGTGGCTGCTCCGATGCGAACGGGTTATTCAATGGAATGTGGATCTCGGCGTGGGTTTGGACTAATGAGGCAGTGTACTTTATCCCGCCCTATCATGTATTCAGGGGGCGTGCATTCAATGGGCATGCATTCAATGGGCTTTGTGGGGCTCTGGTAATTGTGCCGCAGGGCACTTGGATTTATACTCTCCTGTTCCATTCACCCTCGCCATCTGGAGAACAGCCCCTATGCTACGTATAGCCCAGGAAGCCCTCACCTTTGACGATGTTCTGTTGACTCCAGGCTATTCTGAGGTGGTTGCCAGCGATGTGTCGCTGCGCACGCGGCTCACCCGCGACATTGATTTGAACATTCCCCTGGTCTCCGCCGCGATGGATACGGTTACCGAATTTCGACTGGCCATCGCCATGGCCCAGGAGGGCGGTATCGGCATCATCCATAAGAGCATGACCATCGCCGAGCAGGCCGAACAGGTGCGCAAGGTCAAGAAATTCGAGAGTGGGGTGGTCAAGGATCCCATTACCATTCAGCAAGGAGCGACTATCGCCGAGCTGATCGAACTCACTAGCGCGCATGGCATCTCCGGTGTGCCGGTGCTCAATGGTAAGGATCTGGTCGGTATTGTCACCCGTCGCGATGTGCGCTTTGAATCCAATCCCGCAAAACTCGTCTCCGCCATCATGACCCCGCGTGACAAGTTGGTCACAGTGAAGGAAGGCGCTGAACTCGCACAGGTGCAGGAACTGTTGCACCGCCATCGCATCGAGAAAATCCTGGTGGTAAACGATGCCTTCGATCTGTGCGGCATGATCACGGTGAAGGATTTTGATAAAGCGGAGAGCTTTCCCTACGCCTGCAAGGACTCCTATGGCCAATTGCGCGTCGGCGCTTCGGTGGGCACTGGCCCGGATACCGATGACCGCGTGCACGCATTGGTCGCCGCCGGTGTCGATGTGCTGGTGGTGGATACCGCCCACGGCCACTCCCGCAATGTGATCGATCGGGTCAAACTGATCAAGCGCTCTTATCCCTCGGTACAGGTCATTGGTGGCAATATCGCGACCGCCGCAGCTGCAGTCGCGCTCGCGGAAGCAGGAGTGGATGGGGTCAAGGTCGGTATCGGCCCCGGCTCTATTTGCACTACCCGCATTGTCACCGGTACCGGGGTGCCGCAGATTACGGCAATCGCCAATGTCAGCGAGGCGCTGCGGGGAACCGATATTCCAATCATCGCCGACGGCGGTATCCGCTTCTCTGGCGACATCGCCAAGGCGATCGTGGCCGGCGCGCATTCGGTCATGGTGGGCAGTATGTTCGCCGGTACGGAAGAAGCGCCGGGTGAAGTTGAGTTGTACCAGGGCCGCACCTACAAGGCGTATCGCGGCATGGGTTCACTGGGTGCCATGGCGCAGACGCAAGGCTCTTCCGACCGCTATTTTCAGGACACCAGCCGGGGTACTGAAAAGCTTGTGCCCGAGGGTATTGAAGGTCGTGTACCCTACAAGGGCCCCGTCTCCGCTATCGTCCATCAGCTGATGGGCGGGGTGCGCTCCGCCATGGGTTACACCGGCAGTGCCAACATGGAAACCATGCGCACCCGTCCCGAGTTCGTGCGCGTGACCAGTGCAGGTATGGCAGAAAGCCATGTACACGATGTATCCATCACCAAGGAAGCGCCGAATTATCCGGTGCGCTAGGGCCCGCCTGACATGAGTGCAGACATCCACGCCCACAAGATCCTGATCCTGGATTTTGGCTCGCAGTACACGCAATTGATTGCCCGACGCGTGCGCGAAGTCGGCGTGTACAGTGAAGTGCGCGCCTTCGACCTGAGCGATGCCGAGGTCCGAGCCTTCAATCCCAGCGGTATCATCCTGTCCGGTGGGCCGGAGTCGGTCACCGCCGCGGCATCACCCAGGGCACCCGCCAGTGTGTTTGAATTGGGTGTGCCGGTGCTCGGTATTTGTTACGGCATGCAGACCATGGCCGAGCAGTTTGGCGGCAAGGTCGCCGGATCACACATCAGTGAGTTCGGTTATGCCCGTATCACGCAGGTCGGCAATGGCGGCCTGCTGCATGACATTCGCGACCACATCGACGAGCTGGGCAATGGCCTGCTGGATGTGTGGATGAGCCACGGCGACAAGGTGGTGGAATTGCCGCCGGATTTTGAAGTGATTGCCGCCACGCCGAGTTGCCCCATTGCCGGTATGGCGCACCAGCACAAACCTTTTTACGGTATCCAGTTTCACCCGGAGGTGACGCACACGCTGCAGGGCGTGCGCATCTTTGAGCACTTCGTACTGGAGCTGTGCGGCTGCGCGGCGCTGTGGACCCCGGCCCATATTGTGGAAGACGCCATTGCGCGGGTGCGGGCCCTGGTGGGTTCCGACAAAGTGCTGTTGGGCCTTTCCGGCGGTGTGGACTCATCGGTAGTAGCAGCCCTGCTGCACCGCGCCATTGGCGAGCAAC
>JANNXP010000231.1:0-11460 GCA_031409615.1 Haliea sp. | reverse complement strand
GCCATAAAATCCATTACCACCACCACCACAATCAGCAACGATGTGCCACCCAGGTAAAAAGGCACGTTCCACATGACAACCAAAAACTGCGGCATCAAGCAAACGAGCGCTATATACGCCGCACCAAAGACTGTCAACCGGGTCAGTACGCCATCGATGTAATCAGCGGTCTTTTCCCCGGGCCTGATGCCAGGCACAAAAGCACCCGAGCGCTTCAGGTTGTCCGCCACTTCCACCGGATTAAACATCAAAGCCGTATAGAAGAAGCAGAAAAACACTACAAATATTGTGAACAACAGTATGTTCAGGGGTTGTCCAGGTCCTATTGCCACGGCGAGGTCCTGCAACCAGTCTGCAGAACCACTCTTGCCGAACCACTGCGCAATGGAGGCCGGGAACAGCAAAATACTACTGGCGAAAATCGCGGGGATCACACCCGCCATGTTCACTTTCAACGGCAAATGCGAGCTCTGCGCCTGGTACATCTTGCGACCCTGCTGCCTCTTGGCGTAGTTCACCGTAATGCGCCTCTGACCACGCTCGATAAACACAATCATATAAATCACAGCGATTGCCAGCGTCAGGATAAAGAGCAGGATCAGAATATTCAGCTCCCCCTGCCTCGCCTGCTCCAGCGACTGCCCTATCGCTGCAGGCAATCCCGCCACAATTCCGGCGAAAATCAACAGAGATATTCCGTTTCCTACACCCTTCTCAGTAATCTGTTCACCCAGCCACATCATAAACACAGCGCCAGTGACCAGCGAGGTTACAGCAGTTACATAAAACAGCAGCGATGTGTCATATGACATACCCTGGTTTGCCATCCCCACAGTCATGCCGATGGCTTGGATGATAGCTAGCACCACCGTCAGGTAGCGCGTGTACTGGCTGATTTTACGGCGGCCGGACTCGCCTTCCTTTTTTAACTGCTCCAGCTGCGGCGTCACCGCAGACATCAACTGCATGATAATCGACGCAGAGATGTAGGGCATGATTCCAAGAGCCAGAATACTCATCCGCTCCAGCGCGCCGCCAGAAAACATATTGGCCAACCCCAGAATCGTACCCTGATTCTGAGTGAACAGCGCGGCCAGTTGCTTGGGATCGATCCCGGGCACCGGGATATGAGTACCGATTCGATAAACGAGAATAGCCAGTAAAACGAAACGAAGGCGAGAAAAGAGCTCGCCAAGACCCGCCTTATTGACTGAGGGCAGCTGTCCGGTTGCCATTTATTCCTCTACTTTCCCGCCAGATTTCTCAACGGCTTCACGTGCACCTTTGGTGATCACCAGACCCTTGATGGTGACAGCCTTTTTCAGCTCGCCGGACAGAAAAATACGAGCCCGGACAACATTCTCATTAACCAGATCGGCGCTCTTCAGTGCAGCCAGATCGATAACATCACCCTCGACTGCATTCAATTCACCAAGGCGAATCTGGGCAGTGGTGCGGCTGATGCGCGATGTAAAACCATACTTTGGCAAGCGCTTCTGCAGCGGCATCTGGCCGCCTTCGAAGCCCGGCCTGACTCTGCCGCCTGAGCGAGACTTTTGCCCCTTATGGCCGCGACCAGCGGTCTTGCCCGTGCCACTGCCAATACCACGACCTACACGTTTGGCGCTCTTTTTCGCGCCCGGTGCGGGACTCAGGCTATTCAGTCGCATTACATCTGACATAATTTACTCCTCTACCTTTACCAGGTAGTGCACCCGGTTGATCATGCCACGAACTGCGGGTGTATCCTCAACCTCAACCGTGTGCCCAATGCGGCGCAAACCCAGACCCGCCACACACGCCCTATGATTTTTCAGGCGCCCAAAGGTGCTTTTGACCTGTGTTACCTTGATAGATGCTTTAGCCATGACTAGCCAACCTAATATAGTTAATTCAGAATTTCTTCAACTGTCTTGCCACGCTTGGCTGCAACATCCTCAGGTGAAGACATATCGCGGAGACCGTTGAAAGTTGCCCTTACGACATTGACCGGGTTAGTCGAGCCGTAGCACTTGGCCAGTACGTTATGTACGCCGGCAATTTCGAGTACCGCCCGCATCGCACCACCGGCAATGACACCCGTACCTTCCGATGCCGGCTGCATATACACTTTTGAAGCACCGTGCGCCGCCTTTATCGGATACTGAAGAGTGCCTTTGTTTAATCGCACAGTAATCATGTTGCGACGCGCCGCTTCCATGGCCTTCTGAATCGCAACTGGCACTTCACGCGCTTTACCGCGACCAAAGCCGACCTTTCCCTTACCGTCACCGACTACAGTCAGGGCAGTGAAACTGAAGATACGCCCACCCTTAACCACTTTGGCCACACGGTTGACCTGCACCAGCTTCTCCTGAAAATCACCTTCCTGTTGCTGCTTTTTCTGATCGTTGAAAGCCATATCGATACCCTAGAATTCCAGTCCGATTTCACGAGCGGCATCGGCCAATGCCTTAACACGCCCGTGATACTTATATCCACCGCGATCAAAAGCAACTCTTTTGATGCCTGCTTCCATCGCACGCTCAGCTACCAGCTTGCCAACTTCTGCTGCCGCCGCAATATTGCCCGTAGCGCCTTTGCGCAAATCTGAGTCCAGAGTAGAGGCGCTAGCGATCACCTTGTCCCCAGCAGGCGCGATAATCTGCGCGTATATATGCCTGGGAGTACGGTGCACACTCAGCCGGTTCATGCCCAGATCACGTATTCGGGTACGAGCGCGGCGAGCGCGGCGTAGTCTTGAATCATTCTTTGCACTCATCTCAAATCCCTACTTTTTCTTGGCTTCTTTACGACGGACAACCTCATCCGCGTAGCGAATACCCTTCCCCTTATATGGCTCCGGAGGACGGAAGCTGCGGAGTTCCGCTGCGGCCTGCCCAACGGCATGCTTGTCTATACCCTTCAAAACCACTTCGGTTGGGCTGGAACTCTCAGCGGAGACACCCTCTGGCAGTTGATAGTCCACCGGATGGGACAGCCCTACAGTCAAATTAACTATGTTGCCGGTAACCTTGGCCCTATAACCTACACCATTGAGTACCAGCTTTTTTTCCCAACCCTCACTGACACCCTTAACCATATTGTTTACCAAGGCACGAGTGGTCCCAGCCATGGCACTAAATTGAACGCCTTCATATGCCAAAGTTACAACACCACCGTCTTGGGTAAGCTGTATACCTTTTGACAATGAAAGAGCCAACACACCCCTATCGCCTTTAACAGTGATATCGCTACCACTGAGCTCTATCTCTACACCTTGGGGCAGCGATATTGGATCCTTTGCGACTCTAGACATTTTGAAATACTCTTTACATCAAAATAGGATTTAGTAAACAGTGCACAGCACTTCACCACCAACACCAGCAGCGCGTGCTGCCCGATCAGTCATCACACCGTGGGATGTGGAAATAATTGCCACGCCCAAGCCTGTTCGAACAGATGGCAGCTCGCCTCGACCGCTGTAGGTACGCAAGCCAGGACGACTTACTCGGTGTATCTCCGCAATTACGGGCTTGCCAAGATAATACTTTAAATCAATGGCCAGACGAGGCTTGCCACCATCGCTAGTCGCACTGAAACCAGCTACATAACCTTCGTCTTTCAACACCTGGGCAACAGCTGCTTTCAATTTGGAACCAGGCATTTCTACACGTGTCTTGCCTCGCATTTGTGCGTTACGAATGCGGGTCAGCATATCTGACAGCGGATCTTGCATGCTCATAATCTATTTCTCTCGTTAGACCAATTCGCCGGTTACCAGCTCGATTTAACCAAACCGGGTACGTCGCCGCGCATCGCAGCTTCGCGCAACTTGTTTCGACATAAGCCGAACTTGCGATAGACACCATGTGGCCGACCCGTAATCTGACAACGCCGTCTCTGCCGAGTTGGACCGGCGTCACGCGGGAGCTTCTGTAAGCCTACCTGCGCTTCCCATTTTTCATCGTCGGTAGCCTTGATACTGACCAAAGTCGCCTTCAATGCCGCTCGCTTTCCTGCGTATTTAGCGGCGATTTTTGTACGCTTTTTCTCGCGTGCAATCATTGATTTCTTTGCCATATATGAAGCCTCTTAATCCTTCAGTGGGAAGTTGAAAGCGCGCAGCAACGCACGGCCCTCGTCATCCGTACGAGCAGAGGTAGTGATTGTGATATCCATACCACGCAATGCATCCACTTTATCGTACTCAATTTCAGGAAATATAATTTGCTCAGATACTCCCATCGCGAAATTACCGCGACCGTCAAAAGATTTTGCACTGACACCACGAAAATCGCGTATTCGGGGGATAGCTATGCTGATCAGACGTTCTAAAAACTCATACATGCGATCTGAACGCAAAGTTACCTTACACCCAATTGGCCAGCCATCTCGCACCTTGAAGTTCGCAATAGATTTTCGAGCTTTGGTCACTACCACTTTCTGGCCCGCAATCTTCTCCATGTCTGCGACGGCATTTTCCAATACCTTTTTGTCGCCCAGCGCTTCACCCACACCCATGTTCAGAGTGATCTTGGTAATACGCGGGACTTCCATCACATTGTCCAACCCTAGCTCTTCTTTAAGCCGAGGAACGATTTCACTTTTGTACCTGTGTTTCAACGTTGCCATGTCTTCTACCTGTCGACCAGTCAGCCACAGAAGGCTTAGGAGTCAATCTCCTCGCCACTGGATTTAAAAACGCGAACCTTTCGGTCTCCATCTACCTTAAAGCCAACCCGGTCAGCTTTATTAGTGCTGGGATTGAATATCGCCACATTGGAGACCTGTATGGGGGCTTCATTTTCAAGAATACCACCAGCCACCCCGGCTTGCGGGTTAGGCTTGGTATGCTTCTTGACCATATTGACCCCGGATACAACGACTCGATTGTCGTCCAGGACCCTACGGACCTTGCCGCGCTTACCCTTGTCCTTGCCGGCCAGGATAATCACCTCGTCTTCTCTTTTGATCTTCAACATTTCTCTACCTCTCCCTACCCTATGGACTAAATAACTTCCGGGGCCAAGGAAATAATTTTCATGAACTTTTCACCACGAAGCTCCCGAGTTACGGGACCAAATATACGTGTCCCTATTGGAGCTTCCTTCGCATCGAGCATAACTGCTGCATTGTCATCAAACTTGATGAGAGATCCGTCGGGGCGGCGAACACCCTTTCTGGTGCGAACGACTACAGCTGTCATTACCTGACCTTTCTTGACCTTGCCGCGAGGATTCGCTTCCTTAACCGTCACCTTAATAAGGTCGCCAACTCGCGCGTAGCGACGCTTGGAGCCACCCAACACCTTTATGCACATCACTCGACGAGCACCGCTGTTGTCTGCGACTTCCAAATATGACTGTGTCTGAATCATGCTCTACTCCCACTTGCGGCTAAGCCGCTACCCCGTTGACTCTGAAATCCCGATCAGTCCTGCGTGGCTCTTTCCACAATTTCCAACAATTTCCAGGTCTTGCTCTTGGAAATAGGGCGCGATTCGGCAACCGTAACAGTGTCGCCCATGCCACACTGGTTACTTTCATCGTGAGCGTGAATTTTCGATGAACGCGTAATGTACTTTCCATAGACAGGATGCTTCTCCCGGCGCTCTATCAGTACAGTTATCGTCTTATCCATTTTGTTGCTTACAACCTTTCCGGTTACGACTCTGGTACGCCTTTCCGCTGCTGACATGTTCAGTTACCTGTCTTTTCAGTGAGTGCAGTCTTTACACGAGCAATGTCGCGTTGGTTAAGCTGCAGCAAGTGGGTTTGTCCCAGCTGGCCAGTAACCTTCTGCATACGCAGCTTGAACTGCTCCTCACGGAGAGTCAGAAGCTCCTTGCCAAGATCCTCGGCAGACTTTACACGTAATTCGCTTGCTTTCATCACATCACCGTCCGTTTAACAAATTGCGTGGCAATAGGAATCTTCGCTGCCGCCAGAGCAAATGCCTCTCGTGCTAACTCTTCGGAAACGCCTTGCAATTCGTAGAGAACCTTGCCTGGCTTGATCTGGGCAACCCAGTACTCGACATTACCCTTACCTTTACCCTGGCGCACTTCCAACGGCTTGCCGGTTATTGGCTTATCAGGGAACACACGAATCCAGATTTTTCCGCCTCGCTTGATGTGACGAGTCATCGCGCGGCGGGCGGCTTCTATCTGACGCGCCGAGAGGCGGCCACGACTGATAGCTTTCAGTCCATACTCGCCGAAACTAACCTTACTGCCGCGATGAGCCAGACCTCGGTTGCGGCCCTTCATCATCTTGCGAAATTTTGTACGCTTTGGTTGAAGCATCTGCGTAGCCCTTAATTAGTTGCTGTCTTCTTGGCATTGTCACCCTGGCCTTCGGTGCCAATGACTTCGCCCTTAAAAATCCAGACCTTCACTCCAATTATTCCGAAGGTAGTAAGGGCCTCATACGTGGCATAATCTATGTCTGCTCGCAGAGTATGCAAAGGCACTCGGCCTTCCCGATACCACTCAGTACGCGCGATTTCGGTACCGCCCAATCGACCTCCAACCTGGACTTTGATCCCCTCAGCGCCCTGACGCATCGCATTTTGTACGACCCGCTTCATCGCTCGACGGAACATCACGCGACGCTCGAGTTGCTGGGCAACATTTTGCGCAACCAATTTTGCATCCAAATCGGGCTTGCGTATCTCTTCAATATTGATATGCACCGGGACGCCCATCTTCTGGGTCAGGTCCTTACGCAGTTTGTCCACGTCCTCGCCTTTTTTACCAATAATAATACCTGGTCGGGCAGTATGGATGGTAATGCGCGCTGTTTGCGCCGGACGCTCAATCACTATGCGACTGACGGATGCGTGATCCAGCGTTTTCTCGATATAGGCCCGCGCCTGCAAATCAGTAATCAACTGCTTGGCGTAGTTCTTGTTGTCGGCATACCAGATCGATGTATGATCCTTGACGATCCCTAATCGCATGCCGGTGGGATGTACTTTCTGACCCATTTAGTTTTCTCCTAAACCTAGCGGTCGCTGTCTGCAACTTTAATCGTGATATGGCAGCTGCGCTTCAAAATACGATCCGCACGACCTTTAGCTCGCGGGCGTAAACGCTTCATTGTCATACCTTCGTCTACAAATATGGTGGATACCTTCAATTCGTCGACATCCGCGCCCTCATTGTTTTCAGCGTTCGCTATAGCTGAGTCGAGCACTTTCTTGACAATGTGCGCGGCCTTTTTTGTGCTGAACTCGAGCACGCTGAGAGCCTCTTCCACACCCAAACCTCTCACCTGATCTGCTACCAAGCGAACCTTCTGTGCAGAAATCTGCGCGCCTTTCAATCTTGCTGCTACTTCCATTACCTAAACCTCGCTACCGATTAGCGCCTAGCGCTTGGCCGCTTTGTCCACAACGTGGCCCCGGAATGTGCGTGTTAACGCAAACTCCCCCAGTTTATGCCCGACCATGTCTTCGTTCACTAGAACCGGTATATGCTGGCGACCGTTGTGAACAGCTATAGTCAACCCAACCATGTCGGGTGATATCATGGACCGCCGTGACCAGGTCTTGATGGGGCGACGGTCGTTGCTCTCAATTGCAGCTTCAACCTTTTTCATCAGGTGAAGGTCGATAAAAGGACCTTTCTTCAGTGAACGCGGCACAGTGTATTCCTCTAGTCTCTTGCTTCTAACGACGTAACTTATTTCTTACCACGACGGCGTATTATTAAGCTGTCGGTGCGTTTGTTCCCACGAGTTTTGTAGCCTTTAGTTGGTGTACCCCAGGGGCTAACTGGATGACGACCGCCGGAGGTACGGCCTTCGCCACCACCATGCGGGTGGTCGACCGGGTTCATCGCCACGCCGCGGACAGTTGGTCTAACACCGCGCCAACGGACCGCTCCTGCTTTGCCCAACTTGCGCAGGTTGTGCTCGGAGTTGGAAACTTCACCCAGAGTGGCCCGACAATCGGACAGCACCTTGCGCATTTCACCGGAACGCAGACGCAACGTGGCATACTGCCCTTCGCGCGCCACCAACTGCACTGATGTGCCTGCAGAGCGCGCCATCTGAGCCCCTTTACCAGGCTTCATTTCGATGCAATGCACCACCGAACCAACTGGAATGTTGCGCAAGGGTAAACAATTGCCTGCCTTTATCGGCGCAGCAGAGCCCGACTGGAGGACGTCCCCAGCTTTCACGCCTCGTGGCGCAATGATGTAGCGGCGTTCCCCGTCTGCGAATAGCAATAAGGCAATATGCGCGGTTCGATTGGGATCATACTCCAGTCGCTCCACCTTTGCGGGAATGGCATCTTTTGTACGTTTAAAATCGATTATGCGATAGTGCTGCTTATGGCCGCCACCGATGTGGCGAGTTGTAATGCGCCCATTGTTGTTGCGACCACCATTCCTTGATTGGCTTTCTAACAGAGGCCCATAAGGCGCGCCCTTGTGTAGATCATCGCTAACAACGCGGACGACGTGGCGGCGGCCTGGGGAAGTGGGCTTACTCTTTAATAGTGCCATCTCTCTCCTACTCCTTAGTCTGCCAAGGCAAAGTCGATATCTTGACCCTGCTCCAATCTTACGTAAGCTTTTTTCCAGGTTGATTTGGTGCTGAACCCATGTTTATTACGCTTGACCTTACCCTTTACTCTCAAGGTATTCACGTCGCTTACCTTGACCTTGAACAACTGCTCGACTGACTTCTTTATCTCGGCCTTGGATGCATCGACGGCCACTTTGAACACGTACTGATTATTCGCATCAGCCACAATTGCGGCCTTTTCGGAAGTGTGCGGGCCTGTCAATACCTGAAATATACGCTCCTGGTTCATCCCAGCATCTCCTCAAATTTCTTCACGGCATCAACCGTGACCATGACTTTGTCATGGCCGATGAGGCTGAGTGGATCAATGCCATCCACATCACTCACATTCACTTTGTGCAGATTGCGTGCCGCCAGATACAGATTTTCGTCTATCTCTGCAGAAACAATAAGTACGTTGTCTACGCCGTATTCGTCAAGTCGCTTCAGCAGAAGCTTTGTCTTAGGTACTTCCAGATCGAAACTCTCAATAACCACAAGGCGGTCCTGACGCGCTAGCTCCGACATAATCGTTTGCATGGCCGCCCGATACATTTTACGATTTACTTTCTGGGAGTGATCCTGCGGTTGTGCCGCAAAAGTCACACCGCCACTGCGCCATATCGGAGAACGCGTAGTCCCGGCACGGGCCCGACCAGTGCCCTTCTGACGCCAAGGCTTCTTGCCACCGCCATTTACCGCAGCACGATTTTTCTGGGCACGAGTGCCCTGTCGCGCGCCCGCCATATAGGCAGTTACCACTTGGTGGACCAAGTCCTCATTGTATTCGCGTGCGAAGGCCACATCTGAAACTGACACAGTGGACACTTCGCTGCTACCCGGCTTACAAACATTTAATTCCACGTTAGAGACCCCCTAACCTTATGCTTTGACTGCGGGACGGACAATCACGTCGCCGCCGGGCGCGCCTGGTACGGCGCCCTTGATAAGCAATAAATTTCGTTCAATATCAACACGGACAATTTCCAGTCCCTGGGTCGTGACATTCGCAGAACCCATGTGGCCCGCCATCTTTTTGCCTTTCCATACACGCCCAGGGGTTTGGTTCTGCCCAATAGAACCGGGAGCGCGGTGAGAGCGTGAGTTACCGTGCGTAGCGTCCTGCATGGCAAAGTTCCAGCGCTTGATAACACCTTGGAAACCCTTACCTTTGGACTTACCTGCCACATCGACTTTCTGACCAACTGCAAAACGCTCTACAGTAAGCTCAGAGCCGACCACAGGTGCCTCGTCAGCATCATCCAGACGAAACTCCCACAGACCGGTACCGGCTTCAACACCGGCCTTGGCGAACTGCCCTGCCTGTGACTTGCTTACTCTGGAGGCCTTACGACTGCCCCTAGTGACCTGAATCGCACGATAGCCATCGCTATCGATCTCTTTGACTTGAGTAACGCGGTTTGGAGCAATCTCCACTACGGTTACTGGAATTGAAATACCTTCCGCGGTAAAAACACGCGTCATACCGGACTTGCGACCGACTAAACCAATAGCCATTTTACTAACCTCTCAGTGTACGGGGCTGCACCCTCTATGGCCGCCCATTGCTAGGCGTTACACACTCGGGATTCCTGCCCCAAGCAGGTCTTGCTACTACAGTCTGTAGTTAACCAAGACTAATCTGAACTTCCACACCTGCTGCCAAGTCGAGCTTCATCAAGGCATCCACAGTTTTCTCTGTGGGCTCCACGATGTCCAACAGCCTCTTGTGAGTACGGATCTCGTACTGATCTCGGGCATCTTTATCAACATGCGGCGAAACCAACACCGTAAACTTCTCCTTCCGCGTGGGAAGGGGGATCGGACCTTTTACTAGTGCACCAGTGCGGCGCGCTGTTTCGACGATTTCCTGCGTAGACGAATCTATCAGTCGATGGTCAAAGGCCTTGAGGCGAATTCGAATGCGTTGACTGTGCACCTGACTTAACTCCAATGAAAAAACCAGAGGCTCGCAATGGAACCCCCCGAAAAAGGAACGCGAATATTAAAGACCACCCCGCCTCCTGTCAAGCAGGATGCGGAATTAATTACCCGTGTTTCCCAGCTCATATGATATGGGCCCGCAAATATAAGCAAGGGTCATTGTATCCAAGCCAAAGAGCGGGGAGGCGGTCTTGAATCATGGACTTGACGCAGAGTTAGGCAGCCCCGACCATACGCGCTTTTGACTGACCGCACTCGAGGGCAACCATATGGAACAAAGCCAACGTACACACTCAGTTTTGTTGGGCTACCTGCTCTGGATTTTTGGAATCATCGGAGCCCATCGCTTCTACTACGGCAAACAGGTTACGGGTGTTATCTGGTTTTTCACATTTGGCCTCTTCTTCATCGGCTGGATTATCGATCTGTTACTGATTCCTTCCATGGAGCGGCAAGCCGAGCGGCGTTTCGTCCCTGGACCTGTCAACTATGATCTGACCTGGATTCTCCTGACCTTTCTGGGGGTGTTTGGTGTTCACCGGTTCTACATGGGCAAAATCTTCACCGGCCTGCTCTATCTCTGTACCGGCGGACTCTTTTTGATTGGGTACCTCTACGATTTTCTTACTTTGAACGAACAACTTTCTCAGGTAAACAGCGCACCCTAGCCGCTCTGGTGTCGGGCGCTCTATCACTGACCCGAATATCATCGCGGGCAGATGCCTAGAGCCGGCCGGCTTTAATCGGTCACAGATCGTAATTAAAGTTAGCGGGCATAAAAAAGCCCAGCATTGATGCCAGGCTTGTTCCACTCTCGGGTGGGGGCAGATTTCAGATCTGTCCCCGACCGCCTCCGGCAGTCGTTTACTCGATAATCTTCGCTACCACTCCAGCGCCAACCGTACGCCCACCCTCGCGAATCGCAAAACGCAGACCTTCTTCCATCGCAATCGGTGCCATC
>JANNXP010000230.1:0-3421 GCA_031409615.1 Haliea sp. | reverse complement strand
GATCGCGTACTGCTGCGAGTGTGCGAACCAGTTTTCCAGGTACTTCGTTCATTGTCTGAACCAGCTTGGTCACCGGCGCCTTCATAACACTCATCAACATTGAGAGTGCCTGATCACGCGTAGGCAACGTAGCTAAAACATCCAATTGATCTGCACCCAGCATCTGGCCGCTTACCGCCAGTGCTTTCACTTCAAATTTTTCGTATTGCTTCGCGAAATCTTTGAATAATCGAGCCGCTGCACCCGGATCTTCCATCGAAAATCCGAACAGGGAGGGACCAACCAACGAGTCGTTAACGCACTCGAACTCGGTTCCTTCCAGAGCGCGCTTGGCCAGGGTATTCCGCACTACACGGAGGGTCACCTGGTTTTCGCGCGCCTTTTTGCGCAGAGCTGTCATCCCATCCACAGTCACGCCGCGTGAGTCGGCGATAACCAAGGACAGTGCACTGGTGGCAGTCTCGTTAACTTCAGCTACGATCGCTTTCTTGTCTTCGAGTCCTATTGCCACTGGAGTTACTCCTGGATTGCTAAGTTTGTGCAGTCCTAAAACGATTTATTCGTTTACGGCCAGCACAGTTAAATGTCGACAAATCTATGTCAACACTGCTTGTGCGTGGTGAACATGTTCACCATCTGCGTAGGCTTTGACATATCCCGAGGGACTTGCCGCGATTAAACCGCAACCGACATACCGCATCGACTTTGGCACCTACGGTCTTTGATGGCCTTCAGTTCTCAGCTAAATGGGCTAACTGCCCGGTGCCTTGTCCAAAGACCTCAAAGTGGACCGGATCGAACCACCACTGGGTAGTATCACCGGTCTACAACACCCTCCTTCCCTGGCGAGCTTTGAGGAACCACCCCTCAATGGGGCGATTCGATCAACTTTCTACCGACCCCTGGTCGATAGTGATGCCTGGACCCATCGTAGTGCTCAGGCTGATTTTTCTGAGATAGACGCCTTTTGCGGAAGCCGGTTTGGCCTTTCTCAGGTCAGACAGCAATGCTTCCAGGTTGCCCTTGATGGCATCCAATTCGAAATTAATCTTGCCAATACCGCCGTGGATGATGCCATTCTTGTCCGTGCGATAACGCACCTGACCGGCTTTGGCATTATTCACCGCCGTTACCACGTCGGGAGTCACAGTACCCGTTTTGGGGTTTGGCATCAGGCCACGCGGACCCAGTACTTGGCCTAGCTGACCAACAACACGCATGGCATCCGGGGACGCAATGACAACGTCAAAGTCCAGCATGCCGCCCTTGATCTGTTCCGCCAGGTCTTCCATGCCAACCAGATCAGCGCCGGCGGCCTTGGCTTTCTCGGCAGCCTCACCCTGAGTGAAGACAGCCACGCGGACCACAGAACCGGTGCCGAAAGGCAGGGTGGTTGCGCCGCGTACGGCCTGATCCGATTTACGCGCATCGATGCCCAGGTTGACGGCTACTTCAACCGTTTCGTTGAACTTGACGGTGGCAAATTCCTTCAGCAGGTTGACCGCTACATCCAGCGGGTAGGCCTTCTGGGGGTCAATTTTTTCCTTGAATGCGCGCACGCGCTTGGACAGCTTAGCCATCTTAGTTTACCCCTTCTACTTCGATACCGGCGGATCGGGCACTACCGGCAATAGTACGAACAGCCGCATCCATATCAGCGGCGGTCAGGTCAGGCCACTTCTGGGTGGCGACATCTTCAAGCTGGGCCCGATTTACCTTGCCGACCTTGTTGGTATTAGGCGTGGGGGAACCCTTTTGTATCTTGGCAATCTTCATCAGCAGTACAGAAGCTGGTGGCGTTTTTTTGATGAAAGTGAATGAACGATCACCATAGACCGTGATTATCACGGGAATCGGCAGACCGGGCTCCATACCCTGAGTCTCGGCATTAAATGCCTTGCAGAACTCCATGATGTTGACACCGTGCTGACCCAGTGCCGGACCTACTGGCGGACTGGGGTTTGCCTGACCAGCTTTTACCTGCAGCTTTATATAAGCCTGGACTTTCTTAGCCATCTCTATTCTCCCGGGTACGATCGCCGCTTGGGCCGCAGTGGCTTACTAGGGCTCCCCATAAAAGCAGCAATGCTGCCGTTTCGTTGATGGGGTCAGAGCCCTTTTTCACCGTTTGGTGAAAAAGGGCTCTGACCCCGTTTCGCTGTCAAGCCTTTTCGACCTGACTGAATTCAAGCTCTACCGGAGTGGACCGTCCAAATATCAGCACCGCCACATTGAGGCGGCTCTTTTCATAGTTAACATCTTCGACGACACCATTGAAGTCGTTGAAGGGTCCACTGACTACCCGCACCATCTCGCCGGGCTCGAACATTGTTTTGGGCCGGGGCGCTTCTACGCCGTCTTCCACTCGCTGTAGTATCGCCGCCGCTTCCTTCTCGGTAATGGGTGCAGGCGCATCTGCTTTGCCGCCGATGAACCCCAGGACTCGCGGGGTCTCCTTGACCAGGTGCCAGGTATCATCGCCCAACTCCATCTGAACCAGCACATAGCCGGGGAAGAACTTGCGTTCACTGCGCCGCTTCTGGCCGCCACGCATTTCAACCACCTCTTCTGTCGGGACCAACACCTCGCCGAAACGCTCCTGCATGTTATGCAGCTCAATACGCTCCTTCAGGGCGGCGGCAACTTTCTTTTCGTACCCGGAATAGGCATGAATGACATACCAACGCATTGCCATCGGCTAACCCTTATCTCGTTTGTTAAGCAATTGCACGCGACACTACCCAACCAAGGAATGAGTCCAGCCCCCACAGCAGCAACGCCACCAGTAACACAAAACCCACCACAATCATGGTGGTCTGTAAGGTTTCCTGCCGGGTAGGCCAGACGACTTTGCGTATTTCGGTTCTGGAGCCTTTCACCAACGCCCAGAAAGCCGCGCCCTTGGCAGTCTGCAAAGCGACCATACCGGCAATCCCTGCAATTGCAAGAATGCCCAGCACCCTATATAGCAATGACTGGTCGCCGTAGTAACTATTGCCCACCACCGCCACTGCCAACAGAGCAACTACAACAGTCCACTTGACCGCGTCATACTTGCTCGCAGTTGTTTCCACACTCATCAAATCAACCTTGTTACACTAGACAGCGCCCAACTAAGACGCGGTGCCCGCCAATAAATAACTGGCAGGCCAGGAGGGAATCGAACCCCCAACCTGCGGTTTTGGAGACCGCTGCTCTGCCAATTGAGCTACTGGCCTAAACCTCTCACTTAGACGACGAAGCCGAACTGCCCATTCAAGCGGTTCGGCTTAATCGCACAGGGGGCAGATTTCAGATCTGTCCCCGACCGCCTCCGGCAGTCGTTTACTCGATAATCTTCGCTACCACTCCAGCGCCAACCGTACGCCCACCCTCGCGAATCGCAAAACGCAGACCTTCTTCCATCGCAATCGGTGCCATC
>JANNXP010000229.1:0-8354 GCA_031409615.1 Haliea sp. | reverse complement strand
CAGGGGCGGTGGCGCAATCCCGAAAAGCCAAAAATAGTATGGCCGATTTTCGTGTCGGCCTTCGACCCGGCGGATGAAGGTTTCGGCCAGATCATTGCGCCACAGCAACAGGAAGACCTGCGACTGGACGACTATTACGTGTTCGACCGGCTGTCGCGACCCGAGTACGGTCCCATCCTCGCCATGCTCGAGACAGCAGACACCGTGACGCTGGAAATGAACAGCAGGCGCATCCGCATTGGCGGCCTGTTCGAGGTCGGCAATTCTTTCGGCATCAACGGCGCACTGATCACCAGTGACCTCAACTTCCTGCGTCTGTTTCCGGATCGTAAGCACTCCGCTGTCTCTCTGGGCCTGGTCCAGATCGAGCCCGGTACGGAGGCAGAGGATGTGCGCGATGCCATCATTAAAGCATTGCCACCGGATGTCGCCGTGGTGACTCGCGCGCAGTTCCAGGCCATGGAAATCGCCTATTGGGACAGCAGTACCCCGATCGGCTACGTACTCAATTTGGGTGTGGTCATGGGCCTCGTGGTGGGCGCTATCATTGTCTACCAGATTCTGTTTTCCGACGTGCAGGATCATCTCAAGGAGTATGCCACCCTGAAGGCGATGGGTTACACCAACCGCTATTTGTCCGGCGTGGTGTTGCAGGAAGCAGCCATCCTGGCGGTGGCGGGTTTTATCCCAGCCATCGCGCTCTCCCTGGTGGTATTCAAGGTATCGGCCGATGCGACCAATCTCCCCCTGGAGCTTACCCTGGACAAGGCCGGTATGGTGCTGGGGCTGACGCTGGTCATGTGTGTGGTTGCGGGTCTGCTGGCTATGCAGAAAGTGCGCTCGGCCGATCCGGCGGACGTGTTCTGATGAGCAGTGTAAACCCCATACAGGTCGAACGCGTTTCCCATTTCTACGGCAAGGGCAATCTGCGTAAGCAGATCCTTTTCGACGTGAGTACCCAGATTGCGGCTGGCGAAATTATCATTTTGACGGGCCCCTCCGGGTCTGGAAAAACCACACTGCTGACGCTGGTCGGCGCCTTGCGCTCCTGTCAGGAAGGCGTGGTAAGGGTGATGGGGCAGGAGTTGTCGGCGGTATCAGAGAGTGCGCTGGTCAAGGTGCGACGCAGGATTGGTTACATTTTTCAGCAGCACAACCTGCTCGGCTCCCTCACCGTGGCACAAAACATACAGATGGCGCTGGAGCTGGGCGGTGAGCGCTCCCGCAAGGGTTGGAATGAGCGCATTGAGACGGTGCTGGGTCACGTCGGCATGGCCGAACACATGTACAAGATGCCCGACCAGTTATCCGGCGGTCAAAAACAACGTATCGGTATTGCCCGGGCCCTGGTGCATCATCCCAGCATTATCCTGGCGGATGAACCCACCGCTTCCCTGGACAAACACAGCGGGCGCGACGTGGTGGAATTGATTCAGCGACTGGCCAAGGAAGAAGGCGCAGCCGTGGTATTGGTGACCCATGACAACCGCATACTGGATATCGCGGATCGCATCCTGCATCTGGAGGATGGCCGCATCAAGAACCTGATGGATGCCGTCGGTGATGACGCCGGAAGACTGCTCAATATCATGGCGCGCTTCGAACCCAATGCTTACACCGAGCTGGCCGCTTTCGCCTTGGCACTGACCCGGGTTGCCTCAGCCGACCAGCACATCAATGAGGAGGAGAATATCGCCATCCGGCGTATTCTGCATGACGTGTCTGGTCTGTCTGCAGGAGAGGCGGACCTGGTGATGCATCTCTCACATTCGATGTTAGGTATTCACGGCGCCCGGCAAGAGCCCGTCATACATGCACCGGGAAGCGAAGGCTACCAGCGGCAGCAGCAGTTGCTGGAATCGCTGTACGCTGTAGCCGCAGCGGACGGGGACGTCAGCCCGGAGGAATTAGCGGAGATTGACAACATAGCTGCTGAACTGGGGATCGTTGCGCGCGCTGGGGCATAGCCGGTATTTCGGGAAGTGCATCACAGCTCAGCTGGGAGAAACCTCGAAAAATCGGGTGACATAACCAGGGCCCGGAGCTAAGCTTGCCAGATGCGACGAATTCTTGTCATGGTACTTTCCTTCCTGTGCATTGCACTGCCCTTGCAGGCCAGTGCGAGCCTGGAGATGGCGGGTAAAGACTGTCCGCATATGCAAGATATGGCAGTACCCTCGTCCGCAGACACCAATGATCACCCCGATTGTTGCAATGACGCGGCCACTGTCGCCAAAACGGGCCAGCTGTGCAAGACCGGGCATGAGTGTTCGCCCTCCCTAAGTTATATGCTCGCCCCCGCCATCGTTCATCTCGCATTCACAACCAACGTAAGGCAATTGCCAGCAACTCCCATGCGTACCCATTCCGGTCCACCCCCCGCCGTTTGGCGGCCTCCTACCCTGATTTAACTCCTACCAAGCAAACTTGTCTGTCGCTCCATTGCGGCGGACATCGTCATTTGCCTGTGCCAGACGTTGATGCGCCGTAGTCGGCCTCGCGTGGAGTTGAAAATATGTTTTCTATTATGTATCGATTGCGACAGCGGTATCACCAGCCGTTCGCCATCCCTGTTCTACTGTCTTTGCTCTTGCTGGCGCCGGTCAATACGTCGTTTGCGCAAGCGCTAACGCTTAACGAGGCCTTGTCTGCCGCGCTGCGCGAAGCGCCTGTATTGCGCGCCGACACTGCACGGATCGAGGCCGCGCAGTATGCGACAATCCCAGCGAGCGAACTGCCCGATCCAAAATTGGTGTTGGGATTGGATAACCTCCCGGTGGAGGGCGATGACCGCTTTAGCACCGGTGCCGATTTTATGACGATGCAACGCATCGGACTCATGCAGGAATTCACCAACCCGGCCAAACGCAAAGCGCGCACCGAGCAAGCCACTGCGCAGGTTGATGTGATGCAGGCCGACCAACGGGTGCAGCGCCAAACCGTGCTGCGTGAAACGGCCCTAGCCTGGATTACACGCTACACCTGGGAACAGCAGCTGGCACTGGTGGCACAGATGCAAAGCGAGAACGCACTGTTCGATGGCGCAGTGCGGGCGCAACTGGCAGCAGCGAGCGGAATGGCGCTTGATGCCTTACTGCCGCAGGAGGAGGCGGCGGCGATTGCCGCGCTGCAGGATCAGATAAACGCCGGACGCGAGCAATCGCTTGCCCAGCTGCGGCGCTGGATCGGTAGTGCTGCGGACCGGCCCCTGAGCGGCGCGGTCCCCGAGTGGCCGATCAGCATTGCCGCGCTACAAGACCAGTTACATCAACACCCCGAGCTACTTGGCTTCGCTTCGCAAGAGCGAGTACTTGACGCCGACATAGCGGCTGCACGCGCCGACAAACATCCTGACTGGGATGTGGAAGTTGCCTGGCTGGAGCGCGGCTCACGCTGGGACGACATGATAATGCTGGAAGTGCGCGTGGACTTACCGGTGTTTTCCGGTTCGCGCCAGACTCCCATGATCGCGAGCAAGCAGGCGCAGCGCGCAGCGCTGGATGCTGACCGCGAGTCGAGCCTGCGTGAGCATACGGCCATGCTGGAGGTAGAATTTTCTGAGTACCACAGACTACAACAGGCCGACCGGCGCTTCACTGATGTGCTGTTGCCGCTGGCTGAAAGAAAGGTAGCGCTGGCCCTGGCGGGTTGGCGCAGCGGCGCGGGAACACTCACTGATGTCATTGATGCGCGGCGTGCGCGCATCGTGATGCGTTTGCAGGCTATCGCCAATACCGGGGCGCTAAACCTGAGTGCCGCGCAACTGCACTTTGCCTATGGAAATTTTTATGCCGACGGTGCGGGTGACCTAACAGGAGTACCACCATGAAAAATCTACGAAGCAGGTTACAGCTATTGATGTTGGGCGTACTTCTGACTGCGCTGGGTGCGGTAGCAGGCTGGTGGTGGGCGCAAGATGCCTCTATGGCGATGCCGGTTGCGGCCACTGCGGGGCGCAGCGAGGTGAGCGGCGAAGAGCGCCGGGTGTTGTACTGGTACGACCCGATGCTGCCCCAGCATCACTTTGATCAGCCCGGCAAATCGCCCTTCATGGACATGGAATTGGTGCCCAAATACGCGAGCAACGATGCTTCTGGCAATTCCTCTGACAATGCCTCAGGCAATGCCTCAGGCAATGGCGCCGCCACAGACATAACAATCGATGCGCGGGTAACGCAAAATGTCGGTATGCGCGAGGCGGTGGTGGAGCGTATTGCGTTGGTGTCGGTGATAGAAGCGACCGGACTGCTGACCTTCAATGAGCGTGACGTGTCGCTGGAGCAGGCGCGCAGTGGCGGTCTGGTGGAGCGGGTATGGCCGCTGGCCCCGGGGGATGTGATCGAAGCGGGCCAGCCGTTGGTCGAGTTATTGGTGCCGCAGTGGTCTGCAGCACAGGCCGAATTTCTGGTGCTGCGCACGGGCGCAGACAGCGCGCTGGTGGATGCGGCGCGAGCGCGACTACGCCTGCTGGGAATGTCCACTGACGTGATCAGTGAACTCGACAAAACCGGGCATGCGCAGAACAGTTTTGTGGTGAAGAGCTCCCGTGCCGGAGTGCTGGAGTCGCTGGATGTGCGCAGCGGTATGACCTTGATGCCGGGCCAGATGCTGGCGCGTGTTCAGGGAATAAACAACATGTGGCTGGAAGTGGCCGTGCCTGAAAGTCGCACCTTGGAGGTGCAGGCAGACGGCCACGCCGAGGTGCAATTGGCGGCCTTTCCAGAGCGCTCCTACAGTGGCCGGATTGCCGCCGTGTTGCCCGCGCTAACCGCCGCCAGTCGCACCTTGCGCGTGCGTATCGAATTACCCAATCCACTGGGCGAACTGCGCGCTGGTATGTCGGCGCAGGTGCGACTGGAGGCGAATGAAGGCGACTTTGCGCTGGCGGTTCCCACCGAGGCTATTGTTCGCACGGGTAAGCGCGCTCTGGTCATGGGGGTGCTGGAGGCTGGCAGGTTTGCGCCGATCGCAGTCGAGTTGGGCCGTGAGATCGCGCATCGCACGGTCATAACTGCAGGCCTTGAGGAGGGACAAAGAATCGTCGCCAGCGCGCAATTCCTGCTCGATTCAGAGGCCAGTTTATCCGGCGTTGCAGCTGAGGCGGTAAACGAAATGGGAGTACAGCCATGATTGCCGCGCTGATACGATGGTCAGTCGCCAATCGTTTTTTGGTCCTGCTGGTGACCTTGTTCATAACCTTCTGGGGCCTGTGGGCGCTGCGCACCACCCCGGTGGACGCGCTGCCTGACCTGTCTGATGTGCAGGTTATTATCCGCACCAGTTACCCGGGGCAGGCGCCGCAGATTGTGGAGAATCAGGTCACCTACCCGCTGACCACGACCATGCTGTCGGTACCCGGCGCGAAAACCGTGCGTGGCTTTTCCTTTTTCGGCGACAGCTTTGTGTATGTGCTGTTTGAGGATGGTACCGATTTGTACTGGGCGCGTTCACGCGTCCTGGAATACCTCAATCAGGTGCAGAGCCGCCTGCCGGCCACAGCAAAATCGGCACTCGGTCCGGACGCTACCGGGGTCGGCTGGATCTATCAATACGCTTTGATCGACCGCACCGGTGCACACGATTTGGCGCAATTGCGCGAGTTACAGGACTGGTTTCTGAAACTCGAACTGAAAACACTACCGGATGTCGCTGAAGTTGCCACCATTGGCGGTATGGTAAAGCAGTACCAGGTGGTGCTGAACCCAGTCAAAATGATCGCGCTCGGGATTACCCATGAGGAGGTCCGTGCGGCTGTCAATGCAGGCAATCAGGAAACTGGCGGCGCAGTGCTCACGCTGGGTGAAGCTGAATTGATGGTGCGCAGCAATGGCTATCTTCGCTCCATTGACGATTTTCGAGCGATTCCACTACGTCTGGTAGAGGGTGTGCCAATCACACTGAGCGACGTCGCCACCATTCAGTTGGGCCCGGAAATGCGTCGCGGCATTGGCGAGTTCGACGGCGAGGGTGAAGCGGTTGGTGGCGTGGTGATTTTGCGCTCAGGCAAAAATGCGCGCACCACGATTGCTGCTGTACATGCCAAACTGGAAGAGCTCAAATCGAGTTTGCCAGCGGGGGTCGAGATCGTCACTACCTATGACCGCAGTAATCTGATTGATCGCGCGATAGAAAATCTGAGCCACAAGTTGTTGGAAGAATTTATCGTGGTGGCGCTGGTCTGCCTGTTGTTTTTACGGCATCTGCGTTCCAGCCTGGTAGCCATAATCACCTTGCCGCTAGGCATCCTGATCGCATTTATCGTGATGCGCTATCAAGGCATCAACGCGAATATCCTGTCGCTGGGTGGTATAGCCATCGCCATCGGTGCCATGGTGGATGCCGCCATTGTCATGATTGAAAACGCGCACAAGAAAATTGAAGCGTGGCACAGCCAGCATCCCAGCAGCGAACTTCACGGTGAGGAACACTGGCGGGTCATTACCGAAGCGGCGATTGAAGTTGGTCCCGCATTGTTCTGTTGCCTGATGATAATCACCCTGTCCTTTGTCCCGATATTTACCTTGCAGGCGCAGGAGGGGCGTCTTTTTGCGCCATTGGCCTATACCAAAACCTACGCGATGGCGGCGGCGGCCGGCTTGTCGGTGACGCTGGTGCCGATCCTGATGGGCTACTGGATTCGTGGCAAATTGCCGCAAGAAACTAGCAATCCCCTCAATCGCGTGCTGATCAATCTGTATCACCCTGCACTCGATGCAGCGCTAGCGCGACCCAGACTGACACTCACGCTAGCGGCCCTGGTGTTAGTGTCAGCGATTTGGCCCATCAGCCAACTCGGGGGTGAATTCCTGCCAGCACTGGATGAAGGCGATCTGTTGTATATGCCCAGTGCCTTGCCCGGCCTGTCGGCGCAAAAAGCCAGCGAGTTGTTGCAACAGACAGACCGCATGATTAAAACAGTGCCGGAAGTGGCGCGCGTCTTTGGCAAAGCGGGGCGCGCCGAAAGCGCCACCGATCCTGCGCCACTGGAGATGTTCGAGACCACCGTACAGTTCAAACCGAAAGCGCAGTGGCGGTCAGGGATGACGCCGGAAACATTGATCGAGGAACTGGATCGCGCTGTCCAGGTACCGGGCTTGACGAATATCTGGGTGCCACCGATCCGCAATCGTATCGATATGCTGGCAACGGGCATCAAGAGTCCCATCGGGGTAAAAATAGCAGGCGCGTCGCTCGCTGACATTGATCGCGTGGCGGAGGAGGTCGAGCGTGTCGCCAAAGCGGTGCCTGGTGTGTCTTCTGCGTTGGCTGAACGCCTCACCGGTGGTCGCTACGTCGATATCGATATCGATCGCGCTGCCGCCGCGCGCTACGGGCTGAATATCGCCGATGTGCAATCGGTAGTGGCCGGGCTGATCGGCGGTGAAAACATTGGCGAAACCGTGGAGGGCCTGGCGCGCTTCCCGATCAGTTTGCGCTACCCGCGAGAATGGCGTGATACGGTCGAACGCCTGAAGGACCTTCCACTGCTAACCCCGGCCGGTTTTCAAATTACCTTGGGAACAGTTGCCAAGGTCAGCGTGGCGGATGGGCCGTTCATGCTCAAGAGTGAAAATGCGCGCCAGAGCGGCTGGGTGTATGTGGATGTGCGCGGCCGCGATCTCGCGTCTGTGGTGGCGGACTTGCGTCTTGCTGTAACGCAGAGTATCAAACTCCCACCCGGGGCCAGCATCACCTATTCAGGTCAGTTTGAATTTTTGGAACGTGCCAACGCGCGCCTGAAGCTGGTCGTCCCGGCGACGCTGGTCATTATTTTTGTGCTGCTATACCTTATTTTCGCGCGGTTCGACGATGTCCTACTCATTATGGGCACGTTACCTTTTGCACTGACCGGAGGCGTTTGGTTTCTCTACCTTATGGATTTCAACTTGTCGGTAGCAACCGGGGTCGGGTTCATTGCGCTGGCCGGCGTGTCGACAGAATTTGGGGTCATTATGCTGCTGTATTTGAACCGTGCCTGGCAACAGCGAATCGATGACGGACTCATCGGCGAGCAGGATTTGCTGGATGCTATTAGGGAAGGTGCCGTGCTGCGTGTGCGGCCCAAGGCCATGACCGTCGCGGTGATTGTCGCGGGCCTGCTGCCACTGTTCTGGGGCAGCGGTGCCGGTAGCGAAATTATGACGCGCATTGCCGCGCCCATGATTGGCGGTATGATCACCGCGCCGTTGTTGTCCCTGTTTGTCGTTCCGGCAGTGTATTTGTTGCTACGACGAAGTCGCCTAATGAGGGTATGCTTGCAGGATGCGTAAACGTCATCAATTCCTGGTCGTGGCCCTGCTTTTGCACCTGCCACTTTTTGCCTATCCTATATTGCGCCTGTGCTATTGGTTGGG
>JANNXP010000228.1:0-22320 GCA_031409615.1 Haliea sp. | reverse complement strand
GATGTTTTACCTGGTATGGACAGTGGAGCGACACTCGCCACTGGACGCGCGCCAACGCTCCATCATGTACCGCGTGACCGAATTTATCGGCAAGTGGTCAATGGTAGACGTGTTCGTGGTGTCCATACTGGTGGCACTGGTACACCTCGGTGGACTGTTGGTCATTCGACCGGGCGTCGCGGCCCTGTCATTCGCGGGCGTGGTGATAGTCACCATGATCGCAGCGGAAAGTTTCGACTCCCGCCTCATCTGGGACAACATAGAAGAGAAAAACAGTGACAACTGCACAAGCTGAGATCAGCCAGGGCCGTAAATTTTCCGGCATCTGGCTAATACCCCTACTGGCACTGTTACTGGGTGTTTTTATGGTCGTCCAAAAATGGATGAACGAGGGTCCGGACATCGAGATCGCCTTTAAGACCGCCGACGGCCTGGAGCAGGGTAAGACCAAGGTCAAGTATCGCAATGTCGATATGGGTGTGGTCGAGGAAGTGCGCTTGAACGAGGCTTTCGACGGCGTGATAGCCAAAGTCAAACTGGATCGCCAGACCCTGCCGCTGTTGCGCGAGGATACGCACTTCTGGGTCGTTACCGCGCGCGTGGGAGTAGACAATATCTCGGGGCTCGATACCTTGTTGTCGGGTGCTTATATCCAGATGGCACCCGGGGCCGGCGAGGAAGGTATTCGCCATTTCGTCGGGCTGGAAGCCCCGCCACAAACCCCTGCAGGTGCACCCGGCTTGCGCCTGAAACTGACCAGCGATCGCGCGTCCTCCGTCAGCGCCGGCGACACGGTACTCTTCAATGGCTACCGCGTCGGACGCGTCGAGAGCATGAAGTTCAGCCCCACCGATCGACTCGTGCACTATGAGATATTTATCGACGCGCCCTACCATGAACTGGTCAACAGCAGTGTCCGCTTCTGGGATGTCAGTGGCGTATCCCTGAGCGCCGACGCCAGTGGTTTCAAAGTTGAAACCGGCGCAATGGATACCGTCTTGTTTGGCGGCGTGGCCTTTGGTGTGCCGACCGGTGTGAAAGACGGCGATAGCGTTTCGCCCAATACCGAATTCAAATTACATCCGTCCTTCGATGACATCCTGGCAGATCCTTTCCACTACCGCACCTACTATGTCGTGTCTTTCGACCAGTCGGTCAAGGGCTTGTTGCCCGGGGCACCGGTGGAATTTCGCGGCATACAGATCGGCAAGGTGGAACGGATCATGCTCAAGGAAGGTTTGGAAAAGACCAGGACTCTGGGTGAGCAAGGCAAGGGAATTTCTATTCCCATCCTGATTTATATCGAGCCTGGCCGCCTGGAACTGCCCGATAAGGAGTCTTCGATCGAGACCCTGCGGGAAACGGTGAGCGTTGGGGTGATCAATGGCTTGCGTGCGACCATGGCGAGCGGGAACCTGATTACCGGGGCCAAGTACATCAGCTTCGATTTCTTCGAAGGCGCCAAGAAAGACAGCATGGCCTCATTCATGGAGTACACCACGATTCCCACCATTGACTCGGGACTGGCGCAACTCGATCAAAAGGTGAATGCCCTGCTCGACAGCGTCAATGCACTGCCACTGGCAGACACTGTAGCCAGCGCCAATACCGCGATCGCCAGCCTGAACCAGAATCTGGCAAGCCTGCAGTTGATTCTGGAAAATCAAAGCACGCAGCAGCTGCCCGCAAACCTGAACCAAACGCTACAGGAGCTCAGGGACGCGGTGAGTGGGCTGGCACCGAATTCGCCGGCTTATCAAAGTCTCAATTCAAGTCTGCTGTCGCTGAACCGCACGATAAACAATCTGGAATCGCTGACGCGCACACTGTCTGATAAGCCCAACGCTGTACTATTGCCAACTAGCCAAGCACCTGACCCCATTCCCGAGGTGGATAAAAAATGAAAGTCGCCCCTTTGTTACCGGTGATGCCGTTACTGGTGATGTCGTTCGTGATGCTGTTAACCGGCTGTGCCAGCCAGGCCATTGAACCCAGCTATTACCTGTTGCGCTCCAATCAGGATTTATCCTCCAGCACGCTCAGCACTTCAAAGAATTTCTCGCTGGGAACGGTGGAGATCGCGCCCTATCTGGACCAGCCCGGGCTGGTCATGGAAACAGCCGACGGCCAGATGCGCCCCGCCAACCAGAATTTGTGGGCCGAACCCCTGTTTGATGGGGTACGCAACTTCCTGGCCACGGAGATAGCGCAAGCTCATGGGCAGGAGCTGCTACCCGGCAAGCTCACCCGAAATACGACGGTGCTCAACATTCGCATCGATCAGCTGCATGGAATGCTCGATGGCAAGGTGAGAATAGTGGCCTACTGGTGGCTGGTGCGCGGTGATGAGGTGATTGCCCTCAATCGCTTCTCGCAGTCGCAGGCGTTGACAACGAGCGGCTACAGCGCGATGGTCGATGCCGAAAAAAGCCTGCTGGCGGAATTGGCCCAGAAAATCGCCGCCTCACTGGTGATCCCGAAAGCCTAGATTGGCAGTGGAATAAAGACGCTTGATACCGCACGCAACGTGCCTGTAACGGAGCGGTTGTCAGCATCACCCACAATATCCGCCATCATCTCCTGCAGCACGATAATCTCACTGAACAAACGCTCGAACTCCAGATTGTCGACCACCCCCCGGCTTTCATAGGTAACGATCATGTGCTGGCCATTGGGCATGCGGGTATCCTTCAGTTTCCGCAATAACTCCTCCACATTGTAGGCACTGGTCAACAGCACCTGGGAATCGAGTTGATCGGGAAGAAACATCTCGGTCTGGTATCCGTAGGCCTGCCGCACCATGCTCCCCAGCCCCACGATGACGGCAAACACCCGATCACCCTTGAAATTGGGATCGAAGGCCAGAGTCAAGGCTTCGACGTCCTGTTTGTAATCCAGTTCCGCGAACTGCAACTTGTTGCGGTGCACTTTGAGTTGCGCCAACCGGCCCTCAACCGTCATGCCGGGAATCTTGCGTAACTGGTCCGGATTGCGTTCATAGAGCAGAACCAGCAACTCCAGAATGTTGGATCGGGTTTTGTTGATGAACTGGTCGGTGACCAGATCGGTATCGGACTTGGCCAGATTTTTCAACTCATAACCTGAACAGGCACAGAGCAGCATGAAAATCAGAACCAGGGGCAGCAAACGCATGGACCAATACTAGCCCCTGCCCACCCTCGGAGCGAGCGTGCACAATGGCACTTTTTATCCTGCCCACGCCTTGCAGCCGCACCCTTATCGGCAGATTGTGTTGTCAGATTGTGGACTGCGTCCTCACTGTCCGGCATTATTGTGAACAGTGCTGCATTGCTTCAGATGTGCGGTGGATCTCCAGGGTTGATACTATCAATCCGAACACAAATACAATAACGATGACGTACATGGTAAGAGTAACGGTCTTGTCGCTACTGCTGGGTGCGCTGGCACTGACGGCGGGGTTAACGCTGTTCTTCCCACCTCCAGGCGCAACTGCGGGGTTATCGCCTGCGATAACCTTGAACGCCACCAGCAGCAAGGTAACGGTAGGCACCGGCACGTTTAGCAACGGCGAACTGCTGCTGAAACTCAACACCGCAGGTGCGGGCGTCGTAAGCCTGACTGACCAGCCGTTCGATGCGCGCTCCTATGCCTTCCTGCAACTGGCCATTGCGGAGCCTTCGGACACGGTGCAGGCATTGATATCCTGGACGTCGAATGCGAAGGACAACAATGTGCATGCCTACGTCCCCCACAACACGTCGTGGACAGGGATGTGGCTTGCCACGAGCGAAATAACGGACTGGGCCGATACTATAGTGACGCTCAACCTCATCCTTGTTGGCCAGCCCGGTGAGACGGTACGCATCAGTACATTTGGGGTTTTTACCTCCGCGTCGTCACACCAGTTACAGGCCATTGTGTCGGATTTAACCGGCTATGTGCCCTGGAACCGTGCGGCCATGAACAGCCATACAGGAGTCACCCCGGTATCCTCTTTCTACCCCACTGTCCTGATCGTGGCCTATTTCACTCTCAGCGTCCTGGCCTATGGATTACTGCTTCTGGTGTGGCGATCGACGGTGCAGTTCAGTTGGCGCGTTATCGCACTGATTTTTCTCGCCTGCTGGGTCAGCCTTGACATGCTTTGGCAAAACCGGCTGCTGCTTCAGGTAGCTGACACCTACCGCACCTTTGCCGACAAGAACCCGCAGGAGAGGATCGCCGCTGGCCCGGATGCCGTACTGTATAACTTCGTTACGCAGGTAATACCGCTGGTACGGCCCCCGGATGCGCGCATATTTGTGAGCTCCAGCGACATATACCTGGGTCAGCGCGGCGCCTATTATCTGTATCCCTTCAACGTATTTTGGCCGGGACCCAGCGGTGAGTTTCCCGCCGCTTCGTTATTGCACAGTGGGGATCTTATTGTGCTCATCAAACCTACCCCTATGCGTTTTGATGCTGCCACCAACACACTGGCAACATCGCCCGGCACTGCCCTTGGTGCAGAGCTGTTATTCAGCGACCCCACTGGTCAATTGCTGAGGGTGAAGTAAGTGGAGATTCTGCTCTCTTTAATTGCTGTGGCGCTGCCAGTACTGCTGGGCGGACTCTGGATAAATCCGTTTGTACCGGCCCAGAATGCGGGTCGCACAGCACTGGTCTGGGGCAATGGCGCGCTACTGGGCCTGTTGCTCGTTCCCCAGCTCATGGTGGGGCTGGACGCGCTGGAAATACCGCTGACGTTCAGGTCTACCGCGTCGCTGATCGGGGCTCTGCTAGCGCTGGCGCTTACTGTCCAACTGTTTAAGGGCAAACGTCCGCAGGTATCACACAACCCGGCGCTGCACTATTCAGGGTTGCCAAAGGCACACAAGGCACTATTCATTTTTCTCCTCGCGCTGATCCTCCTGCGCGTGGCCACACTGGGACTGGAAGTACTGTGGCGTCCGCTCTTCCCCTGGGATGCCACCATGCACTGGGCGACCAAGGCGCGAGTCTGGTATGAACTGAACAGCATTGCTCCGTTTGTAGAGCATTGGGAGTGGTTGGAAGTCGGCGGTAAGGGGGTATTCACAGACGCACACGCGAACTATCCAGCGGCCATTCCTCTCCTGCAGGTATGGATGAACCTGACCCTCGGACAGTGGAATCCAAGTCTGATGAATCTGCCCTGGCTGCTCTGCCTCATTGCGCTGGGAACTGCTTTTTATGGCCAGTTGCGGGTGTGCGGCGTGGGTCCATTGATAGCAATGGCATTTAGCTATCTGTTGCTGTCCATGCCGCTGCTCAACATCCATGTGGCACTAGCCGGCTACGCCGATCTCTTTCTGGGCGCTGCTTACTGTGCGGGACTGATGGCCTGGTACGGCTGGGCAACAACCAGACAGCACTGGCAGGCAATGCTGACTGCGTTCTTCGCGATTTCCTGTACCTTGATCAAGGACGAGGGTCTGGTGTGGGCACTGACCTTCATTCCAGCGCTGGCGGTGACCTTTATGGCGCGACGCGATGCGGCCAAGCTCTATGTTCTGTGCGCGCTGGTACTGGTCCTGCTGTGGATTCTAGTGCCGTTGGATATGGAGGTCGCCGGCCACACCGTTGAAGCCCTGATGCCTGAGTTCCGTCCCCATGGACTGCTCGGCATTGTCCAGAGTATCTGGCTGCATAATAATTTGCACCTGTTAGGCTATCTGCTCCTGGCCATCATCCCGCTGGGCCTGATGATGCCGGGGGCTATGACCAGGACGTATCTGGCACTCACCGTTGCCCTGGGCACTGCTGTCATGGCTTTCATGTTCCTGTTCCTGTTCACCGGTTTCGGCGTCGCAGCAACGGATTTTACCGGCGTGGGACGACTCAGTATTCAACTCGCACCAGGGTTGCTCTACTTTATAGCCCTGTTGTGCAACGAACTTCTGACCCGGGATAGTTTAAAGCCAGCGCCACAGGAAAATACCACGGTGGGCTAGCCGTGTGGACGGCGCCGGTACCGCGGAGCCTACAAATCGAAGCGCTCGCGCAGGAATTGTGAAATGCCATCCTGATCATGATGGCCGATCACCGCAGTGGCGGCGGCCCTGACCTCATCCTTGGCATTGCTTGGCGCATAGCTCTCATCTGCAACGGCGAACATACTCAAGTCATTGTCGCTATCACCGAAACAAATTACCCGGCTCACGCCCAGATCCTGTTTCAGTTGCATGACAGCACCACCTTTGCTGGCAGCGCTATGGTGAATGTCTACCCAGTGCAAGTCATCACCCTCCAGGGCGTTACCCGCATAGGCCACCAGGTGCTCCTCGCTTTCCACAAGCTGCACCACGGATGCAATCGCCTCGCGGGAACCCAGTGCGCTGACGTTGGTAATGTCCGCGGTGACCGGCATGTCTGCGAGCGGCAGCAGATGCAAGCCCCGGTCCCTTGCAAAAAGTGTGGCCAGACGACGCTCAGCATCGTTCTGCATCGGCGGATGGTACACCGCATGGCGATTCTGTGGTTGCAGGGTAAACACAAAGGGCGTCACCGCCACCGCCATGAAGGCCCCTATCACGCAGCGGATTTCGTCCGTGGTCAATAAATTGTGGTGGCTGTAATGGTCGCTGTCGGGACGCCAGATCACCACGCCATTCTTGTAGATATGCGGCAGGCTGAAGCCGTGACCCTGCAATAAATCGCGGGCCGCATGCAGTGTGCGTCCGGTTGCCACCGTGTAGGCGATACCGCGCCGACGCAACTGCAGCAGGGTATCGCGTGTGTGCACGGATACCTCCGACTTGGCGTCCAACAGGGTTCCGTCGAGATCAAAAACAATCAGTTCCATCTGCCTACTATAATTCGATATCGTGGGTGTTGACCACTTCCGCCCCATGGACGCGTTACGGGAAGTTGCTAATATGTACCTGACACACAATTAGTGGCAGGTATTCGCGAGGCCTCGCGCCTGTCTTGAGGAGAACGCCATGGCCGAGATAGCGCCGACATTGCCACCGATAGAGGACGTGTTTAACCCCCGCTCCAAGGCGTACCTGGAGGATCCGACCCCACAGTGCCTGGCGCTGCTGGAGCGCGGGCGCTTTGTATGGTACGAGCCCTGGCAGGCCTGGATCATGACCCGCATGGACGACATCATGGCCTGCTGGAAGACCGAGCCCCTGTCCTCGGACTTCTACGACTGGGAGTTTGCCCCACCGCGGCCGCCCAAGGAGGAATGGAGTAACTTTGAGCGCGCGCTGATTGGCCACAGCCTGCTCGCAGACCACGATCATCACCGCTTGGTGCGGCGCGTGACGGCCCCTGCGTTCTCGCGCAACGTGGTAGACAAAATCCAGGCCAAGATCGAGCCGGAAGTGAAGAAACTCTTCGACGAGTTGGGTGAGCCGGATGTCTTCGACTACAAGGAGAAAATCGCCTTCCACATTCCCTTTATCTCTATAACCCGCATGGTCGGTATCCCGGAAACATACTGGCCCGACATCAAACAGGTGATCATGACGTTCACCGAGACCTGGAATCCCACCATCTCCGATGAACAGCGCGAAAGTGCCCGCAAGGACAGCAACCGCGCTATCGATATCATCAAGGACGTCATTGCCGAGCGGCGCAGCGCGCCCGAGCAGGACGATTTTCTCAGTACCCTGCTGCGTATTGAGGCGGAGAACGAAGGCTTTGAGGAGGGCGATATCATTACCCTCATCCTGGCCCTGATTGGCGCGGGCGCCGATACCACACTGGTGGCCCAGCAGTGGTCGGTTTACGCTCTGCTCAAGAATGACAGGGACCAGATAGCGAAGGCGCTGGCAACACCCGAGAGCTTCTCCAACGCCTTCTGCGAGATCAATCGCTGGGGTGTATCGTCCAAGATGGGCTTTGCCCGCTATGCCCCGCGCGACATGGCGTTTATGGGCGAGGAGTTGCGCAAGGGCGTCATGGTACTGATGATGCCGCACCTGAAGGATCACGACCCGAACTACTTCGATCAGCCCGAGACGTTTGACGTTGAGAGAGTCTTCGACCCCGATGCCATGTTCGGCTACGGACCGCGCTTCTGCATCGGTGCGGCACTGGCCAAGCGCCAGCTCTACCTGAGTCTGTCGGAACTGTTCAAGCGCTTCCCGAATGTGGAGCTGGCCGAGGAACCACAGCGGGACGGCGGCGACCACAACGCTGTGGTGTTCAAGCGGCTGCTGCTGAAGACCAATAGTCGCTGAACATGAGCATGAACGCGAGCATGAGTATGACCCTGAGGATATCCGCGTTACTGCCCGGCCTATTGCTACTGACGCCGGCATGGAGCGCAACACTGCTGGTGAAAGACTCCCAGAGCAACCCCCTCGCCCAGGCTATGGTCACCCGCACACCACAGGAATCGCCGCCGCAGGATCTCAGCGATGGTGGCTACGCACCCGATAGGGTGACCAATACCGCGCCCGCCATAGTCACCCGCTTTACGGATGCCAGCGGCAGGGTCAGCTTTGACGAGGCGCGCGAACCGTCACAGTACCGGGTGCGCGCCCAGGGCTATGTCGATGCCTCGCTCACGGTGCTCCCGCAGGAAGTGGTGCTGCAATCCATGACGCAGGATCAGTTGACTGCCAGCTATCCCTCCAATGTGTGGCTGTCGCAACTGCACTTCGGCGGTGACGAGGCGCTGAAGAAGCGCTTTCAACTGAACTGTGCCTTCTGCCACCAACAGGCGTCACCTTTTATGCGCAACGAGCGCACGCCGCAGGAGTGGCTCAGCGTTATCGAACGCATGAACAGCTATGGTGCGCGCCTGCCCGACGCCGACCACCAGCGGGTGGCGCAGTTACTACAGCAGGAATACCGCGCACTGCGTGAACACCCGGACACCATCCCTGCGCCGCTACCGTGGGAAGGACACCTGTCTGCCACGGAGATGACCGAGTGGCCCATCGGTGACGGTTTCTCGCAGATGCATGACTTTCTCCTGCATCCCAATGGCTTTGTCTATGTCGGCGACAATCTGTTTGATCGTCTCTATGAGATGAACCCGATGACTGGCGCATACACCGTGTACAAAGTGCCGCACGCACCCGATATGACGCTGGGCGGCATCATGGGCAACCGCTTCACCGTATTTCCCAAGATGCACAACTACATGGGCCTGCACTCCCTGGCCTATGCCAGGAAGGACGGCAATATCTTTATCACGCCCTCCATGCAACAGGCGCTGCTGGAGTTCGATGTGACCACCAAGACATTCACCACCCACACGATGCCGGGTGGCTATTACCCGCATACGATAAGAGCTGACGCGCAAGACCGCCTGTGGTTCACCCTGGCCCTGTCTTCACAGGTCGCCATGTTTGACCGCACCAGCGGTACCTTCACCCTGTATGACCTGCCCGCACGCAGCGCCAAAGAGTGGCTGATCTTCAAAACCCTGCCCCTGATATTTCGTATCGACCCCAAGCACCGCCCTACCCCAACTCCCGACAACGAGTCCACGGGATTGCCCATGCCCTACGGTATCGACGTGGCACCTGATGGCACGGTGTGGGTGGCCCGACTCTACGCCGATGACCTGGCCAGGATAGATCCTGCCACAGGCGAGGTCACCATGATTGATTTTCCTTATCATGGTCCGCGGCGGCTGCGCATCGACGCCGCTGGCAAACTCTGGATTGTCGCCTTCCAGGATTCGTTGCTGGTCAGCTACGATCCGCAAACCGCGACGTTCGAGCGCTATGAACTACCGGTCATCAACGAAATTCCCTATGCCCTGAATGTGGATCGGGAGCGGGGCGTGGTATGGGTCAACGGCAACCAGTCCGACACCGTGCTGGCCTTTACCATCGCCACCAAAACCTGGCGGGTGTTCCCGCTGCCGCGCCAGCGCTTTTTCACTCGCGACATCGAGATAGACGAGGCGGACGGTGCGATCTACACCACCAACTCGCACTTTCCCACCTGGCAGTCGGAGGGCGGCGTGCCCACACTGTTGCGCATCCGCCCGCTGCCGCAATAGAGCGTCCACGGACCAGCGATGAAAAAGCTTGTTATCCTGCTGCTTGTCACGCCGGTCGCTGTCGCACTACTGGCAGCAGGTAGTCTTCTGCTGATGGACTCGCCGGGGAAAACGCTGGAGTCCCTGGTGATTCGTCACGCCGATCAACTACCGCTGGGCTACCTCGGCCAGCGCCTGTTCGATAAGCACTGCGCCTCGTGTCATGACAATCCCGCCATGCATGCACCCACACGGGAAGCCCTCTCGGGCTTTTCCAAGGAGAGCATCATGATCGCGCTGGAGTTCGGCAAGATGCAAGCCATGGCCGCGCAATTGCGACGGCAGGAACGCTTTCTTATCGCCACCTACCTGGCGGGCAGCGCACCCGATACGGACGGCTGGATCGAACAGCACCGGTGCAGTGCGCCGGATTCAAGCGCACCAACAGAATACGTAACTGACTGGGGACTGGGCACCCACAATCGGCGTTTTGTCGAAAGCGAAAACGTCGGCATCAAGCGCGACAACGTTGGTACGTTACAGCTGGCATGGAGCCTGGCCTTTCCCAGAGTGACCGATATGCGCTCGCAGCCTGCGATTATCGGCGACACGCTGTACTTCGGCGACAAAACCGGAAAACTGTACGCCCTGGACCGCACCACAGGCTGCATCAGAGCGCACACCAAAGTATTCAGCGGCATTCGCTCGGCGATTACACTGGCAACGCTCAGTGACGGAAAAAAATTGCTGGTGTTCGCCGATTCAGTGGCGACCGTATTCGCAGTGGATCCGGCCAGTTTGGACATCGTATGGCAAACTTCCGCCCGCCTGTTTGATACCTCGGTCATCAGCGGTTCGATCAGCTATTACAACAACCGTCTGTTCGTCCCGGTGTCCTCGTACGAGGTCGCCGTCTCGGGCAGCCCCAGCCACATCTGCTGTACATCCCACGGCGGCGTTATCGCACTCAACGCCAGTACTGGCGAGCAGCTATGGCAATGGCACGCTACAGAGGAAGCCACACTGCAGGGCCACAACGCAGATGGCCAGGAACAATACGGTCCCTCCGGGGCAGCGGTATGGACCACGCCCGCCATCGATGCCAAACGCAATCGCATCTATATCGGCACCGGCGAAAATCTCACGCACCCGGCAACAGAGACTTCCGATGCCATCATCGCGCTGGACATGGACACCGGGGCCATGGCCTGGCGCTTCCAGGGCACGGTCGGCGACGTATGGAATGCGGCCTGCCTTAACGGTGGTGCCAACTGCCCGCAAGACCCCGGTGGTGACTTCGACTTTGGAGCATCGGTGATCATCGCCGAGCTACCCGACGGTTCGCAGATGTTGCTAGCGGGGCAAAAATCCGGCGAGGTATTCGCGCTTGATCCCGACGCGAGCGGTACAGTGCTGTGGCGCAACCGCATCAGCCTCGGCACCACCAACGGTGGTATTCACTGGGGTATGGCGCTGTCGGGGCAGCGGCTGTTGGTGCCGGTAGCTGACCCGGAACGGGAGCGGCCGGGCTATACGCCGCGGCCCGGCCTCTATGCACTGGATATCACCAACGGCGCACTGCTCTGGCAGCAACCGGTGGCGCGTGGCTGCGAGATCGCCGACCAAAACAAGCCGCTGATCGGACTGGAAAATATGCGTTCTGGTGTGAGGACGGACCTTGCGCAACTGTACCAATGCTCGTTCTATTACGGCCTGTCAGCCGCCGCTACCGCCACTCCTGAACTCGTCTTCAGCGCAGGGCTCGACGGCAAAGTGCGCGCCTATGACATCGCCACGGGAGAAATCCTGTGGCAGACCCGGACGGCACAAGCCTTCACCGCGCTCAATGGTATCGAGGGCCACGGCGGCGCCATCGACGTCAGCGGGCAGGTGGTGGCGGGCGGTTGGCTATACGTGCAATCCGGCTATTCCATGTTCGGGCAATTGCCCGGCAACGTGCTGCTCGCCTACCGGGTGCACCGCTAAAGACATCTGTACTTGGGTGGACCCTATTCCAACTCAACCTCAAACTCAGTCATACACTGCTCTACATTCTCCTCTGGAATTACACTACGTCTCTCCAGGAAGTGCGTATTGCCCAGATGAGAATCACCAATACTACCTCCGGCGTTATACCGAAGAGTATCCCAGTCATTCTGCGAGGCGTTAAATATACCCTGTGCACCCCCATTGCCATCCAGATCGACTTGCACCCATTCCTCGATGATAGAGTTGCGGTTGAAATCAAGATTCTCTGCAGCACTACCATTCAGCCAACCACGAGAAAATACCCCGTAATGAGAAAGTATAGCTTCGGTCGTGCCACTGGCCGACACTGGGCTCATAGCGGTAACTTCGTTAAGGCTGCTCTCGTTTAGCGCTCCAATGCGCAGGCGAGAATAATCCAGAACGCCATCTTCACCATCAACTCGAAGCCCCCAAATTTGGTAGTTGTAGCTCATGATGCTTAAATAGTTTGGCTTGTAATTGACGCTATCATTGCCACCATGGTGCATTCCGAAATTGTGGCCGAACTCATGCATGAGAGTACCTGCTTGCTGTATCAAGGTGCCTCCCGGGACCGACCATGTACCCAATGTGACGATAAAATCATGGCCGGGGAAACCCGATGCAATTCCGCTCGAAGCGCCACTGGAATACTGATTTGCAAACAGACCATAGCGGAAAATGGGAGCACGTCGTGCTGCAAAGTACTTGTTCTTGATAACATCAAATTCCGACCATACCGGATTTAGGTCCTGGTCAGCATCTGCGACAGCAATTTTGTCGCTCACATCAATAATCAGGTTTATACCGGTGCTGCCATCAGGGTTGGGTACGGGCGCCATGGCGAAAGCGTCCACCACTTTTTGAATTGCACCACTTTGCGGTTGCCGGTCAGGAAAATAGTCAATTTCCAAAAATACATCTTTGCGCAATGGGTTGGCGCCAAAATACTTCAGATCAACCCCGTCATAGCCAAATTTCTCTGCCGCATCACTTAGACTATCACCATCGGTATCGCTGACTTCAGGGTTGGTACCGTAGCGCACCTCTGCCTCATCACAAATCGAATCGCCATCGGTGTCGACGCTGGACAGCAGGCACATATATACCGTGCCTACGACAGTTGCCAAATAATCGCCACCCGCTGTCGGGAAATTTTGATACTTGGGACGATGAAAAATTGTAACTGGCTGGTAGCCGTCCTTGGATATTCGAAGCCCAAGGGCCTCCTGCCCTGTGGCAGGAACCAGCCATTGTCGGGAAGCACTTTTGTAGGCATCAAAAACATACCAACCATAACTGTCAGTGAGTGCTTTAACGGGGCTTCCTGTGCACCCCGCGCCAACACAGTTTCCAACCATCACTTCCGTGACCGCAGACTCCAGGGCAGTGCCCGTTAGTGCATCAAGAACTCTGCCGCTGGTACAACCGTGCAACGCAGTTAAGATCGCCAATATCCCCAAGATTCTCATTGAATTTTCCTTCCTTGAAACGATCAACTACTGGTAGTGACACGATACCTTGTTCAGGCCAACGATATTGGATTTAGCTGTCTCACGCAATCACCTGCACCTGATGCGTCCACCCCCCAGGCAGGGAATCCAATACGGGGCCAACTCGATAAGCGTTGATTATCCTTCGCCCACACCCCGTGACCAGGCCGTGCAATTGGCCTAGACTGAGCGAGCACGCAACGTACAGTCAACTGTATTGAAACCTCGCAAGGAGACATAGTATGGACCAACCCAAACGCGCTGCCGACACCCCCTACGGCGTTCTCGTCAAACCCGGCAAGGCCTACTTCTGGTGCGCCTGCGGACTGAGCGCCAGCCAGCCGTTCTGCGATGGCTCGCACAAGGACACGGGGTTTACACCGGTGCGCTATGAGGCGACGGAGGACGCCAAGGTGTTTTTCTGTGGTTGCAAGGCCACAAAAAACCAGCCCCTGTGTGACGGCAGCCACAAATAGTTGCAGCGATTCGAACACATATATCAACGCGCCTGCGAGCGTCAGGGCGGAGCACCCGCGCTCGGTAAATTGCTGCCCGTGGTGCGCACCGTCAGGGCGCTGGCACAGAGTAAAAACGACCGCTGGCTGGCGCAGATGACCCGTTGTATCTTTCAGGCCGGCTTTGTGTGGCGCGTAGTCGATCACAAATGGGAGGGGTTTGAGGACGTGTTCTTTGGTTTTCCGCCGGAAAAAATCGTCATGCTCAGCCCGGACCAGATCGACCGCTTCGCCCAGAACCCGCGCATCATCCGCAATCGGCAGAAAGTACTGAGTGTGCAAGCCAACGCCCGGTTCATTCTGGATATCAGCGCCGAATACGGCGGTTTCGGAAAATTCATCGGCCACTGGCCCGCGCAGGAATTGATCGAGCTGTTCGCCCTGTTAAAAAGTCGCGGCAGCCGCCTCGGCGGCATGACCGGGCAGCGGCTGCTGCGCAACATGGGCAAGGATACGTTTATCATCACTGCTGATGTGGTGCGGTGTCTGCAGCGCAGCGGTCTGGACATTGGCGACAACCCCGGCAGCAAGCGCGAGCTACGACTCATTCAGGGGGTCTTCAACCAGTGGCATGAGGAGTCACAGCTCCCCTACAGCCATATCAGTCGAATCTGTGCGCTCTGCGTGTAGCGCGGCGACTGATCTGTGAACATGCTCACAAATCAACCCCTTTCTCCTACCGCCAGTTGCTCCAATAATGCACTTTGATTACTTTTCGGTGAGACTATACTCGGCATGTGGCGGGAAAAGGGGATAGCGTGATGAATACCGGAAAAGCCTCGTTTTACTCAAAAGATCCTGGTTCTGGTACCAGTGACAAACCGGGGGCTGTGAAGGAGCAGAGCGGCGCAGGCTCCCAAAAGGCATCCTTCTACTCAAGGGATCTCACCCCCGTCACCAGTGACACATCGAAACTAAGTAGCAGAAAATATATGGCGCAAGAACGGCGCCGAAAAAACCGTCGCGCAGTCATGGACCGTCGTAGCGAGGTCCGTTTTGACCTCAACAAAACCGAACGACGTCAATCCCTTGGTCGTCGCGACAATGACGCCTCTGCTAAATTCTGGTAATCCAGGGCAACGACAGTGGGCGCTGCCGCCATCTACCCAAGGATGTATTGCTGACGCCGCTGCACGTGGCAGAGGAATACGGTGGCCGTGAGCAGGACGATCGCACCACCCTGGTGTGCGGCAGCAAGCCAGACAGGCACATGCAGCAACAGTGTGCTGATTCCGAGGATCACCTGCAAAAATAACGCCGCGACCAGTAGTATTGCTCCCAGCCTACCGCGCATCGTCGACGCGCTGCGATAGACCAGGCAGGCATAGACATTCAGCAATACAAACAGTACATACGCAAACATCCGGTGATTGAACTGTATGGTAGTAATGTCTTCAAACATCGCCAGCCAGGCGGGCGTGGTGGTATAGAGCCCACGCGGAATAAACGTGTCGCCCATTAACGGCCAGGTTGGGTAGGCCATACCGGCGCGGGTTCCGGCCACCAGCCCCCCCGATAGAATCATCACATACACCAGGACCACCAACGCCAGCGCCCAGCCGGCGTAAGGCCGAGGCCGTGTCGCAGACGCGTTACCCGGTGTGGCATTACCCGCTGTGAATAGGAGCTCAAAGACCAACCACACCATATAGGCATAAATCGCAACGGCTACCCCGAGATGGGCAGTAAGGCGGTATTGGCTCACACGCGGCATATCGACCAGGCCGCTTTTTACCATATACCAGCCCAGCAGGCCCTGCAGGCCGCCCAACAAAAACAGCATCACCAGACCCGGTGCCAACCCCGGCCGCAGGCGGCGCCGCACAGCAAAGTACAGTAGTGGCAGTGCGAAGAGCAGGCCGATAACGCGCCCTAACAGGCGATGCAGGTATTCGTACATGAAGATTATCTTGAAGCCTTCCAGGCTCATGCCCAGGTTAATCTTCTGGTACTCGGGAAACTGCTTATAGCGCTCGAATGTCGCGAGCCAATCCGCCTCTGTCAGGGGTGGGACTGCACCCAGCAACGGTTTCCACTCCACTATTGATAATCCCGAGTGGGTGAGCCGAGTGACCGCGCCCAGCAAAATCATGCCAAAGATGACTGCCGCGCAAATGATCAGCCACCACGCGACTTGACGGTCGTAACGCATCTGATCGGTATGTGTCATAGCATGCTTGTCGCAGTTAAGAATGCGGGATTATACCCGAAGACAACCGAAATCCCTGCTGCAACGCACGGTCTAATCGCGCAGCTCCACCCGGTTGCAATACAGCTGCAGTGCCTCGGGATTGGCCAGGGCATCGGTATTGTTAACCGGCCTGCCATGCACACTATCGCGCACCGCGAGTTCGACGATTTTGCCGCTGCGCGTACGCGGGATGTCCTCCACCTGGAGTATTTTTGCCGGAACATGGCGGGGGGTTGCATTCTCCCGGATCGTTTGGCAAATCTGCGCACACAGAGCGTCACCGAGTGTCATGCCCTCGCGCAGCACGACAAACAATACGACCCGCACATCGCCCTGCCACTCCTGCCCAATGACAATGCTTTCCACAACATCACTGATACGCTCGACCTGGCGGTAGATCTCTGCAGTCCCTATGCGCACACCACCGGGATTGAGTATGGCGTCGGAACGGCCGTGGATGATAAATCCGCCGTGCGGCGTGATCTCACCGTAATCGCCGTGGGCCCACACATTGGGGTAGCGATCGAAGTAGGCGCTGTGGAACTTACTACCATCGGCATCGTTGAAGAAACCGATCGGACAGGAGGGGAAGGGCTGTGTGCAGACCAGCTCACCTTTCTCACCGCGCAGCGGCAGGCCCGCTTCGTCCCATATTTCCACCGCCATACCCAGGCCCGGCGCCTGTATCTCACCGCTGTACACCGGCAGTATGGGGCAGCCCCCAACGAAACAGGACAGGATGTCTGTGCCACCGGATATGCTAGACAGGCACACATCCTGCTTAAAATCGCGGTAGACGTAGGCAAAGCTCTCATGGGACAGCGGCGAGCCGGTTGATAGTAGTGTTTTCAAGCTGTCCAGTTGGTGGCTGCGCATGGGTTGGTGCCCTGCCTTTTCCAGAGCCGCGATGTATTTGGCACTGGCGCCGAAAACAGAAATTCTCTCCTGGTCGATAGCGTCCAGCAGTACAGTGCCGTTGCGAGCGAAGGGCGAGCCGTCGTACAACACCAGAGTAGCGCCGGTTGCCAGACCCGACACCAGCCAGTTCCACATCATCCAGCCGCAGGTCGTAAAGTAGAAAAATACGTCATCGCGACCCAGGTCTACCAGCAGCTGGTGTTCCTTAAGATGCTGCAGCAACGTACCGCCGGCGCCGTGGACAATGCACTTGGGCACCCCGGTAGTACCGGAGGAATACATGATGTACAGCGGATGATCGAAGGGCAGTTGCTCGAAGTGAATCTCCGTCGTATCTGTATCAAGATAGTCACTAAGCAGGACACTGTCCCGAATTCTCTCAAGCGCAGGCTGCGAATCAAGCACAGGAACCACGACCACTTTCTCTATGCTCCCAATCTGGTGCGCAATCGATGCCAGTTTCTCTAGCGAGTCGCAGGACTTGCCGTTGTAGTAGTAGCCGTCCGCCGCAAACAGTACTTTCGGCGCGATCTGGCCGAAACGATCTACCACCCCGTCAATGCCAAAATCCGGTGAACACGAAGACCAAACGGCACCGACACTCGTGGTCGCAAGCATGGCGATCACGGCTTCTGCTATGTTAGGTAAAAACCCCGCCACACGATCTCCGGGGATCACGCCCTGAGCGCGCATGCTGGATGCCAATGCCGCCACCTGAACGTATAGATCAGCATAGCTGAGTTCACAGCGCACGCCGTTTTCAAGCAGACTCACAAGCGCCGGGCGCGCATCGCGGTAGCGCAGCAGGTTCTCGGCAAAATTCAGTCGCGCTTGCGCAAACCAGCGTGCACCCTGAAATGTGTTGGCATTGAGCAGGACATCCGTCCCGCGTACCGTGGCCACCACCCCACAGAAATCCCAGACCGCCGGCCAGAAGTCCTGTGGATGTGCCACTGCCCATGCCTGCAATGCAAAGTAATCCGACGCCACGGATGCACGATAGTGCTGATTAACAAAGTCTATAAAACGAACAATCTGTGTGTTGGCAATGCGCTCTTCGCGCGGGGCCCATAGCGCAGCTGTCATGCTTTACCGCTTCGCGTTCAATGATGTGCGCTCAAACAGCAGTACCACTGTCCAGCATGCGAATCTCCAGCGGTTGCTTGGCATTAATATGGATGTCCCGCTGCGGGAAGGCCACCGCGATACCCACTTCCTTAAAGCGGCGATTGATTGCCAGCCTGAGCTCACTGTCCACGATCAAACGCTGGTCCAGAGGTTCGATAAGATAGCGCAGACTTATGAGCAGGCTGCTTTCCCCGAATTCATCAAACGTAATCATTGGCTCCGGGTCAGTTAGAACCAGCGGGTGCTGCTTCGCCACCTCCGCCACCAAACCCATTGCCTTATCGATATCTGTACCGTATGCGACCCCCACCTGGACCAGCCTGCGCGTAACTGTGTCAGTCAATGACCAGTTCAGTACTTGTTTGGTGATAAATTCCTTGTTCGGAACCAGCAGTTCACGGTTATCGAAATCCCGAATGGTCGTGGCCCGCATCTGTATCCTGGTCACCTTTCCGGAAACCTCACCCACTGTCACGATATCCCCCACCCGAATCGGCTGCTCAAACAGGACTATCAAACCACTGATAAAGTTAGCCACGATCTCCTGCAATCCAAAGCCGATACCCACGCTCAGGGCAGCGACCGCCCACTGCATGGATGACCAACTGCCGCCCAAAAAACCCACTACAAAAACCACTAGCAGCGTGGTTGATATGTACTGGAACACGCGCGTCAACGCATAGGCGGAGGCCGCATGCACCTTCGCCTTTTGGCGCAGAAATATTTCCAGCAGATTGGGAATTCGGCTGAGTAACACCCAGCCCACACCTGCAATTGTCACAGCACTAATCAGGTCAGCGAGCGTGACTGGGTCGGCGACTTCCCGCCCATCAATCACTGCCATCTGATGCCACAGATTGACCGAGTCCAATATACGCAGCGCCGGAAAGATCTCAGCCCAGATCCATGCCACACCCAATAACCCACCAAACAAGGTGAGAAGGTTCAGCAACTTGGTACCCTCATCGTTGAGAAGTTCAGGATCATTCTCCAGAATCTCATTCTCGGGACTGATCCCATCATCATCGTTGCTGACTTTGATCTTTTCCTGACTTACATTGAAAGCCATTCGACGCCGCGTCATGCCCAGCCAGCGCAGACCCAGTTCATGAAGAAGCAGAATACAGGCAAGTAGCACGAGGGTCCGAACTAGCAGAAACGCTATTTCAATTGCGGTGAAGGTGTATCCGAACAATACGCCGAGGATACCCACGATGGGAATCCAAAACAGCAGCTTACGGGTCAATGTACTCCACAATGGCTGTTCCGTGATCGCCGAGGCGCGCAACAAACTCTGCATTTTACTCTGCATAAACTCGGGAAGGCGGTAAAAGAAATACGCCATAGAGCACAACACCAGAACGACCGCTATCGTACCCAATGACCCACCAACTTCCCTGGGATAAAGACTCAGGAAGAAGCCGACCAGAAATGCGGCGGGGAGAAGCGTCAGTTCGAGACTGACAATTCGCCGCCCGATGAGTGAGACAAGGCTGGTGTCCCAGCGAAAATGTATGTTCATCAGACCATTGGGCAATACAGCGATGCGCAGGAACTCCAGACCCCAGAAATAGAACGCCGTACGTAACGAAGGTACATAAAGTGCCGTGGCCAATTCGGATTCCTTATCCTGCATCTGAAATAACCAGGCGACTGACAACAGCAGTAGCGGCCACTTCAGTGACAACAACAGGGTATAACCCAGGGCCTGCAAGGTGCTGACAAACGTATCGGAACGGACGAATCCAACGTGCTTTGAGGTGTCAACCAATTGCTGCTTGAGTCTAGGCCCACGGTAAACCAGGATGAGCACCAGCAGCAGGAGCACGCCGATTGCCGGTCGCGCCAGAATTTCTGCCGGTATGCTCTGTAACACAGTCCGCCATCGAGCTGGAGCGAAGACTTCTCGAACTTGCTCAAACAGGCCTACCCCCTCACCATGGAATAATCCCAACTTGTCACGCGTGGGAATCCACAGCAATCGTTCTGAGATAAAATCGCGATAGGCTTCTACTGCCTCGGAATACCTGCGTAGCGTAAAATCGAGGTTGCCCAGTTCCTGAGCATAGGTATTTTCCAGCTCCACCGCCTTTCGTATCAAGTCACGGCGACTACGCACCAACTCTACAAGGTCAGTACTGATCTGCTCCGCGACATACGGCTCGATACCCTGAGTAAGCTGCTTGACATATTCTGTTCGGTTGCGCAACTGGCGACGCTCTTCCTCAAGATCAACCTGTCGCAGGCTGGAATCCCTGATGGCGTCTTCATTGGCAGCAATCTTGTTCGCTAACTCACGCTTTTCCGGCAGCTGTGCCTGACGTTCGCGCAGAATCCTGCCGACGGCGGAACTCATCCCGAGAAGTTCCAGCTTCTGCTCGATAGAGGTTAGGTCTGTTTCAAACTTTTCTGCCTTGCCACGAATAAGTTCGCCCTGATGCTCTGTCTTTTCAATATTCTCGCTAAGCTGGCTAAACGTTTTGGTCAGCTCGGCATTGATATCTGCAAGTTGCCGGATCAGTGGGTGCTTACCCTGCATTTCGGCCAACACCAGATCTGCGGCTGCTTGCGCCTGGAAGGCTTCACCCTGGCGCAATTCGCCGGCACGCAGCTCCATTGCCCGCGTGCGCTTTTCCTGTTCTGCGACTTCGTAACTTAACTGATCTAGCTGCACCTTAAGCAATTCCAGGCGCATCGGCTGGCTGAGCAATTCTTCTTCGAGCGCCGCCTTTTCCGCTTTAACGCTGGCAGATTGCGCAAGTGCTAGCCACAACTGTGCCTCCTCCTTGCTGCCGCTAGAGGCCTTTTTGTTCATCAATCCAAGCTGTGCCTTCAACTCTGCGGCGAGGCGAGACAGTTCAGTCACACGCGCTCGGATTTCCCCGGGACGCTGGGGCATCGCATCAATGGCAGACTTGGTTTCTTCCAACTGGGCTCTTTTGGCATCCAGCTCCGTTTTGCCGAGCTGGATCATTTGCTCCAACTCGGGGAGAGAGGAGGATTGCACATCCTTGTAATCTTGTTCCGGTTTGTTATGCGATTTGGCCAGACTAGCCTCTATCGCCTGAGCCTCCTTCACCGCGCTAGCCCGAGACTGGGCAAAGCCTTTGAGTTGTTGATTGAACTGCTCGAAGCCGGACAGGGCAGCGCGCGTGTCCGCGTAGGACTTCAGTAGCGAAACCCGCTTTGGGTCATCCTCAGGCAGGCTTGTGGTGGCATTTGCGACGGCCGCATCCAGCTGCGCCACGGTCACGTCCGGTGACGCAACCTGGCCCCACGCGTGCGTGGTAGCCATAAGCATCAACAAGACCAGTACTCTATACATCCCATTCTCCCCAACAACGAACTACCCTGATGGTCAGGGTGGGCTTTTCGCTGCTGCGGGCACAACTTTATACCGGTTGCCCGAATGTGGCCAGCGCGTAGCTGGCTGGCGTAGAATGCGCGTCCATCAACTCACTACCGTATCCCATGCCTTTACTACGACTGGACACAGTACATCTGCAATACGGCACCCAGGTGCTGCTGGACAAGGTAAGCCTGAGCATCACCCGCGGCGAAAAACTGGGCTTGCTGGGGCGCAATGGCGCCGGCAAGACCACCTTACTCAAGGTGCTGGCCGGGGAACTGACACCTGACTCCGGGGAGCGCTGGGTGCGGCCCGGAGTGCGCATCGCGCGCCTGCAGCAAACCCTGCCCGAGGCCGATCAGCTCACTGTCTATGACGCGGTCGCCTCAGGCCTTGCCGACGCCGGGCGCCTGCTCAGTGAGTACCACCACTTGATACAGGCCGACCCGCCGGCGGATATGGCGCTTCTGTCGCGGGTGCAGCAACAGCTGGAAGCCGCCGATGGCTGGCAATTGCAACTGCGCGTCGACACCACCATCAGCCAGTTGCAACTCCCGGCGGAAGCCACCATGAGCGAGCTTTCCGGCGGCTGGCGGCGCCGGGTTGCCCTGGCGCAAGCACTGGTTAGCCAGCCGGATATCCTGTTACTGGATGAGCCAACCAATCACCTGGACATCCCCGCCATACGCTGGCTGGAAGAACAACTGCGCAATTTCCCCGGCGCCATCATCCTCATCACTCACGATCGACGCTTCCTGCAGAATGTG
>JANNXP010000227.1:0-16513 GCA_031409615.1 Haliea sp. | reverse complement strand
CTAAGACCGCCAGCAGAAACAACAGACCCACTATGGCCAGGGGGTACAGAATGAAGTCAGCGAGATATCCCGCCTTGTCATGTTCGATAGTCATCAGTCGCATGAAATATCACCGGGCCTCGGTTCCTTAAGTGAACCTGGCTTGGGTTTCGCCGGTCGGGTCGGGTGGAAGAGGCCTGACCACTTGCATTTGAATGCAGCGCATTGATAGCGGTGAACCAGATAGCCGCGACTGATAAGCAGGTCGACGTTGCGACGCTTTACCCGGTATGTTTCGCCCTTACAAAGCCGACAGGCGTACCTGCTGGACATCGGGGCTTCATCGGCTAACGGCACCCTGACCACGGATTGCTCCATGTTTTTTCTCACTGTTGATCGCAAGGCATACACACTAACGGCCAGCGACGCATTGGTCTGTGCGGTGGCGTACGCTAAGGCATGTGCCAAGAATTGCCGGCTTGCCTCATCAGTGCGATGGCGCACAGACCAATGGCGTTACACGCTATACCGTGAGCGCGATGAATCGGAGCTAACTCCATGAACCGCGCAGACTTTCCGCCGATAAAGGTCACGCCACCACCGCGACGTGAGTGGCGGGTACGCCACGAGTTGCGCAGTGTTATGCGGCTGACGGCTACTGGCTTTGGCATCTACATATGCTATCGCCTGATGACGCCATTCTTTCCCTCCATAACGGCAGCGCTTGCATTGGCCGTGGTGTTCCTGCCGTTGCAGAGCCTGATCGAATCGAGACTGAAGCGACCCGGCCTCGCCGCGTTTCTATCCGTGCTGATAATTGCGCTGCTGGTCATATCGCTGGCGACGCTACTCACACAACAAGTCATGATGGAGGCCACGCGTGGTGTGCAACTTGTCGAGACGAAGCTGACGAGTGGCGAGTGGCTGCGGCAGTTTCAGGCCTATCCCCGGGTGATGGCGCTGCAGCAGGAGATCGATCGGCAGATAGATTTTTCTGGTACCGCGCGTACCCTGGAGACATGGTTGAGCGAAACTGCGGGTGCCTTTTTGAAGGGTTCTGTGTTGCAGCTGATTGGCCTATTCCTTACGTTCTATCTGTTGTTCTTCTTTCTCCGTGACCGTCAAGCCGCACTCAGTATGCTGCGCACAATATCACCATTTTCAGACGATGAAATGGACCACTTGTTTGAGCGGATCGGTAATACCATCGATGCCACCATTTACGGTGTGCTGGCGGTCTCCTCGGTACAGGGCTTACTGGGCGGATTGATGTTCTGGTGGCTGGGGCTTTCGGCACCGCTGCTATGGGGCGTGGTGATGGCCGTAGCGGCTGTGATTCCGGTGGTGGGCGCTGTCGTTGTATGGATCCCGGCGGCACTGTATCTGGCGCTGGACGGAAGCTGGGAAAAAGCAATAATTCTGGTGCTGTGGGGCATATTCGTCGTCGGCACAAGTGACAATTTGCTGCGTCCGCTGCTGGTGGGCAAACGCCTGCATCTGCACACGGTGCTCGCCTTTCTGTCGATGGCTGGCGGATTGCTGGTGTTTGGCGCTGCCGGGCTCATCCTCGGTCCGGTGGTCCTCGCCATTACCACGGTGCTACTGGAAATTCAGCGCGACCGCGGATCGCGGGCACCCTGAGCGGGCGAGTAGCCCAGCGGTCCGATCGATGCTATTGAGTTGGGGTTGGTTGAGCTTGGCTCTCTCCTGGAGCTGTGGAACTGATTGTGGGCTGCTCTCCCGGGCCAGGCACAACGTGCGTTGGTGCAGCTTCCAATTGAGCGGGCTCTTGCTTTCTTGCATTGCGAGCCGGTGTAATTTCGGCCAATGGGGGCTGTTCTTCCGCAACGGGCTCTGGCGGTGACTGCGGCTTCTCCGGTGCGGGATTTGTGGAAGCCTCTACTTGATTAGGTGCTTTGACCTCGGTTGCTGCGTCAGGACTCTGCTCTGCTACGGCAGCGGGAATTGCAACGTCAGGAGTTGGCGACAGCGCAGTTTCCGGCGCTGATTTTGTCTCAGGTTCTACGATAGGGGGTTTGATCTCTTCTGCGGGAGGAGCGGCCGGTTCAGGCGTTGCAGCAGCTTCCTGCGTGACAGGAGCAGCAATGGGCGGTGCTTTTGTATCATCTTGGATTGCCGGTTGGGCGGACTTGGATACAGGCACTTTGTCAGCGCTCACCTGATCCTGCTCGAGACGGTTAATCCGCGCCCCGGCCAGGCCGGAAAACTGTCCATCGGGGTATTTCTCCAGATAGGCTTTGAGTTCAGCCGGGTCGCTGCTGTCCTTGATACTCGTCCAGAACACCAGTTCAACTTCATCCACACTGGCCTCATTCTGCGCATAGAAATAGAACTGTCCAATCACCTGGTCGTAAATCGCAGGTACCTGTTCATGCTTGACGGTAAGCGCCTGGCGGTTTACTTCAGCCCTGACCTGCCTTGCTACCTGATCAATGGGAACTCCAGGGCGTTCCATTTCTTTCATGAATACGCGGGTAAACAAGCCGTTTTTGACCGGGTCACCCTCACTCAGCCGATCCAACGCCTGTTGCCCTTCGCCCGCCGAGTAAATCACCATCTGGCCATTGGCGCCGCCCACGCCGGTTAATCCTCTCCCGCCGATTGCCCGCCCCGTGCCCTTAAAGGGGTTGTCTCTGCAGGCATCCACGACGGCCAGGGTGAGAGCGGGTTTTTGCGTACGCAAATCACTTAACACAGCAGACAAGGCCAGTGCATCATCGCGCACCTGATCTTCGCTGTCCGCCCGCACGTCTACCGGCAGCAGATAATTCATCGCCTCTATTTGTACGCCATGGCCGGAGTAAAAGAAAAATACCTCGTCGCCGCCTTTGATGTGTGACTTGAACTCGCGCACATCGTCCTTCATTTCTTTGAGATTCCGATCTTTCATTACGGTGACTTCATAACCGGCCTTCTGTAGTGCCGCACCCATGGTCTCGGCATCCGCTCGCGCATTGCGCAAAGCAGGAACTTCCAGATAACTGTCATTGCCAATCAGCAACGCATGGCGTGCTGCATGCGCAAATTGCACCTGCGTCAGCGTCAAAAAGCCCATCGTAATCGATATGAAAAAAGTTCGCACTGGAGTAAACATAAACTCGATTTATCCTACATTGACCGTGGAAGGTTGGACAAGTTGTGTAGCATCAAGGTTCAACCTGCCACGCCTTTCAAACCGGTATAAATTGACACAACAGTGGTAAAAATGGCTGCGATAGAGCCGCCAATCATTTTAAAATTGGTGGAGAGTGCGTGCAGGTTGTGTGGGTTGACGTTGCCCTCGGTCACCCGACTGATCAACATGCCGGTTAAAAAACTAAACGCAATACTGGCGGAATACTCCAGCAGCTCACGCCATTCAAACCCATTGCGCGGAAGGATCGGTGTTTGATCCACTACCCCAATAATGGCACTCATGCCAATAACCGATGCCACCGCTAAAAAAGCCGTACCGATAAACCAGGGCAGCAGCGTTCTGGGCTCATCCCGAAATAGCCAGAAGCCAAATGGCAAGGGCACCAGCATTGAAATCAGGCGCAGGTAAATGACATTCAAATCATACACAACGGTAATCAGCGTGTGTGCGACCAATAGCAGAATCAGTGGCGCCAGAATGAAGCGAGCAACGTCGCCAGTAAAATTTGGCAGATTGGCGGCGGCTCGATTGAGGGCCTCGGAGCCGCGTTCAACCAGCTCATCCGTGTGTTCACTGATCGTCTGTCGCGAGGACAGCTCGATCACCTGTGTTTCCAATTCAGCGATGCGGGCCATCATCGGTTTGAATAAGTACAGATCCCGGGTGCAGGTTTTACAGACCACTGCAGCCTCGTCGACCTCACTTAAACAATACGGGCACACTATCACTGCGCAACGACCAGCCGTACTATCGAATTGGTTTCGCGGCCATCGGTGTCCAGCACCGTAATTTTCAGGGCATGCTCCCCGACCGGAACACCTGCGTCAGGAAGAACAATACCGGCTTCCGTAATCGCGCTCTGTAGCCTGGGTGTCAAATCAATAAAAGGAGATTTCAGATACACCACTTTCACGCTGGCCGGATCAATTTTACTGCCGCCGCGTGGCGCAAAGGCAACCTTCAACTCGAAGGGTGCTTTCACCGGCCCAAAATCCTCATTGGGGGAGACCAGCTCGACACCTGGCCCCCGTGAGATACCGCGTGTCAGCGATTCGCCAGTCGCCGCTGGCAGTGCTGCCTCCTCGGGCGTTATCAGTGGTGTCGCGGCGAATGCAGCGCCCTGCACAAATAGGAAAATGACTGTGAATAGACTTAAACAGCTCTTGTTGCGCATACGCAATCCAATTGATAGTGAGTTGATAAAAAAGTAGACAATGCCGCGAAGCAACACATCGATGCCTATTCTAACCTAAAAAATAGCCCTTTTTTTAGGCAAAAAGTCGGAAGTCAGATGGGCTTAGGACACGCTCAATGGTTGATCCTTTGCGCGGATAGTCCACGAACTTCAGGAAACAATCCAGGCAGAATGTCCGGCGCCAACCTTGCGGGGAAAGCAATTCTTAAGGGAGATCTTGTGCTGTCAGAGGCCAAAATTCCGCTCGCTAATACGTCGGATACGACTCGTGTTGCGGTGCGCCGAGCCACCTGTAGCAGGTCTGGCAACTCCCTCCTCTTTACCTGGCCCTTGTACAGTACTGCCTCTAACAGCGCTGGGGACTGCTTGGGCAAATTGCCACCTTCGACCTGCGCTTTGCACCAGCCAAGAATTCGGCTGCGTATTTTATCCGGGCGAACCAGGCTTTCCATAAAGTCGACCTGGTCTATACATGTGTTTAAAAAGTATCGTGTGAAGCTCAGTAACGCCGACTCGCTCAAATTGCCACGCCCGTCGAGATCGCCGCGCTGTGCAGAATCACAGTCCTGCAGCCTGGCTTTGTACTCTTGTGAAGACCTGGCTAGCCCGCGCGCCACTGACCAGACGCCACCCGTGTCCAGCACATCCAATAACACCGCATGAGACATCAAGCGCGCCACACGGCCATTGCCATCCATAAAAGGGTGAATCCACAACAAGCGATGATGAGCTGCAGCCAGGGAAATGAGAGTTTCTGTTTTACCCAAACCGAAATAGGATCTCTGAAAGTGTTCCAGAAAGCGCGGTACAGCTCCCGGGCTGATGGCGACATGACGTCCGACTTCGACGTTTTGCCTGCGCAGCTCGCCCGGGATGACTGCTAGTCGCTCTGCGGTTCGAGCGTTTTCTACCCATAGCATCTGCTGTGGCAATCGCTCGCAGAAGCGTCTATGCGTTTCCAGCAGGCCATCCATCGATACTGCCCTCCCAGCTAACCCCCCGGTATCGATCCATTGCTGGACTTCAATATGGGCCCTGGCTTCTAACTGCAGGTCGCGCTTCTCGGCATTCTCGCTGTAGTCGTTGTGCAGCGCTCGCTCTATGTCCACAGGGTGGGTATCGTGACCCTCGATGAGATTGCTGTAATAACAGTTCATGGATCGAACCAGATCTGACAAAGCGCTTACTGTCCCCGTAGGCATGCTGCGCTTAAATCCTTCCGACTTACTGGCGAGCTCCATAGCAAGATCGACCAATTGCATATAATCGGCAGATCCCGAGGAGATTTTCATCGGCTCCATCAGCGCGATATTCTCTGTTTTTTCCATAATTTTGGCCGGTTTTTTGGCCACTACTTTGGCCACATACTATAGGGTAGAATATTAAACATAATCAAATAGTTAAGATATTAGAAAAACCCATAAATTCCACCATATTGGCCATATATTGGGTAATGTGTGACTTTTTGTACTGAATTGCCCGCGCATTGGATCCCTTGTTGTTTAATATTGCCTCGTCTCGATTAGTTCCGCCCGCTTGTCAGCGACTGGCGGACTGGCGGAGTAACCGGGTCGGTAGCCGCAGCAACGCGACATAAGTTGAGGGCAGAGCATGCCGTTAAAAAGCACCCAGCTCCAGGCACTGCGCCGTCACCGGGTCCCGGGCTGGTGGAGCGACGCGAAGCTGGGAATATTCGTGCACTGGACGCCGGCATCTATCCCCGCGTTCGCGCCGGTCGATGCCGACATCGGCGAGTTGCTGCAATCGAGTCGCACCGATGCACTCGCCTGGTCACCGTATGCCGAGTGGTACGAGAACTCCTTGCGTTTTTCGGGCAGCCCCGCAGCTCAGCATCATCGGCAAACGTATGGCGCGCGTCCCTACGCGCTGTTCGCTGCCGATTGGGAGGCGGCCCTGGAGCAGTGGGATCCGCAGGCCTGGGCGGCGCGCTTTGCGGCTACGGGTGCTCGATATGTCGTGTTCGTGGCGAAGCACTCGGACGGCTACTGCCTGTGGCCAACGGATGTCCCCAACCCACATCGACCGGGCTGGCATTGCCGGCGCGATGTCGTCGGCGAAATGAGCGAGGCAGTACGCGCCGCGGGCATGCGTTTCGGTCTTTATTACTGCGGCGGCTTCGACTGGACCTTCAACACCCGGCCCATTGGCTCGATGGCCGATGTGCTCGCGGCGATTCCCCGCGGGGCTTATCCAGCCTATGCCGAGGCCCAGGTGCGCGAGCTGATTGCCCGCTACCAACCCAGCGTGCTGTGGAATGACGTGGCCTGGCCAGCGCGAGCCGGGCAGCTCTGGCCGCTCCTTGAGTGGTATTACCAACAGGTGCCGGACGGTATCGTTAACGACCGCTGGGTGCCGTGGCATCCCCTCCTTGGCGCTACCCGGTTCGCGCTGGTGCGCCGTGCCATCGACGCCCTATCCCGGCGTCAGGCTAAGCGTGACGGCGGTCTGGTGCCGCCACTGCCACCGCACTTTGACTACCGCACGCCTGAGTACGTAACCTTCCAGGACGCGCCGCAGCACCCGTGGGAATGTGTGCGCGGCATGGACCGCAGCTTCGGCTATAACGCTTGCTCCCGCCCGCAGGACTTTATCGCGCACGACGAGCTGCTGTGGCTGTTGACCGATATCGTGGCCAAAGGCGGGAACCTGTTGCTCAATGTTGGACCGCGCGGCATCGACGCCGCCATTCCCGATGAGCAGCTTGCCCGGCTCGACTGGCTGGCGCAGTGGGTTACTCCTAACCGGGATGCCATCGCCGGCACACGACCATGGGTGCATGCAGGAATTGCGACTGCCGAGGGTCAACCCGTTCGTTACACCACACGCGGTGATACTGTTTACGCGTTCCTGGCCAACGCCTCGGGAGCGGTCACTCTGACTGATGTTCGTGCAACTGCCACCACGCAGGTGCAGGCGATGGACGGTGAACCATTATCATGGCGAGATATTGGGCACGGCCTTGTCGTCGATCTGCCACTGGCTGCATCCGGCCCCGAACCCTTGGTTATCGTGTTGCAGCAGGTGCGTGCCGAATAATAAATACGTTACCGCCTGTCGCCCGCAATGGTCTGCGTGGCTAACTCGGAAATTCCGCCGACACTGACACCGACTCCCACGTCTGCAGGCGCTCCTGAATGGTCGTGAGTTTGTCCCGATAGGATTGCAAAAGCCCTGTGCCGAGTACCAGCTGCGCCGGTGGCTTATCCATAGTGCCCAGTTGCACAAAGATTTGCGCCGCGCGCACCGGGTCGCCGGGTTGTAGACCATCGATAGCGGCGATCATGTCCAGGCGGCTGCCGACAATGTCCGCGTAGTCGGAGATGCGCTGCCCGTTGCGTTGCATGGAGCGGCCGGCCCAGTCGGTGCGAAAGGCACCGGGTTGTACGGTCACCACGTCGATACCCAGCGGCGCCACTTCCTTGGTCAGCGCTTCCATCACGCCCTCCAGCGCGTGCTTGGAGGCACTGTAAAAACCGGTACCCGGGTTCGCCATCAGGCCGGCCTGCGAGGAATTGTTGATGATGCGGCCGCAGCGCCGCTCCCGAAAGTAGGGCAGTACCAGTCGCGTCATGGCCAGGGTCGCGAAAAAATTGGTTTCGAACATCGCGCGAAACTCGGCTTCGTCTCCTTCCTCGATGGCGGCCACGTAGCCGTAACCGGCGTTGTTCACCAGCACATCCAGTTGACCGAAGTGGTCCCGGGTAGTTTGAAATGCGTGTTCGCGCTGCTGCTGGTTCGTGATGTCCAACTCAAGCGCCAGTGCGCGATCGGGAAAGCGCTCACAGAGATCGGCGACCGCGTCCCTGCGCCGTGCGGTTACCGCCACTCGTGCGCCGTGTTGTAATGCGCAATGAGCGATCTCCCGCCCGAAGCCGGTGGAGCAGCCGGTAATCAACCAGACGGTTTCCGCGATCGCTGTCATGCCGTGTCCTCCTGCGCCAGACGCCAGGCATAACTGCTGGCGCGCGCGGTCAATTGTCGTTTGCGATCCTGCGCCGATGTTCTGCTACAACCCCGTGGCAGCACGTGCGTGAGGTCATCCAATTGCGCGAGTTGCGACCTCACGCCAAAACTGGCAGTGGGTTTGCCACCAATGAATTCTGCCCAACGCAGGGTGAGGATGCCCTCGGGCATATCGGTGGGGTCCAGCCAGTTGTGCACGGCCGGATCACGCAGCGCGAGGACAAACGTGTAACTGCCGTCGTCGTTGGGCAGTGCCTGGTGTTTGTTCAGGCAACCGTTGCGGGTCACGATGTCATTCGTGGTGCCCCAGACATTGGTGATCGGCGCGATAAAGTAGTCCGCGCCGCCCATGTCCACGTCCAGCACCAGCGCCGTGTTTTCATCCGGTAGCGCGAAGTGGCCCATGATGTAGATCTGGTCGCGCAGCGCACCGTCGCTGTCGCGGTCGATGACAAAGTCGAACGCGTTGACCGGCCGGCCCAGCGCCTGTTGGTTCCAGCGCGTGGTATTCGTTGCCCACTTGTGCATATAGGCCTTGATGCGATCGAGTTGCTCGCGCTTGGTAAAAGGGGGGCGTGACGGCGTAGCACCCAGTCGTTCGATGGTCAGTTCGTTGGCACGGTCCGCGTCCCAGTCGAGAATGACATCGCGAATGTAGAACTCATGAGCCTCGGCGCAGCTCTGGATGTGGTTGGCGCGCCCATTGGCGGGTGCGCTGTCCACGCTGATGACAAATCGGCCGTCAGCATCGATCTGTAATTCTTTGCCGGACAACAGACCCACCGTCTGCATGGCCGGGCTCCACAGGGTAAAGTAGTTTTCCACCAGCGGCTGTTGGGCGACGCGACCGTGGATACAGTAAGCCTCGTCGCCACTGATGGGTATCACCCGATAGATGCTGTCGGGATTGTCGATGCCCCAGCGGCTGCCGGGGATCGCCTCGCCTGTGAGAGCGTGAGGCAGGCGGCTGATCGTTATCACTTTGGGATACAAGGGGTCCTGGTTCAGCGCCCAGATCACGGCGCCAAACATGACCTCGTCAAAACTCGCTTCGAAGCAGCGCAACATCACCGCACTGGGTTGTGCCAGAGCTAGCCAATAGCTGCGCATCTCTTCCCTGGCCGCCTGAATCTCAGGATGACGGTAGTAGGTCAATGCCAGTAGTTCGTGCTCGCGCTGCTGTGGCGTATCGATGGGATTGTCGATGTTGTTATGGGCCATGAGTGAACGCCTTACGCTAGGTCAGGAAGGTGCTGCGGTAGTCGGCAAAGTCCCGTTCCAGCCCTTCACGGGTGAAGCCGAACTGCTCCAGGGTGTAGTGGTGCGGCTCGCGGTCTTCGCGCCGGTTGTCCTGTCGCCACTGCTCCATCGCCGCCAGTGTGCGCTCATCCAATGTCAGGCCAAGACGATCATAGATGTGCTGGAGTGTCCCCTCCGGATCGCTCGCAGTTGCGGTGTACAACACATCGATAAACTGGTTCGGGTACTGCGCCCTGACCTCGATCGCTTGCTCCAGGCTGCGCGCAAACTTGTTGCACCAGTGACGTCCGAGCGCGCGTGCATCGACGGCGTCGCTACCCATGCAGGCCAGTGTGTGATTCATACTGCACAGCGAGGGGATGGTCTGCAGCGGGTCCCGATGCGTCTGGATCACGGTGGCGCCGGGAAATACCTCCAGCAGGATGTCCAGATGGTGCAGGTGGTGCGGTGTTTTGAGCAGCCACTGGTCGGCGCTGTGTCCCTTGCGCTTTTTCTGCCACTGCAGGAACTGCAGCATACGGTGCAGATAGTGGTACCCCGGTGTATTGTCGTGACTTTCCAGCCAGCGCGCGTAGCCGGGAAGGTACGCAAAAGATTCCGGCACGGTGCTGTAAAAGCTGTGCTCCAGCAGCATGACGTCCTCGTCTGCCGCGCACGCGTCGAGCGGGTGAATGGCGGCCAGGTCCGGGCTGGCCTCTATCATCTGCCGCACTTCCTCTTTGGCGACGGGGATACGCGTATCCTCGCCCTCGAACGCGTAACCGGGCAGGGGCGCCGGATAGCGCGCCTCGTACCAGAGTGGTGCATAAAAGCGTTGGTCACAGGCCATGAGGCGGTGGAGCATCGTGGTGCCGGTGCGCATAAGCCCGGCAATAACCACCGGTGGCGCAATCTGCTCATCGCGTATCGCCGGGTAGCGCCGCAACCAGTCCTGGATGCGCAGTCGGTTGACCAGCAGCTCGACGATACGGGTGAACTGGCCATAGCGACCGATGGCGGAGAGATTGGCATCAACGTTCAGTGATCGCAGCATCGCCTGCACGGGCTGGAAAAAGTCCTCATCGCCGAAATCGCGCAGACCGGCCTTGTCGAACGCCGCATCGAGTACGGCGCTCAGGTGCAGCGTTACAGCCGGAACCTGTTGGTCATTCATCAGGGCAGTTGGGTATTGCCCATCAGGTCGCGGTCGATTTCGCGTGCCGCTTCACGACCTTCATTGATCGCGCGGACGACCAGGTCCTGGCCACGCCGACAATCAGCGGCCGCATACACCTTGGGCACGCTGGTGCGATAGTCCTGCTTGGTGGCCCTGAAATTGCCGCGTTCATCAGTGTCCAGGCCGAGCGCCTCGTTGATGTAGTGCTCGGGCTGCAGGAAACCCATGGAGAGCATAATCAGATCGGCCTCCCAGGTCTTTTCGCTGCCGGGAATCTCCTTCAGTTTGTCATCGACATTGACAGTGATGATACCGGTGAGGTTACCCTGCGCATCCTTGAGGAATTCCTTGCTCATAATGGAGAAGACGCGCGGGTCTTCGCCAAATTTCTGCGCCGCTTCCGCATGACCGTAATCGACGCGATAGATTTTGGGCCACAGCGGCCAGGGATTGTTGGCGGCACGCTCCAGCGGCGGTTTCGCCAACAACTCAAAATTCACCAAGGATTTACAGCCATGGCGCAGGGAGGTACCGATACAATCGGTACCGGTATCGCCGCCGCCGATGACAATCACATGCTTGTCTTTGGCGGAGATATAACTGCCATCTTCCAAGCCAGAGTCCAGCAGGCTTTGTGTATTGGCCGTCAGGAATTCCATCGCCATATGTACGCCCTTGGCATCGCGTCCCGGGATAGGAAGGTCACGTGCCAGCGTGGCGCCGGTGGCGAGCAATACCGCATCGTGCTGTGCGATAAGTGTCGCGGGGTCGATATTGCGGCCGACGTCGGCATTGACGACAAACTCAATACCCGCATCGCGCATCAACTGCACGCGCCGTTCGATAATGTGCTTGTCGAGTTTCATGTTGGGGATGCCGTACATCAGCAGTCCTCCCAGCCTGTCAGCACGCTCGTAGACGGTGACGCTATGCCCCGCCGTGTTTAGCTGCTCCGCAGCGGCCAGGCCGCACGGTCCAGAGCCAACGATGGCAATTTTTTTGCCAGTGCTGTCCGCCGTCAGTTTTGGTGTTACCCAACCCTCGTCGAAACCGCGATCAATAATCGCGCATTCGATATTTTTAATGGTCACCGCCGGGCTCGTGATACCGAGCACGCAAGCCCCTTCGCAGGGCGCCGGGCACACACGGCCAGTAAATTCGGGAAAATTATTGGTCATATGTAAGCGGTCAAGCGCGTCGCGCCACCGCCCCTTGTACACCAGGTCATTCCACTCGGGAATCAGGTTGTAGATGGGGCAGCCGTTATTTGACTGGCAGAACGGTACGCCACAGTCCATGCAGCGCGCACCCTGAGTTTGCAAATGCGCGTCGTCGTGCGGCGTATAGATTTCCTTGAAATCAACGAGCCGCACCGCAGGATCGCGATAGGGCTCGGTTTTTCGCTCGTAATCTTTGAATCCGGTTACTTTTCCCATAATCAATAATCTTCCTAGGAACCGACTGCTGCGGTGACTACTGTTGCGCCTGCCATTTCTTCAAGCGAGCGCTTGTATTCAGTCGGCATGACTTTCACGAACCGGGCGAGCTCGGCTTTCCAGTTGTTCAGAATATGTCCCGCCACGGCAGATCCTGTGTAGGACTGGTGATGCTCAAGTAAGGTGCGCAGTTCCTTGATGTCATCGAGAGAATCTACACTCTCCAGTGCAAATGTCTCGGTGTTGCACATACGCTCGAAGTCGCCGCTCTTGTTCCAGACGTAGGCGATGCCGCCGCTCATGCCCGCACCAAAGTTTCTGCCCGCCTTGCCCAGCACCACCACGCGTCCGCCGGTCATGTACTCGCAGCCGTGATCGCCAATGCCTTCTACGACAGCAGTAGCGCCGCTGTTGCGCACACAAAAACGTTCGGCTGCAATGCCCCGGAAGTAGCATTCACCGGAGGTGGCGCCGTACATGACCACGTTGCCAATGAGAATGTTCTCCTCAGCCTTGAAGGTGCTGGATTTTGGCGGGTAGACGATGATCTTGCCGCCAGACAGGCCTTTACCCACGTAGTCGTTACAATCGCCTTCAACTTCCAGCGTAATGCCCTTGGCTAACCAGGCACCCAGACTTTGCCCGGCGGTACCTGTGAGCTTGATATGGATGGTGTCGTCGGGCAGCAGCTTGCCGTCCGTTGCCTTGGCCACTTCATGGGAGAGCATGGTGCCGACCACACGATTGATGTTAATGATCGGATGTTCGATACGCACCTTCTCGCCGCGCAGCAGCGCAGGTTGCGCCAGTTCGATCAGCACATTATCGAGCGCCTTTTCCAACCCGTGATCCTGGTTGATCGTCTTGAACACCTGCGTGCCCTCGTACACGATTTCGGCTGGCGTGAGGATTTTGCTGAAATCGAGACCGCGCGCTTTCCAGTGGTCGATGGCCGGGCGTGTTTCCAGCAGATCTGCGCGGCCGACCATTTCGTTAATGGTGCGTAATCCCAGGTTGGCCATAATAAGGCGCAGTTCCTGGGCCACCATAAAGAAGTAGTTCACCACGTATTCCGGGCTGCCGGCGAATTTCTTGCGCAGTTCAGGGTCCTGAGTGGCGATCCCGACCGGGCAGGTATTCAGGTGACACTTACGCATCATGATACAGCCCAAGGTGACCAGTGGCGCCGTGGCAAAACCGATCTCTTCGGCGCCCAGCAGCAGCGCCATGGCGACATCGCGCCCCGTCTTGATCTGTCCGTCTGTCTGCAGCACCACGCGCGAGCGCAGGTTGTTTTTGACCAGCGTTTGATGAACTTCGGCAATGCCAAGCTCCCAGGGCAGGCCGGCATGCTTGATCGAGGTCAGTGGCGAGGCACCGGTACCGCCATCGTGTCCGGCGATGACCAGATGATCGGCTTTCGCCTTGGTCACGCCGGCAGCAATCGTACCCACGCCGATTTCGGAACCGAGTTTGACGCTGATGCGCGCCTTGGGGTTGGCGTTCTTCAAATCGTGAATGAGCTGGGCAATATCCTCAATCGAATAAATGTCATGGTGCGGCGGCGGGCTGATCAGACCCACGCCAGGCGTCGAATGCCGCAATGTGGCAATGACCTGATCAACTTTATTGCCGGGCAACTCGCCACCTTCACCGGGTTTTGCACCTTGTACAATTTTGATCTGCAGTTCGTCGGCGTTGGCCAGATACCAGATGGTCACGCCGAAGCGGGCCGATGCAACCTGCTTGATGGCAGAACGCTTGGAATCGCCATTGGCCATGGGTTTAAAGCGCGCGGCGTCCTCCCCACCTTCCCCGGTGTTCGATTTTCCGCCCAGGCGGTTCATCGCGATGGCCAGTGTTTCGTGCGCCTCAGCCGAGATAGAGCCGAAGCTCATCGCGCCGGTACAAAATCGCTTCACAATTGATGCTGCCGGTTCAACCTCGCTGATGTCGCAGGGTTCAACGCCTTGCTTGAACTCCATAAGGCCCCGTAGTGTGGCTGCTCGGGTGGACTCCGTGTTCGCATGGTTGGCGAATTTCCAGTAGGCATCTTCATCATTGGTACGGGTCGCAACCTGCAGGTTGGAGATCGTTTCCGGGTCCCACATGTGGCTGTTCCCGCCACGGCGCCAATGGAAATCACCCGGATTCGGCAGCACTGGAATCAGGTGCTGGTCGCGCACCGGATAACCGATCTCATGACGCTGTTTCATCTCTTCAAACAGCACCGCGAAATTCACGCCCTGCACACGACTGGCGGTGCCCACGAAGCAGCGCTCGATGATGTCATCGGCGAGGCCCACGGCTTCGAAGATCTGCGCGCCTTTGTAGGATTGCAGGGTAGAGATGCCCATCTTGGCCATCACTTTGAGCATGCTCTTGGCGACGGCCTTTTTATAGGCGTAGACAATCGAGGCAGTATTGGGAAAGGCTTTCTTGTCCAGCAACCCGTCCTGCAGCGCCTGCCAGACCGCTTCAAAGGCGAGGTAGGGGTTGATCGCGTCGGCGCCGTAACCCACCAGCAGGCAATGATGATGCACTTCGCGCGCCTCACCGGTTTCGAGAATGATACCGATGCGGGTGCGTTCGAGTCGTGAAACCAGATGATGGTGTACCGCGCCACAGGCCACCAGTGAGCTAAGCGCCATTCTCTCGGCGCCGATGTTGCGATCAGACAGGATGATAAATGAAAAGCCATCCATGATCGCCTGCGAGGCTTCAGCGCAGATGCGATTCAGCGCTGCCAGCATGCCTTCGACACCGGCTACCTTTTCAAAGGTGATGTCTATGGTTTTTGATTTCCATCCGTCCAGTGCAATGTTCTTGATGTTGGTCAGTTCATCATTGGAGATGATCGGATGATCCAGCTCCAGCCGATGCACATGTTCCGGCGTTGTCTCCAGCAAATTTTTCTCAGGCCCGATAAAGCAGGTGAGCGACATCACCACTTCCTCGCGAATCGAGTCGATGGGCGGATTGGTGACCTGCGCAAACAACTGCTTGAAGTAGTCGTAGATCATGCGCGATTTATCAGACAGGCAGGCCAGCGCGCTGTCATTGCCCATTGACCCCAGCGGATCGCGGGCTTCGCTGACCAGCGGCAGCAACATGAACTGCATGGTTTCGATGGTGTAGCCAAACGCCTGCATACGGTGCAGTAGCGTTTCCGGGTCGTAATGCAGTTCGGCGTGCTCCTTGGGCAGATCGGACAACTCCAGCTTCTGCGCCTTGAGCCACTCGCCATACGGCCGCTGCCGGGCGAACTCCATCTTCAATTCTTCGTCCGGAATGAGGCGTCCGGCGAAAAAGTCCACCAGGAACATCTTGCCCGGTTGCAGCCGACCTTTTTCCTTCACGTTTTCCGGCGCGATGGGCAGTACGCCAACTTCCGAGGCCATGATGACCTTATCGTCATGCGTCAGGTAATAGCGTGATGGGCGCAGGCCGTTGCGATCCAGCACCGCGCCGATGTAATGGCCGTCGGTGAATACGATGGAGGCAGGGCCGTCCCACGGTTCCATCAGCGCAGAATGGTATTCATAGAAATCGCGCTTTTCCTGCGGCATGTTGACGTCTGACTGCCAGGCTTCGGGAATCATCATCATGATGGATTCTTGCAGCGTGCGACCCGACATCAGGAGAAACTCCAGCACGTTGTCGAAGGATCCGGAGTCGGAGAAATTTGGCTCCACGATGGGGAACAGATCGGTGATCTTGTCACCAAAGCGTGCACTCTTGGCATCACCCTGGCGGGCGGTCATCCAATTCTTGTTGCCGCGCAGGGTATTGATTTCCCCGTTATGGCTCATGAAGCGATTGGGCTGCGCTCTGTCCCAGGACGGAAAGGTATTCGTCGAGAACCGCGAGTGCACCATGGCGAGATGACTTTCGTAGTCTTGATCTTCCAGGTCAGGATAGAACGGGAACAGTTGCAGCGGCGTCAACATCCCTTTGTAGACGATGATTCTCGAGTTCAGGCTGCAGACATACACCAGCTCATCCGGGAAACGCAGCAGGGCTGCGCGCGTAAACCGCTTCCTTGCCACATACAAAGCGTGGTCAAAGCGGTGGTCGTCGCCGGTGCCGCCACCAACAATGACTTGTTCGATAAACGGCATGGCGTCGCGTGCCGCAGGACCGAGATTGGCGTGGTCCGCACGGGTCGGAACGTCACGGTAAGCCAGCACAGTGAGCCCTTCGGCGGTGAGTGCGGCGGTAAAACTGGCCTTCAGCTCCTGGCGCTTAACAGCATCCTGCGGCCAAAAGATGTTGCCAACGGAATAGGTGCCCACCTCAGGCAGGGTAATGCCAAGTTCGGCGGCCACCTTTTGCATGAATTTGTG